>JBDNGJ010000197.1:0-15235 GCA_041689365.1 Virgibacillus sp.
GGAAATACACTTCGCTTTCCGTGGGCGGCTGATGAGCCTCCTTGCTCCTACGTCGCTGCGTAGTCTCATCTAGGCCTCAGCTCCCACAGGAGTCTCCGTGTATTTCCTCCGCTGTTGATAGGAGTAGGAATCGCTATAGAATAAATTCCGTGACAGCACTACACTAGTCCGGGTGAGCGGAGGGCGGTGACTCCAGCGGGAATAGCACGTGTCCTAAGACCCCGCAGAGCAACTAAATGAAGGCGACTAAAACCGTCCTTTGCGGACAACGTCGGCATACCCCTTGCCGGGGCAAGGAGGCTTAGGCCGTGCCCTAAGGTGCGCATCCGCCCGTAGCGATGCCGGACGGCGGGACGAGAGTTTATAAAGATTACTCCAGCAGTTAGTTCGCATTTTTTATCAACTACATATTAAATCCAACCATAAAAAAACGACCATTCTAAACATCCATTCCTGTTATTATTCGTTTTTAAAGTTAAATTTCAGGTTATGTCCCCGGCTTTTTGTAATATCGTTCGACCAAGTTATAAATGGAAACGAGTTCATATAATATAATTAATTCGGGAGGAAAGGTGGTTGGATGAACATCACTTTTTTTAGTTATCTCCTCATTGTCATCCCAGAAAATTTCCGTTAATTGCTTGAGCTGCTTATGGTGTTTTGCAGACGTATAATTGGTTTTATTTTGCAATGAATAAGATAGCTCTGATACAGCTTTTAATATGTCCGTTCGTTCTTCCCTTGACCATGAAATGGTTTTCAGCGGTGTATTAATTAGATTATCGATATGATAATGAATGAGTCGTAACCGAAATAGATGATTCTGTGCAGATTGGAATTGAGCCTTTTCCGTTCCGACCAAAGGGTGGTACTTAGTTTCTTCTCTTTGAAAACGGATTAAGGTTTCTGTTTGATGAATTGTTTTATCCAGCTGGTCGACCTGCTTCTGATCAGCAGTCTGTATTTCATTATCTTTTTCCTCCAAAATATCCCGGAATACTTCTTCTATGACAACCCCTGTTCTTTTTCGGATCTCTTGTATCTTTTGAATAATATCTTTGGTATAGTCTGGCGGCAAAACAAACATGTTAATGGCAGTCGAGACGACTAACCCTGTCGTTGTAGTACCTAATCGGATAAAAAATGATATTAAATAATTGCTATGAATAACTTCAACCATTGCAACAGCGGTAAGTGTTGCAACTAGCAGACCTGCATGCAATTTAAATTTGAAACATGTAGCAATTGTAAACACAGCTGCAAGTGAATAGGTAAGTGGTGAATTACCAAAAATCGATATAAATAGGACCGCATATGCCGATCCGATTGCAGATGCGGGAAAACGAATAAGTCCTTTTTTAATTGAGTCTGAAACAGTTGGTTCAATCGTAACAATAGCTGTTATAACAGCAAAAACGGGCGGCCATTCTAATAGAACACAAATCCATGCAGTTATAAAAATAGCCACACCAGTTTTGACAACCCTGCTGCCAGGGAAATTAAAATGCTTCATATTCTGATTCACTCCAAATTATGATTCATATCATATTCTTCCATAGTTTGGCCAATTTGCAAATCTTTTTTTTACTTTACTCTTGATTCAATTACATAATTTAAAGATAAACCAGTACCCGGAAATGTGCTAGGCTTGTTGATTTGCCACTGCAGGCGGACGTTTCTCGTGGGCATCTCAAGGCTAAAATCATTAGGAAAAATGATAGTTATATGAAATTGACTCACTTTACTTTTAAAAAAAGATAACTTTTTTCGGTCTATAGTGTAAGTAGACAAAGGTACTCTCCATTAGCTTTCAAAAGAAAATCAAATTTTTCAAAAAAAGGGTTGCATTTTTTTAAAAAAACACATAGACTGTATTATAACAATTAAATAATATCAAATCTGTTATATAAAAGGGAGGAGGAAATACATTGAATACCCCAATATGCCCGGAGTGCGGAAAGCAAATTGACGACCGCAGCTACACATTAGAATGTGATTATTGCCTGTCAAAAAAGGAAGAGTAAATTTTTTTGAATATATTGTTATATAACAATATTTAAATTAAGTTATTGTGTTATAACAAGGAAGGTGTGAATTGATGCTGACGAAAAATGAAAAAGTACGAATAAATAATCAATTGGGTAAGAAATTTGATGAAGTGCTAACAAATGATGCTTTGAACTTTATCGCGAAACTTCATATTCATTTTGAAGAAAGAAGAAAAAGGTTGTTAGAACTTCGAAACGAGTTACAAAACGGGCAACAGGAAATGGATTTTCTGCCAGAAACAAAAGATATTCGAGAAAGTGAATGGACAATTGACCAATTGCCAACTGATTTACAGGACCGGCGAGTTGAAATCACTGGTCCGGTTGATCGGAAAATGGTAATAAATGCACTGAATTCAGGCGCTAAAACTTTCATGGCAGACTTTGAAGATGCAACATCCCCGACATGGGAAAATGTAGTGAATGGCCAAATAAATTTAAAAGATGCCATTCGTAAAAAGATCGATTTTCAGGGAGATAATGGCAAGGAATACAAGTTAAATGATAGTACAGCTGTGTTAATAGTACGTCCACGTGGATGGCACCTTGAAGAACAGAATCTTACAATCAATGGAAATCCGGTTTCTGCTAGTTTCGTAGATTTTGGACTCTATTTTTTTCACAATGCAAAAGAATTGTTAAGGCGTGGATCAGGCCCCTATTTTTATTTGCCGAAACTTGAAAATCACCTGGAGGCACGCCTTTGGAACGATGTATTTGTCTTTGCACAGAATGAACTTGTTATACCACAAGGTTCAATAAAAGCTACTGTACTAATTGAAACGATTAATGCAGCTTTTGAAATGGATGAAATCTTATATGAATTACGTGAGCATTCTGCAGGGCTCAATTGCGGCAGATGGGATTATATTTTCAGCTTTATAAAGAAGTTTCAACGTAATCCAGACGTTCTTTTTCCAGATCGCTCTACTGTAACAATGGATGTTCCATTTATGCATGCATACTCATTACTTGCGATTAAGACTTGTCATCGGCGAAATGCACCGGCAATAGGAGGAATGGCTGCACAAATTCCAGTGAAAAATGATCCAATAGCAAATGAAGCTTCATTTCAGAAAGTACGTGCAGATAAGGAACGTGAAGTAACGGACGGACATGACGGAACATGGGTTGCACATCCAGGGATGGTTCAGTTTGTAAAAGATATATTTGACAAAAGAATGCCAGAGCCCAATCAAATTTCAAGGAAACGGGAGGATGTAGTTGTTTCACGAGAAGATTTGCTGGAAGTACCTCAAGGAAAAATATCCGAACAAGGAATACGAACAAACATAACGGTAGGTATTCAATATATAGCAGCTTGGCTTCAGGGACGTGGCGCTGTTCCAATTAATCATTTAATGGAGGATGCTGCCACAGCAGAAATTTCACGTGCCCAGTTATGGCAATGGATTCGTCATCCGAAGGGAATCCTTGAAGATCAGCGGAACGTTACATTGAAAATGATTGACGAAATAGTACAAGAAGAATTCGAAGACGAAAAGTATAAAGAAGCTTCCAGTTTATTCAGGGACCTTATCGTGCGAGATGATTTCGCTGAATTCTTGACAATACCAGCATATAAACAATTAATGAAAGGGGACATTAATAATGGAAAGTAACCGGGTAGAACAAATTAAAAATGATTGGGATCAGAATATACGGTGGGTCAATGTAGAACGACCATATGGGGCTGAGGATGTTGTTCGGCTGCGTGGATCAATAGATATTGAACATACGCTAGCAAAAAAAGGTTCAGAAAAATTATGGAATTTGGTTAATAGTGATAATGATTATGTGAATGCATTAGGTGCACTGACAGGAAATCAAGCGGTGCAGCAAGTTAAGGCAGGCTTGAAGGCTATATATTTGAGCGGCTGGCAGGTAGCGGCAGATGCCAATATGTCCGGCCAGATGTATCCGGACCAGAGTTTATACCCAGTTAACAGTGTTCCGAATGTTGTGCAACGAATTAACCAGGCATTACAACGTGCAGATCAAATCCATCATGCTGAAGGTGATGATTCAATTGATTGGTTTGCACCAATTGTCGCAGATGCGGAAGCTGGTTTCGGGGGGCAGCTGAATGTTTTTGAATTAATGAAATCCATGATTGAAGCAGGTGCGTCAGCTGTACATTTTGAAGACCAGCTTTCATCGGAAAAGAAGTGTGGTCATTTAGGTGGAAAGGTGTTGTTACCTACTCAGACAGCAGTGCGGAATCTAATTTCAGCACGATTAGCTGCAGATGTAATGGGAACACCGACATTAATCATTGCCCGGACAGATGCAAATGCGGCAGATTTAATTACAAGTGATGTAGACCCTTATGATGCAGCGTTCTTGACTGGTGAACGAACGTCGGAGGGATTTTTCAAAACAAAAGCAGGAATCGATCAGGCGATTGCCCGTGGGATTGCTTATGCACCATATGCCGATCTAATCTGGTGTGAAACATCGGAGCCTAACCTGCAGGAGGCACAAAAATTTGCCGCTGCTATTCATGAAAAATATCCTGGCAAACTGTTAGCCTATAACTGTTCACCATCCTTTAACTGGAAGCGCAAACTTTCTGAGCAGGAAATGGCCAGTTTCCAAGATGAACTTGCTCAGATGGGCTATAAATTTCAATTTGTAACATTAGCTGGATTTCATGCGTTAAACCATAGCATGTTTGAGCTTGCTAGGAAATACAAAAATAACGGAATGGCGGCATACTCTGAATTGCAGCAAGCTGAATTTTCCAGCGAAGATTTTGGGTACAGTGCAACACGTCACCAGAGGGAAGTCGGAACAGGATATTTTGATGAAGTAGCTCAGGTGATATCTGGTGGAGAATCATCAACTGGAGCGTTAAAGGGGTCAACAGAAGAAGAGCAGTTTACTAAATAAGAATGGCTAGGACACTTTCTTCAGAGAGTGTCTTTTTTTGTGTAGAAATACTTAAATAGGGCAAAAGAAGTATAGATAAGAAATGAGAGAGGATTTCCAAATGATAAGCATACTAGCCCAAAAAATGGATAAGGAAATTATAGAAAATATAACGATGGAAGAGCTTGATCTGTCCGAATATATATGGGCTTGGGTTGATTTTGAAAGGCCGTCAGATAGTGAAATGAGCTTACTGGAATCCTATTTTCACTTTCATCCATTAGCAATTGAGGATTGCATGCATGATAAGCAACGACCAAAATTGGACTATTATGAGAAGCATTCTTTTTTTGTCATTCATTCGATTGATCGACACAGCCTGTCAAAATTGGAAATAAACATATTTATAGCAGAAAAGCTTATTGTTACGTTTCATAAGCATGAATCACACACTATTCACGAAATAATGAGTCGATTACCAAGGATGAAAAATAAGGACATCGTAAGTGAATATTTTATATTTCACCAGGTACTGGACAATGTAGTTGATAATTATTTTCCAATCGTACATGAAATTGAGGATCATATTAATGAAATTGAAAATAATATGAAGAAATTGTCAATGG
Organism: Virgibacillus sp.; assembly: GCA_041689365.1. Taxonomy (GTDB): domain Bacteria; phylum Bacillota; class Bacilli; order Bacillales; family Amphibacillaceae; genus Lentibacillus. Next base: position 5,546 of record JBDNGJ010000197.1, read on the forward strand.
AGAACTTGCTTGAACAGTTATTTGACAGGCGTGGAGAGTTACTTAAGCTAAGGCAAACCGTTCATCCGATGCGTGATTTGCTATACCATATTTTAAACACACATCATTTGGAAGGGAGCGATGTGAGAAAGGAATATTTTGCCGATATCCATGATCATTTAATAAAGGTTGCTGACATGATCGCATCAAATCGTGAAATAACGCAGGATATTAGGGATAGTTATGTTTCGCTAAACGCACAGCAGACCAATAGAACAATGCAGATACTAACAATAATATCAGTTATTTTCATGCCATTGACGTTTATTGTAGGTGTTTATGGGATGAACTTCACCTACATGCCAGAATTAGATGAGAAATATGGGTATTTGGTAGTGTGGTTAATCATGATTGGATTGGCGTCAGGAATGTACTCTTGGTTTAAGAAAAAGGGCTGGTTTTACTAGTTGTTGAGCGACATTAAAGAGTCCAAAGAATAAGGGGGAAACGCAAGAAGAGCAGTTTACCAAATAGAAACAGCATGGATACTTGGGAGAGTGTCTTTTCATTAAAAAAGCAGAAGCACTTTCTGACTGCATAAGTGAGACAAACCATTGCTATTAAGGCGAAAGGACGAGCAATTCTAATGAAATTTAAAAGGGTGGATTTAATCTTAATACGGAATTAGATGAAAAATATGGGTATTTTGCAGTAGGTTAGTAATGTTGTGCTTGGAATTAGTAAGTATTTTTAGTTTAAGGAACGGGTTAGTTTGACTGGTGTTGTGCGATTCGCCTCTTTATTACAGAACACTATTAAAAATGAAATACAATTGTAATGTTTCTATTACATTCATGTCATTTTTAGATGATATAATACGAATTACCTAAAAAGATAGATACATAATCTATAGTTATTTATCAAATTATTGCAATTTACCCACAAAAACGAGAAAAATTTTACATAAAGATACAGGGAAGCGGGGGAATAGAAAGATGAAAAAAACGATAAGTATAATAGCCACAACAGGTGTGGTTATTTTAGGGAGTACATTCTTGGCTGATTCTGTTTACGCTACACCGGATAATTCACAATCTGAACGTTCAACAATAAATGCCAATCTATCAAAAGCTGAAGAGAAGATAGCCGATGTAATGATAGAGTTGGAGGATTTAAACGAAAAAATAGACAGTGTTAACAATGCTCTGGAACAAAATAAGGATAAAATGAATGAAACCGCTGGTAATATTAAAAATACAAAAAAAGAAATCAAAACGATTGAAAATGAAGTTAACGATTTGGAAGAAGATATAGAGGTACGTAATGAGATTTTGAAAGATCGTATGGTATCCTACCAAAAAAACGGTGGGGACGTTAACTATCTTGAGGTGATTTTTGGCTCAAAAAGTTTCAGCGACTTTATTGGTCGGGTTTCTGCAGTTACTAAAATAGCTGAATCGGACAATAAGCTTATGAAACAACAAAAAGAAGATATGGCAGCTCTTGAAGAAAAAAAAGAATCTGCTGAGAAAAAGCTTGACGAATTAAAGGACATGAAAACAGAATTGGAAGGTATGAAAGACACCATCCTTGCACAAAAGGAACAAAATGAAGCTGATAAGAAGAAGTTAAAAGAAAAGGAACAGAGCCTTAGAGCACTTAAATCTAACTTGCAGGATGAGAAAAGAAGTCTTGTAACAATCAATCGGGAAGTAGATCAGCGTTCAGGAAGTGTACATAGCAGTTCAGAATCATCTTCAAGCTCTGACGGAGGTAATCTGACAACTCTAAGTAAAAAAGAAGAGAAAGCTCCAAGCGGGAGTCTTAGTGAAGTGATGAATGCCGGAATGCCATATCTTGGAACTCCATATGTTTGGGGTGGAGGCTCACCAAGCGGTTTTGATTGCTCTGGATTTATATCATGGGCATTCTCACAGGCTGGAATTTCAGTGCCTTCCAGTACTGCTCAATTACAATATACTGGCAGTAAAGTTTCTTATAGTAATATTCAACCAGGAGACCTCGTATTCTTTAATACTTATAAAACTAATGGACATATCGGTATATATTTAGGGAATGATAAATTCATTGGTTCCCAGAATAGTACTGGGCTGGCAATCGCAAGTATGAATAACAGCTATTGGAAAAGTCACTTTGCCGGACATGTACGCCGTATAAAATGATTTTAAATTTAAAGATCTATCCTTCGAGGGTAGATCTTTTTTAGTGTCTAAGAAACCACAAAATTTTGTGTAATATAGATAACTGGACTTCCAAATCAATCACGTCCATCTCCGGCAGATAGGATGTAACTTTCTCATCGGCCAGCGACTAGCACCCTCTGTTCAAATAAGAAGTATTATTCTGGCGAGTAGCCAAGTTTTCTAATGCGAGCATATTAGTTACAAAAAGTAAGTGTGGATTGTATAATGGTTTTCGGAACTATTACATTAACAACAGATATAAAATAGAGGAGGCACACATACCAATGTATGATTTAAAAGAGTTTCGGGAAGCATCTCACGATATAGATCCTATTTTTATTAAGAGATGGTCGCCAAGGTCATTTTTAAATAAGGAAGTTTCAGATAATGTATTGCACACAGTTTTAGAGGCAGCACGATGGGCACCATCAGCGGCTAATGTTCAGCCATGGCGATTTGTGATAGCACGTACAGGAGCAGATCATGAAAAATTTCATTCGTTTATCTTTGATGGTAATGTAGCATGGTGTGAAAAAGCACCGGTACTGATAGCTGTCGTTTCCAAAAACGATTCAGAACTTTTGGGAGGAAAAAATCCTTCTCATGCTTTTGATACAGGTGCTGCGTGGGGCTATCTAGCCTTGGAGGCAGCTCGTAAAGGTTTGGCAACACATGCTATGGGTGGATTTGACAAATCTAAGGCTAAAGAAGTATTAAATATACCTGGAAATTATTCGGTTCATGCTATTGTTGCAATTGGGTATCAGGGTGAAAGGGAAGACCTGCAGCCACAATTACAGGAACGAGAAAAACCTTCCGACCGTAACGAGGTTGAAACATTCATTTCTGAAGGAACTTTTACAGAAAAATTGTAACAAACAAAGATGGTCTCCAATATGCGGAGACCATTTTTTCGTATGAACAGATATTAAGGAAGGAGCAGGAAATTTTGTTAAAAATAAAGGAAGTTTTTTTACGCTGTTCCCAAGCAATGTACCTTAGTCGTGGTTTATGTAAACTGCGAACTAGTGAAGATTTTCTTTTGTTCTAATGATGGCTGAGTGCTTACATTCGTTTCGGCAGAATACTTCGCTTTCCATGGGCACGACCTCAGCCTCCTTGCCCCGGCAAGGGGTATGCCGACGTTGTCCGCAAAGGACGGTTTTAGTCGGCCTTCATATAATTGCTTTTTCCGGGTCTTCGGAATGTGCTGTTCCAATAGGACAAGGAAAGCTCCGGCAGCATTACATCGCACGGAGAAAATTGGTTTTTATTTTCGAGGAGTCTACGTATTCTGCCTCCACTGGAAGAGGCTTCTTGATTAGAAGTTGAAGTGTTCCCTATGGCTAAGAAAATCAAGGTAAACAGTCCCAGCGTAGGAAATACACGTAGACTCCTGTGGGAGCTGAGGCCTAGATGAGACTACGCAGCGACGTAGGAGCAAGGAGGCTCATCAGCCGCCCACGGAAAGCGAAGTGTATTTCCGGAGCGGCATGATTGGTCTCAAACTTGTTAAAAGTTTGTCGCATTATATATCAACTACGAAGATTAAAAACAACAAAACTTAAGAAAAGAGCCTAAAAAAATCAAATTAAGCCTTTTATAAGTTCCATTAGCCTTGTAAAAAATGTTATTATCCTAAAAGGAGTTGATGTAATTAAAATAAGGCGTTTAGAGTTGTCCTTTTCGGGTTAAATTACATATGATATCTCTTAATTTCTTCTCTTATTTATTATTATCCTATTTTATCAAAATACTATCACAAGAAAGGAACAATTATGGAAAAACATACTTATAAAAATCCTGTATTTTTCGTCTCAGCAATCTTTGTATCATTATTAGTAATTATCGGAGCTATCATGCCGAAAAAGTTTGGAGAAGTGGCCGGCGATCTATTTAAATTTACGACCATTAACTTTGGCTGGTTTTATTCTTTAGCAGTATTTATTTTTGTTTTATTTTTAGTTGGAATTTCGTTTAGCAAATATGGAAAAGTTCGTCTTGGAGACAAAGATTCCCGCCCTGAATATCCATTTTTTACATGGATTGGCATGCTGTTTTCAGCAGGATTCGGAGCTGGTCTAGTATTTTGGGGTGTTGCCGAACCAATGAGTCATTTCTTTGAAACACCCTTTCCGGAGATTGGCGCCCAAACAGAAGAAGCAGCTAGAATTGCTATGGGCTATGCCTTTTTCCACTGGGGTGTTAGTCAGTGGTCGGTGTTTGCAATAGTAGGTTTGGTAATTGCATTCCTGCAGTTTAAAAAGGAGAAGAAAGGTTTGATCTCCACCGCAATCCAACCGGTTGTTGGTAAGAACAAAGGGTTAAGCGGAACTATCGACTCGTTAGCAGTTATTGCAACTGTTATGGGTGTAGCAACGTCGCTTGGACTTGGTATAATGCAAATGAATGGTGGTCTGAAAAGTGTATTTGATGTCCCGAATTCGATTTGGGTACAAATGGCAATTGCAGGAGTCATGCTTGTTACCTATTTAATTTCATCAAGTACGGGGTTGAATAAGGGGATTAAATGGCTGAGTAATTTAAATTTAGCTTTATGTTTAGTATTACTTGCTTTTGTTTTTGCTGTAGGTCCTACTATTTTCATCCTGAATACTTTTGTACTAGGTTTGGGAGATTACATAACCAATTTTGTTCAGTATAGTCTGCGCTTAACACCATATTCAGGAGAAACGTGGATTCGGGAATGGACAGTATTTTATTGGGCATGGTCAACAGCATGGTCACCATTTGTAGGTGCATTTGTCGCCCGGGTGTCAAAAGGCAGAACAATTCGCGAATTTGTGTTTGGTGTATTAGTGGTTCCTCCATTAATTGCCTGCTTATGGATAGCGGCTCTTGGTGGTACAGCAATTCATAGTGATTTGTTTAATGGAACCAAAATTGCTGAAGCTGTAAACGCGGATATGACTGTTGCGTTATTTGAAGCATTTGGTGACTTACCGTTCGCAACTATATTGTCGCTGCTATCGATATTCCTAATCTTTACATTCCTAGTTACATCTGCAGATTCAGCAACATATATTCTAGGTAGTATGACGTCAAAAGGCAGCTTGAATCCTGCACTGACTGTTAAAGTGATTTGGGGAGTACTAATTACTGCTATAGCTGTTGTGCTATTACTTGCAGGTGGTGGTGGATTGGATGCGCTGCAAACAGCATCCCTAGTATCAGCACTGCCATTCACAATCATTCTGCTCATAATTGTTGTATCGTTTATTAAGATGATCAAAAAGGAACCCGTTCCTAAGGATAATGATAAATAGAAACGTAGCAGCTAAAAGAATGGTCTTTTAGCTGCTTATTATTAACTAGCATAATACTTTGTAATCGTAAATGTTGTTAGTCCAATCATGATAACCATCAAGCTTGAAAAAATAATAGTTGTTTCCTGAATGATAGTCCAGCCGAACAATATAACAATGCAATCAATAATAAAGATAATGATCCCTACATTGAGTGAGGTTGATTTTGCAATCATTAATGCTAAAAGATCAACTCCACCTGTACTGGTTTTTGTTAATAGCATTATACCGATACCGGTTCCAATCAGAAAACCGCCGGTGGTTGCGCTTATAAGTATTGGGGCCGTTTGCCATGACGATAATGGATGAAAATAGTCGATAAGAAGCGAAGTCACCAATAAACCGTGTAATCCATTATAAAAGTAGGATCGAAAATGAAACCATGCGTAAATATATAATGGCAGACTCAATACAATAATTGTTAAGCCTGGTTTTAGCCCAAGTGTATATTTGGCAATTAGACCTAACCCAATAATTCCGCCGTCTACTAAGTGATGTGGGATAGCAAAATAATTAACACCAATAGCAATGAAAACACCGCCGAATAAGATAGATATTATTTTTTTAAACATATACGAATCTCACCACATATCTTGTCCATATTTATCCTTATGAAAAGATATGTAGTAAACGAGTAATTTATCCGTAAAACGTGAGGGGATTTTAATGACAATTATTAATTTACTATTAGTAGCTATTTTAATTTTGCTGACTGCGTTTTTTGTATCAACTGAATTTGCTATTGTAAAAGTGCGTACAACACGTATCGATCACTTAATTGAACAAGGAAATAAGAATGCAGTGCATGCAAGGAAACTAATCAATAATTTGGATGCTTACTTATCTGCATGTCAATTAGGGATAACCGTTACAGCATTGGGTATTGGCTGGCTTGGTGAACCTGCTGTAGCTAGTCTATTGCAGCCGATTTTAGATGAATTTGAAATAAATACGGCGGTTTCTCATGGTATATCAATTGCAATTGCCTTTTTCATCATCACCTTTTTACATGTGGTTGTGGGAGAATTAGCACCCAAGACTATAGCTATACAGAAGGCAGAAGCGGTGACATTATCTTTGGCAAGACCACTTATTTTCTTTTATAAAATTATGTATCCATTTATTTGGGCATTAAATGGATCTGCTAGGCTTCTCACACGATTGATTGGTTTTAAATCGATGAATGAACAAGAGGTTGCACTTTCTGAGGAAGAACTACGGTTAACTATGTCAGAAAGCTACAAGAGTGGTGAAATTAATCAATCAGAAATGAGGTACGTGAACAATATCTTTGAATTTGATGAACGTCTGGCCAAAGAAATTATGATACCTCGTACCGAAATGATCTGTTTTTTTAAAGAAGATAGCTTCGATGAAAATATTGAGGTGATACATGAAGGGCAATATACCAGGTATCCGGTTGCAAATGGAGATAAGGACCACATTGTTGGGTTGGTGAACTTGAAGGAGATTTTCACTGGACACATTAATCAGAAACATGACTCAATTGAGAAGTTCATTCGACCAGTAATTCATGTATCTGAAGTCACGCCGATTAAACAAGTATTGGTTAAAATGCAAAAAGAACGTATTCATATGGCGATTGTAATTGACGAGTATGGTGGGACGGCAGGACTTGTAACAGTGGAGGATATACTTGAAGAAATCGTTGGTGAAATACGTGATGAGTTTGATGTCAACGAAAAACCAATGATTGAAAAAGTAAATGATAATACGTCAATTGTTGCAGGGAAAGTCCTGTTGGATGAAATTAATACGTATTTTGGGACAGAGCTGGAGGACGATGAGGTCGACACAATTGGCGGCTGGATTATTACACATAACGTAGATGCGGAAAAGGGGACAGTTGTCGAAGGTGAAGGATATCAATTTATTGTTGAGGAAATTGATGGTTACCAGATAAAAAAGGTGAAGATAACGAAGGATTAGCTTAACTAGACCGGTTTGGAATAGAAAGACACCAATATGTTATGATACGAGTAATTGTATAAAAGTTTTCTAGGGTTCCGCAATAATGATTGGTCTGGTCCAAGAGAAAACGCACGACGAACGTGTACACGGAGGGACAAAATCCCGGGAGGATATCTAATCGATGGATATTTTCCTGGGATTTTTTAATAGGAGGTTTTGAGTGAAATGAGCCGAAGCTGGAATATTGTATTATTAGCTGGACTCTTTGAGATAGGATGGGTGATCGGCTTAAAGTACGCGTCGAACCTGGGAACGTGGGTGTTGACTGCCTTTGCTATTTATTTGAGTATGCATTTGTTAATTATTGCTTCGAGAAGCCTTTCAGTCGGTACGGCATATGCAGTTTTTACTGGAATGGGTACTGCTGGGACAGTAATCTTGGAAATTGTACTGTTTGGTGAGCCGTTTGATTTGGTTAAAATTTTATTGATTATACTATTGCTTTCTGGTGTTATCGGACTAAAAACAATTACCACTGAGCAAGAAGGGGAGCGTGTATAATGGGCTGGATTTATTTACTAATTGCTGGGTTTGGCGAAGTGGCAGGAGTAATGGGAATTAATAAGGTGAATAAAAAGAAGAGCGTTTCTTCATTTGGGTGGTTGTTTGGTGGATTTGTGATAAGTTTTATCTTTTTGACAATTGCAATGGATTCTATTCCAATGAGTACTGCATATGCAATTTGGACCGGAATTGGGACGGTTGGAAGTGCTTTAATTGGAATGATTGTATATGGCGAATCAAAAGATTGGCGACGGCTTTTATTTATAAGCATGGTTCTTTCGGCAGCGGTTGGACTGAAGCTGAGCTCTTAATATGTTTAACTTTGTCTGATATCGGATACACGTAAATTAAGGAATTGAAAGGAGTGCCGATCTAATGAAGCTTAACGAGCAAATTAAACAACTGGAGAATGTAAGAAAAGACGGTGCGAACAAAGTGTTTTCGATGTATCTTAATACAGACCCTTCTGATCCGGAACAACAGGCTGGAGAGTGGAAAATCCATCTCAAAAATGGGTTGCGTAATTTTGAAAGCTATCTGGAAGAAGATGATAACAAAGAGGAACTTAAGAATTTTCAGCTGATTAAACAAAAGGTTGAAAAATATGTCCATGCTAATGAACAGCATTTCAGAAGAGGTATTGTTTTATTTGCAACTGCTGATGAAGATGTGTGGTATGCAACACGTGTTCAAATGCGGTTAAAGACAGAGTTTTTCTGGGAAGAAACCCCAAAAATTGATCAGCTTAAAGAGCTGAGGGATAACTTTCCGAAGTCCGGAATTATTCTAGTACAGCAAAATCAAGTAAAAGTAATGGAAACACACCTTAATGAGATTGAAGATACAATTTACTATGAACTTGATATTGATACAGATGATTGGCGTCAGTTTTCAGGTCCACATAAAGCAGATGCATCCATGGGATCTGGTGGTAAAAGTCTGCAGCAGGAAAATTTCAGTGATCGATATGAGGCAAACAAGCAACGGTGGTATAAACGTATTGCACCAAAGTTAGACAAGAAAGCCAAAGACCATGGGTGGGAGAAGATTTATGTTGTAGGTGAATCTGACGCATTACATGAGCTGGAAGGCCAGATGAACAAGTCAGCTGATCAAGTTATTCATAAAAATATGCTTGACCATGATGAAGAAAAGGTTCTGGAAGAAGTCTTTGGCTAAGTAAGAAGTAGATTAAAACTACCTGTGAGTGCGGGTGGAAACAACGAAAGAACAGCGCGAACATCAACAGATAATACGAAATAAGTCGTATCCATATACTTTTTCAATAATCACGGTGAGTTAAATCGGTGATTATATATAAAAGCTGTACCACATATTTAAATGTGGTACAGCTTTTTCAATAGTTTCCTAATTCACTATGTGGTGCTTGGATGATCACTGGGTTTTTAGCGGGATCGAGCCATTTTAATATCGAAACCATGTTATGTTGAGATACCCCTGTACATCCTAATGTATGTCCGTTTGCTACATGGAAGAATATTGCGCTTCCTGCTCCAGGTGTTCTTTGGGTGTTATAATTTATCATTCTCCGACAGAAGACTCCCTCTTCAATTGTGCGAAGGGCATCAGCCCAACAATAAGAGGGAGATGAATGTCGGTTGGCGATAGCCAAAACACCTACTTCATGATATAATTAGAACAAACGTTCCTGTGAAGTGGGTGGA
>JBDNGJ010000198.1:0-2467 GCA_041689365.1 Virgibacillus sp.
CCATTTCGGTTGATATATCCAATTTCCAGTTGATAAGCCAAATTTCAAGTCGATATCCATCCATTTCGGTTGATATATCCAATTTCCAGTTGATAAGCCAAATTTCAAGTCGATATCCATCCATTTCGGTTGATATATCCAGTTTCAGGTTGATAAACGCATCCGATCGAAGTTCTATAGACTCTTAACCTCCAAAAAAATAACCCCGGTTTTACCCGGGGTGTCTGACAACTATTTAAAATCAGTCACTGCTCCTTTTGAAGAACAGGAAACCGTATGAGCATATTTACCTAACACACCTTTTTTGTACATAGGTGGAGCCGTCCATTCATCCTTGCGACGCTTTAACTCATCTTCAGAAATCTCAAATGAAATCTCCTTTTGCTCAGAATCAATCGTAACCAGGTCATTTTCCTGTAAAAGCGCTACTGGGCCGCCATCCTGTGCTTCTGGCGCAATATGACCTACCACGAGGCCATGTGTACCTCCAGAAAATCTGCCGTCTGTTAACAATGCCACTTTTTCACCAAGTCCCTTACCAACAAGCAAACTTGAAATGGACAGCATCTCAGGCATACCAGGTCCGCCTTTTGGACCAACATAGCGGATAACTACGACATCACCCTCAGCAATCTTATTTTCACTAATTGCTGCCGAAGCCTCGTTTTCCGTATTAAACACACGTGCTGGACCAGTATGACGACTGATTTTTACACCAGACACTTTCGCCACTGCACCGCGTGGGGCTAAATTACCTTTTAGAACAATCAACGGACCATCCGCACGCTTAGGGTTATCAAATGGCATAATTACTTTCTGATCATCCTGCAATGGAGGTGCCTCAGCTAAATTTTCAGCAATTGTTTTTCCAGTTACTGTAAGACAATCCCCATGTAAATAGCCTTCCTCATGAAGAAGCCTCATAACAGCCTGTACACCGCCAGCATTATGCAAGTCTTGCATGACATATTTACCGCTCGGCTTCATATCAGCAAGATGCGGAACTTTTTCCTGCATTCTGTTAAAGTCGTCAATGCTCAAATCAACATCAATCGCATGGGCCATCGCCAGCAAATGAAGGACAGCATTCGTTGATCCGCCTAGTGCCATAACAACAGTTATTGCATTTTCAAATGCTTCTTTTGTCATAATATCTTTTGGATAAATACCTTTTTCCAGTAATTTATAGACAGCTTCACCTGCAGCAGCGCAATCATCTGCTTTTTCCGTTGATTCAGCAGGATTCGAGGAACTTCCAGGCAAACTCATGCCCATTGCTTCCACCGCTGATGCCATCGTATTGGCAGTATACATCCCGCCACAGGCACCTGCACCGGGGCATGCATTACATTCAATCGCTTTTAGTTCCTGATCATCTATATCCCCGTTGTTATGTTTACCTACTCCTTCAAATACCGACACAATGTCAATATCTTTTCCACCATGGGAACCAGGGGAAATCGTTCCACCATATACAAATACAGACGGAACCTCACTATTAGCAATCCCAATCATACAACCGGGAATATTTTTATCACAGGCACCAATTGCAACAAGTCCATCCAAATTTTCCGCACCAGTAACTGTCTCGATTGAATCAGCAATAAGATCCCGGCTCGGAAGTGAATAACGCATACCACTCGTGCCCATGGAAATACCATCGGAAACTGTTATTGTATTAAACATAAGCGGAACGCCACCAGCTTCTTTAGCTCCTTTTTTGGAACTAACCGCCAAATCATTCAGGTGAATGTTACAGGGCGTCACTTCACTCCATGTACTTGCAACACCAATCATTGGCTTCTTAAAATCATCATCTGTAACACCAACTGCACGAAGCATCGCACGGTTCGGCGCTCTCAAAAAGCTATCACTGAAAACTTTACTCTTTATCCGTAAGTCTTTACCCATAATCAACCCTACCTTTCCTTTGTAAAACTATTCTAATAATTTAATATAAAATTCTACCACTAACAGCTGAAAATGAAAAGACATTTTTTTAGAATGGTAATTTACGAATAGAGTAGATTCCTACTAGGAAGCTATTGAGCCTTATCTTAATTTTTCATAGATTTCCTTCGCCGTAATCAAATCAAAAATACCTATACCAACTGACTTAAACAATAGCGTTTTGTCCGAAATATTGTCCGGCTGATGCTGTTCCTTAATCATTTTTTCCAGTGACAACGTATTGTTTTCACTAGCCCCAAAGTGCTTCGCCCGAATCATATCGCCTGATTCGTGGAATGCACTATATGCATCAACGTAGAATTCATCTACTGCAGATAGAAATGAATCCGGAAGTTCTTGCATAGTAGGCTTGAAGGATCCTACTGCCACAACTATTTTCCCTTTCCAAACCGACGGATCTAAGTCAGGTATTACTGGCGTTTGTGATGTTGTCGTTGTGATAACAATATCCGAATCTATGATTAGTTCGGGCAATTTTGCCTCCCGCACAGTTAAG
>JBDNGJ010000199.1:0-39598 GCA_041689365.1 Virgibacillus sp.
AGGTGGAAGGTGCAAGTACCATCACGCAGCAATTAGCAAAGAATTTATTTTTGCATAATGATAAAACCTGGATGAGAAAAACCAAAGAAGTGATGGCAGCAATACATTTAGAACGTCAATATTCTAAAGATAAGATATTAGAGCTATACTTAAATGAAATTTATTTTGGACAAGGTTTATACGGCATCGAGACTGCTTCACAAACGTTTTTTTCAAAGTCAGTTAAGAATCTTAATTTGACGGAAGGTGCGCTTTTGGCTGGATTAGCTAAAGCTCCCAATGGCTATTCGCCAGTTGATCACCCGAAAAAAGCAAAAGCACGAAGAAATGTTGTCTTACAAGCGATGGACGATACAAACAAGATATCCACTGAGAAGCGAGTGAGTGCTCAAGGAAAGACATTAGGACTGGAAATGAAGAAAAAGAAACCAAATCCTTGGGCTGATAGTTATATTGATTTAGTTTTGCAGGAAGCTAAAGAGGAATATAAATTGTCGAATAATGAGTTAAAACGCGGTGGATATCGAATCGTTGTCAATATGAACGAAACTGCTCAACAAATTGCCTATAGAAAATTCAAAAATGGGGACTATTTCCCAGGAAATACGAAGGGTGTTCAAGGTGCATTCGTCATGATGGAACAGGATTCGGGGGAAATTGTTGCTGCTATTGGTGGCAGAGATTATCAATTAGGCAATTTAAATCGTGTGACTGTTACCCGACAGCCCGGTTCTACGATGAAACCAATTGCTGTATATGGACCGGCTATGATGCAGGAAGCATATCAGCCATACACCCTAATACGTGATCAAAAAGTGGAAATTAATGGATATACGGCTACGAACTATGACGATAATTATGAGGGTGCTGTATCAATTTTTGAAGCTTTAGTGGAATCGAAAAACGCTTCAGCAGTTTGGCTTCTGAACGAATTGGGTGTCCAAAATGTCAAGGATTACCTAACGAAGATGAATATTTCAATTCCCGATGACGGTCTTGCTATTGCGCTTGGTGGATTATCAGAAGGCTTAACTCCGTTAAAAATGGCTGAAAGTTACAGGACATTCGCCAGTGGCGGGGAAACGATTGCTTCATTTGCAATCGATCGAATCTATGACAAGCAAAATGAACTTATTTACGAGGGTGAGGCAACTACTACCGAAGTATTCAGCCCACAGGTTGCTTGGAATATGACATCGATATTAACGGAAGCTGTTAATGAGGGGACCGCAAGTGCTGGTGAATATTCAAAGGCATTGGCTGGAAAAACGGGTTCAACCCAGCATCCACATGTTGCTAATAAAGTGAAGGATGCATGGTTTGTGGGATATACCCCGCAATATGTAAGTGCACTTTGGATGGGGTATGATACATCGGATAAGGAGCATTATTTAACCGGTGGAAGTGAATTCCCGACAAAACTTACAAAAGCAATTCTTTCCGAGTTGGATAAACAGCAAACGCTCACTGCTGCTTTTGAAAAGCCTGAGAATGTTAAAGACTTACCAAAGCCGATTGATTTACCTGAAGAAGTGGTTTTGAATGGGGACTATTCCTTTGGCGGATTTTCATTATTTAAAGGAAAACTGCAGTGGACCCCTGCTAAAGACGATCGGGTTGTTTATCATGTTTATCAGGAAAAGGACGGTGTTGACGAACGAATTGCAAAAGTTGAAGGGAAAAACGAATTTACTGTCGATAATATAAGTATTTTTAAAGCCACCAGCTATTATGTCGTTCCATATGATCCTTTAACAAAACTGGAAGGACAAAAATCAAACACCGTAAAATTGTCGATGTAATTTAGACAAATTGGTGACAATCCTTGTGGTTTGCTATACAGTTGGATGGGAAAAAGCTATAGTAAATAGTAGATAGTAGGCCTTAAGTAGGTAATATGGCAGTTTAAAAGGATGAAGATAATGTCAGAAAAAATCAATGATACAATTTTAAGAGCGTACAATGGAGAAAAAACGGATTATATTCCAGCATGGTATATGCGACAGGCTGGGCGTTCCCAAAAAGAATATCGGGCATTGAAGGAGAAGTATTCGCTATTTGAGATTACACATCAGCCTGAATTATGTGCCTATGTGACACGACTGCCTGTTGAACATTATGGAACAGATGCCGCCATTTTATATAAAGATATTATGTCGCCACTACCGGCACTTGGAGTCGAGGTAGAGATTAAATCGGGAATCGGTCCAGTAATTCACAACCCGATCAAGAGCTTCCAAGACGTAGAAAAATTAGGTGCAATCAACCCGAAAACTGATGTTCCGTATGTACTGGATACCATTCGTTTATTAAGTGAAGAGCAACTGGAAGTTCCACTTATCGGATTTAGTGGTGCACCATTCACATTGGCAAGCTATATGATTGAGGGTGGACCATCCAAAAACTATGCAAAGACAAAAGCATTTATGTATCGTCAGCCAGAGGTATGGTTTGCATTGATGGACAAACTAGCAGATATGACAATTGCTTATGTTAAGGCACAAGTTAAAGCTGGTGCAAAAGCCATCCAAATTTTTGATTCATGGGTAGGAGCATTAAATGCTGCTGATTACCGTGTATATATAAAACCCGTCATGAATCGTATTTTTACAGCCTTGCAAGAGAAGAATGTGCCGTTAATTATTTTTGGCGTAGGTGCAAGACACCTATTGATGGAGTGGAACGATTTACCAGTAGATGTTATTGGCTTGGACTGGCGAACATCTATTACCGAAGCAAGGGAAATGGGTGTAACGAAGGTAATGCAGGGTAATCTTGATCCTGCTATTCTGCTTTCAGATTGGCAAACAATTGAATCGAAAACAAAGGGCATTTTAGATGAAGCAATCATACAAGAAGGCCATGTTTTCAACTTGGGTCATGGTGTAACACCAGATATAAACCCAGAAACACTTAGAAAATTAACCGAGCTAATTCATTCCTATTCACAACGATAATAAAAGGATAGAAGAGGTGTTTAACAATGGAAAAAAAGAAAATGGGACTACTCGTAATGGCATATGGTACACCGAATAAAGAGGAAGAGGTTCTGCCGTACTATACACACATTAGGCACGGAAGAAAGCCTTCTGAAGAAGCATTGCAAGACTTAAAAGACCGTTATAAAGCAATTGGTGGTATTTCACCGTTAGCAAAAATTACGCAGGAACAGGCAAAAGCCTTGGAGATTAATCTGAATGCTTCCCAAGATGAAGTTGAGTACAGTGTATATATTGGTTTAAAGCATATTGCACCATTTATTGAAGATGCTGTTCAACAGATGGCTGAAGATGGTATTAATGAAGCCGTATCGCTTGTATTGGCTCCTCATTATTCAACATTCAGTGTAAAATCCTATAATACCCGAGCAAATGATGAAGCAGAGAAATATGGAATTAACATTGAATCAGTTGAGAGCTGGTATGATGAACCTGGATTTATCGAACACTGGTCAAATCAAATTAATGTAGTTTATAATCAAATGTCTGCTGAAGAACGAGAGAAGGCAGTATTAGTCGTTTCAGCTCACAGCTTGCCGGAAAAAATCCTGCAAAATGGCGATCCATATCCTAATCAATTAAAAGAAACAGCACGACTTATTTCCGAGAAAACAGGAATCAAAGAGTATGCGATTGGCTGGCAAAGTGAAGGGAATACCCCGGATCCATGGCTTGGCCCTGATGTACAGGATTTAACACGTGATCTTTATGATCAAAAAGGGTATCGCTCATTTGTATATGCTCCGGTAGGTTTTATTGCAGACCACCTAGAGGTTCTATATGACAATGATTACGAATGTAAAGTTGTATGTGATGAACTAGGCGCAAATTATTATCGACCTGAAATGCCAAATGTCCATCCGGATTTCATCGCTACTTTATCTGATGTCGTGTTAAAAACAGCAAAGAGTGAAGTACGATGAATGAAACAAAAAATATTGTAATAGTAGGCGGCGGGATAACTGGGTTAACCGCTGCTTACTATTTACAAAAAGAAATCAAAGAAAACAATTTACCATATGAGGTCAAGCTTGTTGAGGCAAGTGACCGGCTTGGTGGCAAAATCAAAACAGTCAGACAGGATGGATATACAATTGAACGTGGCCCTGACTCCTTTTTGTCACGCAAACAGCCTGCTGTGAAGTTAGCAGAAGAATTAGGCATGACAGATCAACTTGTTCGCAATGGCACTGGGCAGTCGTATATTTTAGTAAACAATAAATTGCACAAAATGCCTAAAGGGGCATTTATGGGGATCCCGGTACAAGTACGTCCTTTTTTATTTTCGGGAATCTTTTCACCTAAAGGGAAGCTGCGTGCCGGATTTGACTTTGTGATTCCAAAAAGTAAAAAAGGAAGTGACCAGTCATTAGGTGGCTTTTTCCGCCGTCGGTTTGGTAATGAATTGGTAGAGAATTTGATTGAACCACTATTATCTGGCATTTATGCAGGAAATATTGATGATATGAGTTTAGAGGCAACGTTTCCAAACTTTTATCAGCTCGAGCAAGAACATAAAAGCCTGATTATAGGGTTACAAAAAACAACACCGAAAAAGAAAAAGTCAACTGGTAAGAAACCAGGTATGTTCTTCTCTTTTATAAACGGATTTGAGTCTATGATTAATACGCTTGAGAACACACTTGATGATGGTGTTGTTGCAAAGGATACAGCAGTTGACCACGTTGAAAAGAAAGACCATGGCTATCACTTGTTGTCAAGCAACGGTGAAGTATATAAGGCCGACACGATTGTAATGGCAACACCACATTATACATTGCCAAAAATGTTTAGCCAGTATGACATGTTTAATGAGTTTCACGACATTCCAGCAACATCGGTAGCCAACGTTGCATTAGCATTTGATCAATCAGCAATTAAAAAGGATATTGATGGAACAGGCTTCGTTGTTTCCAGAAATAGTGATTTTCGGATTACAGCATGTACGTGGACTCATAAGAAATGGCCGCAGTCTACACCTGAGGGTAAAGCATTATTACGTTGTTATGTTGGACGACCAACTGATCAATCGGTAGTGGATCTCTCAGACGAAGAGATTACCGAAATCGTATTGAACGACTTGAACAAAACGATGAACATTACACAGAAGCCAGAATTCAGTGTTATTACACGCTGGCAAAATGCAATGCCACAATATACTGTTGGGCATAAAGAGCGAATTGCTAAAGTACGAGAAGAAGCAAATCGTGAACTGCCTGGTCTGTTTTTAGCTGGCAGTTCATACGAAGGAATCGGTGTTCCTGACTGTATTGGGCAAGGTGAGCAAGCAGTAGCTGATGTACTGGAATTCTTGCGTAGATGATTGGAATGACTGGCATCAAGGCGATGGATAATCGCCTGGTGCCAGTTTTTTTATATGGTAATGGGGTTGATTTTCTGCTGTCAATTTATGAGAGGTGATGCTGTGGGTGGGGGAATTCAGTCTTCATGCGGGTGATTCAGTGTTCGTTCAGCAGTATTAGTAGTTATTCAGTATTCGTGGAGCGTAATTCAGTATTCACACCACTTGATTCAGTATTCATACCCTGTTATTCAGTTTCCAGCAGGATTTGGGGTGCGGCAGGGATTGATTTTCTGCTGTTGCTGAAAATCATCCTACTGAATAAAAAGGTGCCCCAAAGCTCAATTGCTTTGGGGCACACCTTCGTAAGGTAAGAAAATATAAAATTGAATCCTTATTATATCCTCAGGTGGAACAAGCTATGTCCAGCTTCAGCGCCCAGCAACTAGCAAACTTCACACTCCTCACTACGATAAGTCAACATCGTTTCGCGTAAAGCACACCGTGTTTCCTTTATCTAATTGCGGAGTGCTCCAGTTTGTACGTTGCTAAACGGGCGCTTGCGCTTTTCTAATCGTTATTCGTAACTTTTTTCTAACTCATCGACAAGTTTGCCGACGTATGCTACCGCTCCTTTGATTGCGTCTGGTTTGGACATGTCAAGACCTGCATTTTCAATCAGATCCTGTGGCTTCTTGGATCCACCAGCTTTAAGTACGGATAACCAGCGATTAACTGCTGGCTGGCCTTCTTCTTGAATCATTTGTACGACTGCTGTAGATACCGTTAATCCAGCTGAATATGTGTATGGATATAAGCCCATATAATAATGTGGCTGGCGCATCCATGTCAGACCAGCACCTTCATCCAATGTTACTGACTCACCCCAGAAATTCTCCAAGGCTTCCTTCTTTTGCTCGGACAATACGTTTGCAGTTAATGGGGTGCCTTCTTCAGCTAAATCATAAACACGCCGCTGGAATTCTCCCTCTAGTAAATGGGTGACGAAATTATGATAATACGTCCCTAATAATTGTGTGATAACCCATCGCTTCATTCGTTTGTTATCAGTTTTTTTGATTAAGTGGTCAGCTAGCAATAATTCATTTAAGGTCGAAGGTGCTTCAACGAAATAGGTTGATGGTCGTGTATTGAAAAGTGATTGGTTTTTACCAGCCAGATAGAAATGGGCAGCATGTCCCAATTCATGGGCAAGTATAAAGGCTCCGCGCATGTTATTTGTCCAGGTGATCAGGATGTAGGGGTGGACACCATATGGACTTGCACAAAACGCTCCAGTTGATTTGCCGACATTATCAGCTAAATCCACCCAGCGATTGTTAACTCCTTGCTTCATAATTTCGCTGTATTCTGGCCCCATTACTTGAAGTGCTTCAAGTATAGTTGATGTTGCTTCCTCATAAGTTGTTTCTGGATTGAATTCAGGGTCGAGCGGTGCTTTTAAATCGGAAAAATGCATTTCATCCAATCCCAGTTTATCCTGTTTAAGCTTTGCGAATCGGCGCATGTGTGGTGCTAGCTCTTTTTGTATTACATCTAACTGATTATGATACATGTCTTGTGTTACTTGTTGTGACTGAAGCAGCATTTGTGTTACGGAATTATAGGAACGTAAGCGGGACATCGTAACTTCTTTGGTAACTTCAGTGGCATATGTAGCCGCATATGTGTTTTTGTATTGATTTAATGTTTTGATGAAGGAGTTATACGCTTTTCTGCGAATGTCCTTATCAGGTGATAATTCATAGCGGTCTTCATAAAGCGCGAATGACATTGGCAACTCTTCTCCGTTGTGATCTTCAATCGGTTCAAATGTCATATCAGATGATTTGCTTCGTTGATAGATCATATATGGCGAGCTATGTACTTCACCAAGCGCCGCAAGTGTTTCTTCAATTTCCGGTGCAAGTGTAAATGGTTTTTTTTCCATGATATCTTCAAGCATTTTCCGGTAGGTTTCTAATTCTGGTTCATTGGCAATAAACTGTTCAATGACACCCATTGAATACTCCAGCAGCTCGGATTCAATAAACGTTAATTTAGCACCCAAAGTTGCCATTACAGCGGATACCCTGGACATATCACCCTGATTTTTAGGGTCTGTCCCATCAGCACTTGCTCTAAGATTAGCGTATGTTCCGATGCGAATGAGACGTTTTTCAAAGTTTTCCATTGCTACTAGACAGTTTAATAAATTCCCGGCATTATTCAGTCTTCCTTTATATTGTGTAACATCACTAACATTTGCCTGTATGGCTGTTAGTTCCTTTTCCCAATCTTCTTCTGTAGCAAATAAATCTGTCAGGTTCCACGTTTGCTCAGTTGGAACCTCTGAACGTGTCCAGCGTTTGTTTTTGGCAGTCATAAATGTACCCCTTCCATAAATATCTATTTCGTCTCTCTAACTAATTATAAAATAAATAAAGCAGAAATGAAATATTTTTCAGATAACAGGTGGTGAAAGCCTCAGTTGCACTTATCAGTGAGAAAGCATTTATCTTAACTCAAAAAAATAACAGCTATCTGCATAGCTGTTAACTGGAAGGGTTCTCTGTTATAGTACATTAATTAATTGTTTTAGGTTTATACTAGATACTATCTAGCAGGATGATCACATTCGTCACATAGGTTACCATAGCAATCAGCTTTCTCATGCATGGCCTGCCCGCACTGATGACACTTTTTCTTTGGTAAATTCCTGAAAAACTCAACGACGTTTATCATGTGTATCCTCCTTTAAGTTGATAAATATATTGTAATACAACAGTATGCGAAAAGTCAATACTGTGTTACAACAAATTTATAAAATGAGGTGAATGTCTATGAAATTAACGGTAATAGGCTGTTGGGGTGGCTATCCTGCACCAAATGAGGCGACTTCAGGTTATTTAATCGAGAAGGATGAATTTTCATTATTAATTGATGCCGGAAGTGGTGTTTTATCCAAAGTGCAGAATTATAAGCACATAATGGATATTGATGCAGTTGTTTTATCCCATTATCACAACGACCACATTGCTGATATTGGTGTATTGCAGTATGCATGGTTAGTGGACTCATTTGTACAGAATCGGAATGAAATTTTGCCAATATATGGCCATTCGGAAGATTTGGGAGGGTTTGAATCATTAACACATAAAAATACGGAAGGGATTGCTTATGATCCAGATGAAACATTGGAGATAGGTCCTATATCCATCACCTTTCTGAAAACCAATCACCCTGTTCCATGCTATGGAATGCGAATTACCGATGGTGAAAGTGTAATTGTTTACACAGCTGATACATCTTTTAAACAAGAATGGTTCGAGTTTGCTAATAACGCTGATCTTTTGATAACAGATTGTAATTTCTATGAGAGTCAGGATGGTTCCAGTGCAGGACATATGAATAGTAAAGACGGTGCTATGATCGCAAAGAAAGCACATGTACAGGTATTATTGCTCAGTCATTTACCACAATTCGGTGATAATTATGATTTGGTAAAAGAAGCAGGCAACTATTTTACAGGTGAAATTCAACTCGCTAAGGAAGGTTTTGTCTGGGAGAAAAGTCGTTAGTTTTGATTGTGTCAGCCTTTTCTATTAAACTTATGATTGGATACATTATATAGGGAGGCTGATATTGATGAAATTTATCGACAATAAAGGTATTACAGATCCAACCATAAATTTGGCTTTGGAAGAATATGTTTTACAAAACTTCGGAGAGCAAGATACATATTTGCTATTTTATATTAATAAACCTTCCATTATTATAGGCAGAAACCAGAATTCAATTGAAGAAATTAACACGAACTATGTGGATGAGAACGGTATTAAAGTTGTTCGCCGTCTGTCTGGTGGCGGGGCTGTTTATCATGATGAGGGTAATTTAAACTTTAGTTTTATTACAAAAGACGATGGGGAAAGCTTCCAAAACTTTGCAAAGTTCACCCAGCCAATGGTAGAGGCCTTGAATAAATTAGGTGTACCAGCAGAATTACAAGGTAGAAATGATCTTGCTGCAGATGGACGTAAAATTTCCGGTAATGCAATGTTTTCTACAAAAGGACGCATGTTTAGTCATGGAACATTAATGTTCAACTCAGAAATTGAAAATGTCGTTTCTGCGTTAAATGTTAAAATGGAAAAAATCGAGTCTAAAGGAATTAAATCTATTCGTAGCCGTGTTGCAAATATTTCTGAGTTCCTGGAAGAAGAAATCACCATGGACGGATTTAAAGAAATGATTTTACGTTACGTATTTGACGTGGAGGATGTAAAGGATGTGCCACGCTATGAGTTAACGGAACAAGATTGGGAAAACGTCCATAAAATTTCAGAGGAACGCTATCAGAAGTGGGACTGGAACTATGGTAAATCTCCTAAATTCAACATACAGGAATCACATAAATTTGATGCAGGACTTGTCGACGTTCGTTTAGATGTGAAGAATGGAACGATTGAAAACTGCAAGATTTACGGGGACTTCTTTGGACTTGGAGAAGTACGTGATATTGAGGATGAGCTGGTTGGTGTCCGCCATGAGCGTAAAGCAATTGAAGAGGCGCTAAAAGATGTTGACGTACCACATTATCTTGGCAAAATTTCAAAAGAAGACTTTATTAACCTGTTATATTAATAGGATCGACTTAGTGGGTAACGGGTTCCATTCCTAAATTTAAACGTAGAGTGACCATCATTGTATGCTGATTGATGGTCATTTTTTGTTGTAATTGAGTGCTATGACACCGCTGCCAAAATGCACTACACTTTACGCGAACTCCGCTATTTGTCATTTTTACCTCAAAATTGGCTTATTTTCAGCTATTAACGGAACGAGGATCCGTCTCACCCTTCCGAGAGGACCTTTTCCGCTAAATAGCGGAATGAGGATCCACTTCGATTGATTGGCGGCCCCTCATTTCGTAATGAGGTCGTGCCCATGGAAGGCGAAGTATTCTGCCGGAACGAATCTAAGCACTTAACTATCTTTAGAACTAGAAAAAAGTCATTGATGGGTCGTTTTTTAGCAAATGAGCAAGCGCTTTCACTTGATTTGTCGTTTTCTGTATTTTATAATTAATATGAATTTTATAATATAAAAATGAATGATTATTCATTCATATCACTAATGTAGGGGGATATAAAGTGAACTTAACAGAACAATTATCCATAACAGCTAAAGAGAATCCGCACAAGACTGCATATGTATTTCAGGATAACGAGACAAGTTATATGGAACTGGAAGGATCTGTTACAAAATTTGCTTCACGTTTAAAACAGATGGGGTATAAAAAGGGAGATCATATTGCTCTGGTAGTTGGAAACAGCCCATATTATATAATTGCACTTTATGGTGCGCTACGTATGGGAGCGGTTGTCATTCCAATTAATCCACTATATACAGCACCTGAGATGAGTTACATACTGAAGAATGGTGATGTGAAAGCTATCATTACGATGGATGTGCTTCTTGAGAAATTTAAAGCTATTGCTGATCAGGTTTCGAGTGTGAAGCATTATATATCATGTGAAAGTGGTGCAGATGTTTCATTAGAAGATAGTCCATTATCAGCTAAATTGAAATCGTTTACTCAACTGATACAGGAAGGCAGTCTGGAATTTGATGCACCACAAATGCGTGATGAGGATACAGCAATTATTTTGTACACTTCAGGAACTACTGGTAAACCAAAGGGTGCAATGTTATCTCATAAAAATATTTATTCGAATGCAAAGGATACTGCTGATTATCTAACAATTACTGGTGAGGATCGTATTATTGCAGCGTTACCGATGTTCCATGTCTTTTGCCTAACCGTATCGTTAAATGCACCATTAATGAATGGCGGGACTGTATTGATCATGCCAAAATTCTCGCCTCAGGAAGTATTTAAGATAGCAGTTGACCACAAAGCAACGATTTTTGCAGGTGTACCAACAATGTATAATTACTTGCTGCAAAGTGCAGAAGGCAATACTTCAGCATTTACTGGAATCCGTCTATGTATCTCCGGTGGGGCAGCGATGCCTGTTGCTTTACTTGGCCAGTTTGAAGAAGCGTTTAATGCAAAAGTTTCGGAAGGGTATGGGCTGTCTGAAGCATCACCTGTTACTTGCTTTAATCCATTGGATCAACCAAGAAAGCCAGGTTCTATTGGTAAAAGTATTATCAATGTCGAAAACAAAGTCGTTGATGAATTTGGTGAGGAAGTTGAGACAGGCGAGGTCGGTGAATTAGCTGTTCGTGGGCCAAATGTGATGAAAGGATACTATAAATTGGAAGAAGAAACGGCTGCAGCATTAAGGGATGGCTGGCTTCATACTGGAGATATGGCTCGAATGGATGATGAAGGATATTTTTATATTGTTGACCGGAAAAAAGATATGATTCTTGTCGGCGGGTACAATGTTTATCCTCGAGAAGTAGAAGAAGTGCTATATCAGCATCCAAGTATAGCTGAAGCAGCAGTAATTGGTACACCTCATCCTGATACTGGTGAATCGGTTCTTTCCTTTGTTGTCACAAAAGATCCTTCGGTAAATGAAGATGTTTTATTAGATTTTTGCCAAGGGCATTTAGCAAAATATAAAGTACCATCTAAAATAGAATTTTTGAATGAATTACCGAAGAATACGACAGGTAAGATTTTGCGAAAGAATTTGCGCGGTAAAGTAGAACAATAGAATTTATAGAGAAGAGATGTTCCGGTTACCGGGGCATCTCTTCTCTCTGTTATGGCACTTTTGTGAGTATATTTGACCTCAAATCCTGGAATACTAAAAGTAAAAGGATTTGTTAGTGATGAAAAAAAATAATGACACGCCTGAGTTAGCTACTTTTACCATTTTGAACCCAGATTTTCATGCACAACTGGACCAAAGTGTGGAAAAGGAACAAATAACGGACAAAAATACTAGCGACAACGAAAATTTATTAGATTCAACAGATTAATCATGTCTAAATTGTGAACTTTGTTAATAATTTGTTGAAAATTTAAACTTTTAGTACACTTTTTAGTCGGAATTTGGTAAATTATAGATAAGCCTCTTTCTTTTCATTTAATTATGAAAGGATGAAGATATAATATGTTAAATGATGTTTACTTTCCATCGCACGAAGTAACTCCTCTTACCATGGCAGTTATAGCAAAGCATGATGAAAACGGAAATATTAATACAACTGTTTTAGAAGAACAGGAAGAGTATTTTGTTCAACATTCTCCGAGTAAAGTCATCGATTATGCCTGCAAGTTTTTTGGATCCAGTCTACGGGGCCGTCAAGACGGTACTCGTGACATTTGTGGTATCACACACAAAGCCCCCATTTCGGTTGATCCTACCAGTGGCATGTATTTCTTTCCTACAATTGCACCAACAAATCCAAAGTGTTCATGGATTGCCCATTCTCACATTGATCAGGTTTTAAAAGGGCCGGACCGGTTTACCAAAGTAGTATTCAATAATGGCAAATCTATTCTTCTGGAAGTATCTCTTGGATCGATGCTCAATCAGGTACATCGGACTGCCCAATATCGCTATTTATTGGATAATCGAATTAAGTATTTGCAGAGGCAGAATGCTGATGTGGTGGCAGAGCCTTTTGCATAAGTTCCTGAACGATCAGTTCCACTTTTTTGCGAATAGCAGGATTAAAATAATTGCGCTTTTCTTCCCGACCTTTACTAATAAATAAAAACGAGGAAAATGAGTCGTTCTTATTTAATGTTACTACTTGTATTTTCCCGTCTTCCATCAATTTTCGTAGTTTCCTTCGTTCCTTTGCTGCTTCTGAATTCATTTTTTCCAAAAGCTCAACATAAGGTTCTTTAATTTTAAAAGCTCCTTGCTGGACGTGTTGAATATCCTGTTGAATAACAACCATTGCCATCGAAAGGAATAGAAAGCGTGAAGCTAACTGTAATTCTTCTTCATTAAGATAGCGCATGATAACCCTCCATTAATCGAACGCTTGTTCTATAATCATTATATGATAAAATAAATAAAAAATACACTAAAAAATCTGCAGGTGAAAAGAAAGAGGCAAAAACTTTATTTCTGCTTTCCAGATAATAAGGTTTAATTTAAAATAAAAGTAGATAAACTTGCATTAAGGTGTATATATATTGTGTTGATAGATGATTAGGGGAGACTTCATTAATGGATCTGTTATATTTCATAGCTAATTTTAAGGTATTACTTCAGGAAGACAAATTAGATGACTATATCATGCAACTATTAAATGAATATGAGAGTTTAGGTCCACTGCCAGGTATTGCATTACCTTTCATAGAGGCATTTCTGCCATTTTTACCACTGGTTGTATTTGTATTTGCGAATGCTGCGGCATACGGGTTACTAGAGGGTTTTTTGCTGTCATGGGCTGGGTCATCGGTTGGTGCCATTTTGGTTTTTCTAATTATACGAAGACTTGGTGATAAG
Organism: Virgibacillus sp.; assembly: GCA_041689365.1. Classification (GTDB taxonomy): domain Bacteria; phylum Bacillota; class Bacilli; order Bacillales; family Amphibacillaceae; genus Lentibacillus. The sequence goes on from JBDNGJ010000199.1 coordinate 13,749, forward strand.
CGATTTTTTAAAGTGATCCGTAACAATAAACAAGTACATAAGGTTACTGGCTGGGTTGAACGACGAGGTTTTGGGCCGTTGTTTCTACTAATGTGTTTTCCTTTTTCGCCATCGTCAGTAATTAATGTTGTATCCGGATTATCGAATATAAGTACCCAACAATTTATATTGGCAGTATTGCTTGGTAAATCTGTCATGATATTTTCTATAGCTTATGTAGGGTCAAGTATATTTGAATTTGCAAAAGAACCGGTAAAAACAATTGTTGTCGGGATATGTATTGTATCATTTTGGCTTATCGGTAAATATATTGAGCGCCGTTTACAACGAAAAGCATTAATCAAAGAAATTTCCGAACGTGAATAGGTTAGAAATTATCTGAACGGGGTATGCTAGACATAGAGAAAAGCAGAAGCGTCGATATACAATTAGTTGGTGCTTCAGCTAAACCGCAAAGAAAATACCCTGGAGGAAATTTGAATGAAAAGAAAATATTTACGCAGAATTATTCCTATTGTTTTATTAGCAATAGCATTGGCGTTTCTTTTTCGGTCTTTTTTATTTGCTAGCTACGTTGTTGACGGTGAATCGATGGAACCAACTCTTTATGATGGAAACCTGTTAATGGTAAATAAAGTGGTATACGATTTGAAGGATGTCAATCGTTTTGATGTTATTGTGTTCCATGCAAGCAAAAAAGATGATTATGTGAAACGAGTAATTGGGCTGCCTGGTGATAAAATAGAATACAAGGATGATAAGCTTTTTATAAATGGAAAGTATGTTAAAGAAAACTTTTTGGAATCAATGAAGAAAATGGATGAGATAAGGCCATATACAAATGACTTTACCTTGGAGGAAAAGACTGGGGAGACGAAAGTACCAAACGGGAACTTGTTTGTCATGGGAGACAATCGTGAATCTAGTTTAGACAGCCGTACGTTTGGTTTTGTATCGGTTAATAAACTTGTCGGGAAAGTAGATATAACGTATTGGCCGTTTTCCCAAATGCAATTAAGCTTCGGCAATTAACTATAATTAAGCCTTTGTCTCTGATAAAATAAATAGGAGATAAAGGTTTTATTTTTTTAGTCTGTTTTCTAAAAAAATGTTGTTTTTGACAAAAAATCTATAAACCTGCGAAGTACCTTTTAAGAAGTTTGAGTGCTATAATATCGCTCCGGAAATACACTTCGCTTTCCGTGGGCGGCTGATGAGCCTCCTTGCTCCTACGTCGCTGCGTAGTCTCATATAGGCCTCAGCTCCCACAGGAGTCTACGTGTATTTCCTCCGCTGTTGACTCGAGTAGGAATCGCTATAGAATAAATGTATGACAGCTACACTAGTCCGGTTGAGCGGAGGGCGGTGACTCCCGCGGAAAGCATCAGCCCGTAGCGACCCCGGACGGTGGGACGAGAGTTTATAGAGATTATTCCAGCAGTTAGTTCGCAGTTTATATCAACTACAATGGTTAAAGAGCAAAAAAATTTACGAGAAGATCTTTTTTAAGATAAATAAAGGGGCCAAAATATGGGAATCCGATTTTTATTAGGCAGATCTGGTACAGGCAAAAGTGGCAGATCATTGGACGAGATTAAAGAAAAACTGATTGATAATCCACAAGGCAGGCCAATATTTTATATCGTTCCGGATCAAATGACTTTTCAACAGGAGTATGCCTTGTTTAATGGTCAGGACATCCATGGAAGTATTCGTGGACAGGTTACCAGTTTCTCACGTCTGGCATGGAGGGTCCTGCAGCAGACTGGTGGCGGTACAAGGCAATTTATTAGCTCAATTGGTATTCAAATGATGCTCCGAAAGATTATTGAAGAGAAAGAATCAGAGTGGAATGTATTTCAAAAGGCTTTAGAAAAACAAGGTTTCCTGCAGCAACTGGAAAAAATGATTACCGAATTTAAACGATATCGTATTACTCCTGAAATGCTATACATGCAAATTGAACAGATGAATCAGTTTGTTCATAAAGAATCTGGTGAAGCTGCATTATCGGGTAAATTAAATGATTTATCGTACATATATGAAAATCTGGTACATGCTTTACAAGGTAAATATATAGATAGTGAGGATCAGCTGCAGTTGCTTGCAGAAAAAATTAAGGATGCCACATTACTTGAGGATGCTGAGATTTACTTGGATGGATTCCATCGATTTTCGCCAAAAGAGCTCCTTGTTGTTGAAGCATTGATGAAAAAGTGTAAATCAGTGACCATTGCATTAACAATCGACAATCCAGAAGAGGAAGAACTATCTGAACTGGACTTGTTTTACCAAACGAAAGAAACATACCAGACACTAAAAACAATTGCTTTGGAAAATAGTATTGGCGTAGATGAAACAGTTGTACTTGATCCAGCGAATGGCAGATTTAAGGAACGGCCTTATTTTGCCCACTTAGAACAGAATTTTGATGTACGTCCTGCGCCTGAATATAACGGTAAAGTTCCATTACAAATTGCTGAGGCAGTACATCCCCGTGCAGAGGTGGAGGGTGCAGCCCAGGAAATATTGCGTCTGGTACGTGAAGAAGACTACCGTTTCCAGGATATGGCAGTGTTTATTCGCCAGTCAGATATGTATCACGATTTAATAGATACAATTTTTAGTGACTATGATATTCCTGTTTTTATTGATGAAAAACGGACAATGCTGAATCATTCCTTGATTGAGTTTATCCGTTCTGTTCTGGACATTGTAGAAGGAAATTGGCGATATGATGCTATTTTTCGGGTTCTGAAAACTGGATTTATTCCATCAACTGACAAGAAGTATCCACTTACGAATGATGCCATTGATGAACTGGAGAACTATGTACTTGAATATGGAATTCGCTCGCGGGAACGATGGATAGGTGACAAACAGTGGATTTTTCAGCGCTTTCGCGGGTTTGATCAATCGGCACAAACCGACACGGAAAAAGAAACCCAAAAACGAATCAATGCGTATAGAAATCAAGTAGTACAGGCATTGCAGAAATTTGACAAAGAAATAAGAAAGGCAGATACGATTAGTGGATTATGCGAAACAGTCTATCTGCTAATAGAACAATTGGGGGTACCACAACGGCTTGAGCAGGTGCGGGAAATGTATGATGCAGAAGGTCAAATCGAAAAGGCGCGCGAGCAGGAGCAAGTGTGGGATGCTGTCATCCAGTTGTTTGATGAGATGGTCGAATTGGCTGGGAACGAGACGATGAACCTGGATACTTTCCGTACAACGCTTGAGGCAGGATTCGATTCATTAACTTTTTCTCATGTGCCCCCAAGTATGGACCATGTCATCGTCGGTACCATTGATCGGTCAAGAATCAGTGGAATGAAATGCTCCTTTTTACTTGGTGTGAATGATGGTGTCTGGCCAATGAAACCGGCGGCAGAGGGTATGATTAATGAACAGGAACGGGAATTATTAGCAGGACACGGAATTCAGCTTGCTGAAAGCAGTAAACGGCAATTGCTTGATGATTGGTTCTATATGTATGTTGCATTCACATCTGCAACCAATTATTTATGGCTAAGTTACCCTTTAAGTGATGAAGAGGGTAAATCAAAAATGCCATCACAGCTAATCAAGCGGATGGAGGATTTATTCCCTTCTTGCAGCAACCACTTATTACTGCAGGATCCGGATGAGCTAACAGATGCGGATCGGTTTATCACGACCCCCGTTAAAACGAGAGCAGCATTAACAGCACAGTTGGCTCGAAGCCGAAAAGGCTATCCTGTGAAGCCTGTTTGGTGGCATGTCCTGAACTGGTATATTGAAAACCATCCGAAATATAGTACAACCTATACGATTTTACAAAGTTTATACTACCAGAACCGTCCAATTAATTTAACAAAAGAAACAACTGAACAGCTCTATCCGAAACAGGTGAAGGCAAGTGTATCAAGACTGGAATCATACTATCGTTGCTCCTATCAGCATTTTGCCAAATATAGTCTTAAATTGGATGAGCGAAAAACATATAAATTGGATGCGCCTGATATTGGTCAGCTATTCCACGAGGCACTGAAGAAAATAACCGAATGGATTCAGGCGGAGGGGAAGGACTTTTCCCAGTTATCCAAAAGTGACAGTGCTGGCTATGCGCAAAAAGCTGTCGATAATCTTGCGCCGATTCTACAGCATCAGATTCTGCATAGCTCAAATCGGTATAAATATATCCAGCAAAAACTGCAGGAAGTTATTACACGAGCAACGTATATTTTAAGTGAACAATCACGGCAAAGCGATTTTTCCCCGGTTGGTCTGGAGCTTGGCTTTGGGTTTGACGATAACAAGGCATTGCCACCAGTCACGATGCAGTTGGACAATGGGTTTGAATTAATGCTGCGCGGGCGGATTGACCGGGTTGATAAGGCGCTCCATAATGAGGATTTATTCTTGCGGATTATTGATTATAAGTCAAGTGCAAAAGGATTAAACCTGGTAGAGGTTTATTATGGTCTTGCTTTACAGATGCTGACCTACCTTGATGTTGTGCTATCCCATTCAGAAGAGTGGCTCGGGGCAAAAGCAACACCAGCTGGGGTTCTTTACTTCCATGTGCATAATCCAATGGTTTCAGGCAAACTGAAAATGGCTGATGATGAAATTGAAAAAGAAATATTCAAGAAGTATAAAATGCAAGGATTACTGCTTTCAGACGAGCAAATCGTAAAAATGATGGATACATCACTTGAGTCAGGAACAAGTCAGGTGATACCGGCAGGAATGAAGAAGAATGGTGATTTCTATAGCAGTTCCAAGGTTGCTGACAATGAGACGTTTTCAAGTTTGCAGCAGCATATTCATCACCTCATGATGCAGGCAGGGATCGATATGACGTCTGGTGGAGTACATTTAAATCCATTCCAGCATAAACAGAGCACGGCTTGTACGCATTGCCCATTCTTATCAGTCTGTCAATTTGATCCGATCCTTGAGGAAAATAATTATCGGAAGCTAACAGACTTAAAGGATGACGAAATACTGGAAAGACTCCGTCATAAGGAGGAAATGTAATGGCTAGTTGGACAAAGGAACAGGAACAGGCAATCTATACGGATGGAAGTGATGTGCTCGTGGCCGCGGCTGCGGGCTCGGGGAAAACAGCCGTACTTGTCGAGCGGATAATTCAAAAGTTAATTAAAAAGGATAATCCTGTAGATATTGATTCGCTGCTTGTTGTAACATTCACCAATGCTGCAGCTCAGGAAATGCGGAACAGGGTTGGACTTGCCTTGGAAGAAGCATTGGCAGAAGACCCGAGTTCTCCACATCTTAAAAAGCAATTATCACTTCTGCAGCGTGCATCCATATCAACCTTGCACTCGTTTTGCCTTGATACGGTTAAACAATATGCTTATTTACTGGATATCGATCCTGCTTTTCGTATCGCAAATGATATGGAAGCAGATTTAATTAAGCAGGAAGTAATTGATGACTTATTTGAAGAATGGTACGGGAAAGAAGGTGAAGATCAAAAGAGATTTTTTGCCGTAGTAGACCGCTTTTCCAATGATCGAAGTGATGCAGATGTGGAAAGTCTTGTACTTGATTTATACACATTTGCTGCACAAAATCCATGGCCTGAGATGTGGCTTGATCAAATTGCAGAAGTCTATGATATTCCGGATGACTGGGCGGAGGATGAACTGCCATGGCTATCAATCATAAAAAGGGAAGCTAAGAACCAGCTTGAAGCGATGCAGCAAGAAATAAATCTTGCAATGGAATTAACAAGAGAAAGTGATGGTCCATACCATTATGCGGATGCAATTGATTCAGACGCAGAGAATTTGCAAATTGCACTGGCACATCTGAATTCATGGAATGATTTGCAAGCACATATGGCGACAAGCTCTTTTGCAAAACTATCAGGGAAGAAAGTCGATTGTGATGATGCCAAAAAAGATAAAGTGAAAAAATTGCGTGACAGCTATAAGAAACGCTGGAATGAGATGAAAGATGGCTGGTTTAGCCGTGATTTGGCAGGCCATATTGCAGATATGCAGGAACTGGCTCCGGTCATCAGACAATTGACGGAGATTGTAAAACAATTTAAAAAACGGTTTACAGAACAAAAGCGGGAACGAGCTATTGTTGACTTTTCCGATTTGGAACATTACTGCCTGCAGTTGCTAGTTGACGATTCGTCCACTACGGATAATGTTTTACCGTCAGGCGTAGCGGTCAATTTGCAAAAACAGTTCAGTGAGTTATTAATAGATGAGTATCAGGATACAAACCTTGTCCAGGAGACAATTTTAACACTAATTAGCGATCAGACAGGACCAGGGAACAGGTTTATGGTTGGAGATGTGAAGCAGAGTATCTATCGCTTTCGGCATGCAGAACCATCGTTATTTATTCAGAAATACAAACGTTTTGCTGATGAAGGGATTCCCGCCAGACGAATCGATTTGGCAAGTAATTTCCGCAGTCGTGAACATGTCCTGATTGGTGCCAACTATATTTTCAGACAAATCCTTGACGAAGAATTAGGGGAAATTGCCTATGATGAGGATGCTGAGCTGATTTATGCAAATAAAATGTATGATACATTACCACATACTGAACCACAGCCAGAACTGATGATTATTGATCGTGAGGTACCAGAGGAAAGAGAGGATATTTCACAGGAAGAAGAGGACTATCAGGATCTAGAAAAGGCACAGCTTGAGGCACGTGCATATGCTGAAAAAATTAAAGGCTGGATTGGACAGAAAGCAAACAGTCCCTTGCAAGTTTATGATAAAACAACAGATACACAGCGGGATCTGCAGTATCGTGATGTTGTTATTTTAATGCGTTCGATGACATGGGCACCAACGATTGTTGACGAATTAAAAAAACAAGGAATCCCAGTATATGCCGAACTTTCGACAGGTTATTTTGATGCTATTGAAGTAAAAATCATGTTAAGTCTGCTTAAGGTGATTGATAATCCAAGACAGGATATCCCACTTGCTTCTGTACTTAAGTCACCAATTATCGGATTGGATGAAGAGGAGCTTTCTCTCGTACGGTTGGCAGATCGAAAAGGCACATACTATGATGCTTTAAAAGCATTCAACAGGCAGAATTCAGGTAATACAGCAATCAAAGTAAGCAATTTCCTGGAGCGGCTTGAGCGTTACCGGCTTGCATCACGGCAGGGTGCTTTATCTGAATTGATCTGGCAGGTATACCGGGAAACAGGTTACTATGATTTTGTTGGCGGTATGCCTGGAGGACGGCAGCGTCAAGCAAATCTTAGAGCGTTGTATGATCGTGCCAGAGGGTATGAGTCAACATCATTCCGCGGGTTATTCCGCTTCCTTCGCTTTATTGAACGGATGGAGGAGCGTGGTGATGACCTTGGAGCGGCTCGCGCATTAAGTGAGCAAGAGGATGTTGTCCGCATTATGACCATTCATAAAAGTAAAGGGCTGGAGTTCCCGGCGGTTATTCTGGGTGCCATGGATAAACAATTTAATTTTATGGATTTGAAACGACGATATTTATTGCATAAGGATCTCGGGTTTGCCAGCAAGTACATCGATCCGGTCAAACGGATAACGTATCCGACACTCTTTCACCATGCATTACAAAAAGAAAAGCTGCGGGAGCTTCTGGCAGAAGAAATGCGAGTATTATATGTTGCATTAACACGGGCGAAAGAGAAATTAGTGATGGTCGGTAATGTTGCTTCGTTTGAGAAGAAACAGCAGAAATGGGAAAAAATGATTGATCATTCCGAATGGATTCTTCCAGCACATTACAGGATCGAATCGAAAACGTACCTTGATTGGGTTGGTCCTGCTTTAATACGCCACAAACAGAATGATGTACTGCGGACGATGGATATTGACGATGCAGTATTGCAAGAAATCCAAATTGATCCGTCAGAATGGAATGTTTCGATTGTCCACGGCAGTTCCTTAACTAATTTGGATGAAACAGTTACGGAAGCTGACCTGGAACGTAAAGAAAATATTGTGAAATGGCAGCAGCTGGATTTAGATGACAATGAACTGGATGAAGCAGTTAACGATCGTCTTTCCTATACGTATCCATATCTTGAAGCTGCAACACACCGTGCTAAGCAAACAGTAACAGAAATTAAACGGCAGCGTGAGATTAAGGATGAATACAGTGGTGATCAGCTCATTCAAACGTTTCATGCACCAATTGTTAAGCGACCTGCATTTATGCAAAAACAAAAGCCGGTCACAGCTGCAGAGCGTGGTACCGCAATGCATACCGTTATGCAGCATATACCAATGACGCGACCAATGAACGCTTCTGAAATAGAAGAATTTGTGGAACAATTGGCTGAACAGGAAATCCTGACAAAGCAGGAAGCAGAAGTGATTAATATTGATGCTGTTGAACAGTTTTTTATGACACCAATTGCTCAATTAATGATGGATTCCCCGGTTATCTATCGTGAAATACCATTCAGTATTTCGTTATCTGCAAAAAAAGTGTATGCAAACTGGACCAATGACACGGATGAACAAGTACTGGTGCAAGGTGTTATTGACTGTGTTATACCAAAAGAAGATGGATGGATCATTCTTGACTATAAGACTGATGCAATTACCGAGGAAGTAACGAATCGTTTAGAAGATAAACTGTTAGACAGATATGAAGTACAAATGAATCTGTACAAACATGCGATTGAACATATTTGGCATGAGCAAGTAAAAGAGACATACCTTTATTTCTTTTCGAAGCAACTTTTATTGGCAGTTAAGAAAACATAAATCCTTTTTACTGGATAAATGCAGCTATCAAATTAGCCATTAAGGCTTGCATTCATTTCAAAAGATTCCTTTTGTGAAATTCCAAGTTTACTACAAATATAATTTCCATAAATGTGTCGAAGCAGTTACAAATTATAATAGTTATATTTAAAGAGCCAAATCCTGTTATACCAAGGGTTTGGCTCTTTGTTTTTATTGGTAATTCCCGTAAATAATTACTGGAATTCAACCTGTAATTTAAATCACATTTATGTGTGATTTAGTTCACTTCGAAATGACCCTTAAAAAAATAAGATGTAGTAGAAAGATAGTTAACAAGGAGGGGATTTGTGATGGAAACTGCAAAAACGAGTACTCCAATCGAAAATAAAGAAGAAAAATCATTAAAAGGTACAATGATTTCCGTGTTATTTGTGTTAGGGGTCATCATTGTTATGTGGGTAGGAGTCTTTTGGCTATATATGTCCAGAGTATAGGAGGGAAATAATATGCATCGCTTAGAAGAAATTTGGCTTGGATTAAGCGCCGGTATTTTAATTTTATTTATGGTAGTAGTTGGTTATCAAACATTCGCCTTAGGTATGGGACCACCAAGTAACAAGGATACGATTGATCCTGAGCAAGTAGATCAGACGGCTCCATTTGATGAGCCTGGTGTGAAAAAGGTAGGAGAAAACGAATATGAAGTAATTATGACATTACAAGCATTTGGCTTTAACCCTAGTGAAATTGAAGTTCCAGCTGGAGCAGAGGTAACATTTACGATGACATCAAAAGATGTTGTCCATGGTTTTCAGGTTCCCGGAACAAATATTAATGCAATGGTTATGCCAGGTCACATCCAGCAAATCACACACACATTTGATGAACCAGGCGAGTATCTAGTGTTATGTAATGAATATTGCGGTGCGGGGCATCAGCTAATGTCCACGACAATCATGGTGAAGTAAAGGAGGTAAAGTCAAATGGAACAATCAGTAAAAGAAACCTTTCGCGAGAAGGCGAATAAAGGATTAGGCGTAAATCCTCTGGATGCAAAAATATCGAAATCATACTTATCAGTTTCCTTTATTACATTGCTTATTGGCGGAATTTTAGGACTGGTACAGGGGCTTCAAAGGGCCGGTCTTCTGGAATTGCCGACATGGCTGAATTATTATCAAGTCTTAACAGCCCATGGAATTTTATTAATTTTGGTATTTACAGCTACTTTCACAATTGGCTATTTATATGCAGTATTATCCCACACATTAGAAGGACTTCTTCCAAAAGTACGGAAAATGGCTTGGGTGGGACTTGCTCTCATGTTATTAGGTGTGGTGTTAGTAGTTGCAACTATTGTAATGAATGAGGCATCTGTATTATATACTTTTTATCCACCACTTGCTGCATCACCTATCTTTTATATAGGACTCGTATTTGTTGTGCTGGGTATATGGTCATGTGCTTTTGGAGCATTCATCAATTACAATCACTGGAGAAAAAATCACCGCGGTCAAGTAACGCCGCTGTATGCTTTCTTCGCAATGGCTGTATTCGTACTTTGGTTCTTTGGCAGTATTGGGGTAACAGTCGAAGTGTTCACGCTTATTCCTTGGGCTATGGGCTGGAAAGAAACAATTAACGTTATGGTTAGCCGAACACTATTTTGGAGTTTTGGACACACACTGGTAAATATTTGGTATATTGTAGCAATTTCTGCATGGTATGTAGCTATTCCAAAGATTATCGGCGGCAAAGTATTCAGTGATAAACTTGCACGGGTTGTAGTAATATTGTTAGTTATCCTAAACATTCCTGGTGGATTTCACCATCAGATTATCGATCCGGGCATCTCAGAATCAGTTAAATTTTTACACGTGTTTATGAGTACATCAATCGCATTTCCTTCATTAATGACTGTGTTCGCCATATTTGCTATGTTTGAAAGAGCTGGCAGAAAACGTGGGGGTAAAGGATTATTAGGCTGGTTTACAAAACTGCCTTGGGGAGATGTTCGTTTTCTAGCTCCTATGATTGCAATGATTGCCTTTATTCCTGGGGGAGCTGGTGGAATTGTCAATACAAGTAACCAGATGAACCAGGTAATTCACAACACAATGTGGGTTGTTGGACACTTTCATATAACTGTAGGTGTAACAGTTGTACTAACATTCTTTGGGATTACGTACTGGCTTGTCCCGTATCTGTCCAAACGTCAGCTAACACCTCAAATGAATCGACTTGGTGTAATACAGACAATTATTTGGACAGTTGGAATGATCTTCATGTCAGGTTCACAGCATTTAGTTGGGCTGTTAGGTGATCCAAGACGGACATCTTTCACTACCTATGGAGACCATGAAATAGCATTAAGCTGGGTGCCTTACGAGTATGTTATGGCATTTGGGGGAACATTACTGCTTTTAGGTGTAATTATTCAAGTATATGCAGTATTTAATATGATGTTTTTCGCTCCAAAAGGAGAAACAGAATTTCCTGTTGGCGAAACTGAAGAAAGCGAAGCACCTACACCAATGTGGACAGAACGTTGGAGCATTTGGATCATCTTAATGCTTATGGTTGCGGCTATGGCATATGTTGTTCCAATAGTAGACTTTGTGGTAAATGGACCACCAGGATCACCACCAATCAGAACATGGTAGTCGAAACAAAACTAAAAAGATAGTCCTGTTCAGGGCTATCTTTTTAAAATAAAGGATAAATTACAAACTGGGAAGTGATCGGTTATGATCAAAGACAGACATAATTTAATAGCTATCATACTCGTAATCCTATTTGGAATTGGTTTATTTTATATTGGAACTGATGGATTCCGTGCTTTTACAGCAGAAAGTGCTAGAACGTATGAAATATTACAGAATAAGCCTGAATTCCCACCAGTTACATTAGAAGATAGTCATGAACGGACATATACTTTTAATGAATTTGCAGAAGGGAAATACGTATTTCTGACTTTCATGTATACAAGTTGTACCACTGTTTGTCCGCAGCTGGAGATGAATATGGCAGATGTTTATGAGCAAATACCAAACAAATATATAGGTGAGGACATTGTTTTCTTGAGTATTAGCTTTGACCCTGAAAGGGATGACCCTGCAACATTAACCAAATACAGATCTTACTTCGGCAGCGATGGAGAGACGTGGCGTATGGCAAGAATTAACGACCAGGCTGAATTGGATTCACTGCTTGAAAAACTGGGTGTAATTGTAATTCCTGATGGTAACGGGGATTTTACACATAACAGTGCCTTTTATTTTATTGGGAAAACAGGTCGTTTGCAGCAAGTAATGGATTACACAAAAATTGATGAAGCTGCTGATACTGTTGTAAATATTCTAGACAGTGAAGAGGGGGAATAAACGATGAAACAGGCAATTTATGGTTTACTGCTATTCGTCTTTCTCATTCTCCCCCCAATAGCAAATTTACTAGAATCGATAATGATCATCCATATGCACATGCAAATGCCGTTACTGTTAGCATCTGGGTTCTTAATGGCACGATTTTTTCAGATAAAGTTTCCGGTTTTTTTTGAAAAATGGAATAGTAACGGTGTACCTGGAATTCTCTTATTTATTGTTATCTGGAGTTACTGGATGATCCCGCTTTCAATGGATGAAGCAATTACTGTTCAGGCGGTAGAAATATTTAAATTTATCAGTTTACCTTTTTTAGCAGGGATTCCCCTCCGTGATAGCTGGATGAAGCTTGGAAAGGTTGGCAGAAATATTATTTATATATTCTTTGTTATCATGTTTGGCCTAATGGCGTTGTTGTATATTGGAGCAGATAGCCAGATATGCAATAACTACCTGGAGGTGGAACAGAAAACACTTGGCTGGGGTTCACTCGCAATGGCAGCATTTTTACTTATATATGTTTTGCAATTATTATTCATTGATCAATCAGAATTTGAATAGACTTGAAGCGCCTCTTGTTAATGGGGTGCTTTTTTCTTAGGGGAATTGAGAGTTTGTGTAATGTGGGATTTAACCTTTTGTTTGGAGACTGGAGATAGGGAGGAGCTTCAACCAGATAAGGTGGACTTCAACCATATAAGTGAAAGTTCAACCAGATGCAGTAAAAAAATAATAGCAAAAAGAACTGCCTGTAATTGGAGACAGTTCATTTAATATTAAGCATTTGCGGTTACGTTCTGATCGTTAACATCAGGATCGACTGGGTTTGTAGAGTTTAGACCGCTATTAGTACATATGAAGTCACCAGTGTTAAAAGATCCTGCTCCTGCAGCTGTTTTGGAAGTACTTTTTGGTGCCAGGTAAAAGGAATCACCAAAATTTATGACGCCACCGCCTACGCTATTAATTTTTATTGGTCCAACAATTGATGGCATGATAACTCCTCCAGAGTAAATTAATTTATATTAAGATAGCATATTTAAGTCCAAGCGTTATTGTGTGGACTTTACTCAGGTAAATACTGACGGAAGTGTTTTATTCTAGCTTCAGCACATATTTTCTCAATACTGCCAATTTGTAATATTGATGCCTGTGATACGCCGAGAGCAGATATATTGCCAACTTGGATTTTATCGGTATGGTTAATTGTCTTTTTTCTAACAATTATCGAATCGTCAACAGCAGGCCAATTTGCTTCGCGATGGAACAGCGAGAAATCTTTAAAGTCCAACCCTTCTTCATCGACAAATATTGCACCTTCTTTTTGTATTGCAATCCCTCTTGACTTCGGTTGTGCGTATTCCGAGTCACCAATGTTAAAAATACCACTGAATGTGATTCCGTGAACTAGGATATGATTGACAGATGCTGTTCGTTTTTGCATATTCTATAATTCCTCATATTGATAACGGAACGATAGAACCTATCATGGCTGCCTCTGGTGGTGTATCGAAAAATGAAGAGAGTATTATTTCTTCATTGTCTCCGACTAAAAAGACAGATGATGCGGATATTGCATCGATTTGCACATTTCCAACTTGCAGGTCATAATTATGAACTTCCATATTCATTGACTTTGATCATTCCTTTCCAAGTATGTGTAAAGAGAGTGTTGAATTTCACTCTTAATTTTTTCGGCGATATGCTTTTTCTTCTGATCCTCTGAGAATTCTTGGTTATTCCTTTTACAATCTTCTTCATAAAATGCTATTCGTTCAGGTAATTGCTTTACCATGTCCTGAATAAGTATGTTTGGGTCTGTATCACCAGTAGAAAAGTTATTCTGCTCAGCAATGGTCCTGATTAGGTTTGGTCCATTTTCGTTTAAATATAAATTCAAATCAGATAGTAACTCTTCCTTGAATGGTTTTTTTCCTTGTGGAATGGATAGGTCCTCAATATCTTTTAAGTCATTAGGGGACAAACCGATATGAAGTGTCCCATCGAGGTTCTCTATTTTTAACTGATCAAAGTTATATTCAATTTTTTCTATAGTATTTTGAGGATTAGTTTCCTTTTGTTCCAGTTGACCTAGTCTTGATTCAAATGATTTGATCTTTCTATCTTGTTCCTCCATGCGTTTTAATATGTTATACATATAACTGTTCCAGTCGTTCATGAGAGTTCCCTCCTTACAACTAGGCAAAGACCTATAGTAATATATGCATAACAGTCAAAGATGTGCTATTGATCAGGCTGCTGTAACCGAATAATTGAAGGTTCACCAACAGGTTCTGCTGGTTCCGCAGCTTCTGTGTACCCACCAGTATTGTAAACATCTGATTGGGCCTGAATACATCCAGTGGTGCCGATTTGTACAACCGAAGAATTTGATATCGAACCAATTTTAAGGAAATGAATATTAATTGATTGATAAATGGTGAATATCATTGTAACCACTCCATTATGAATCTATATTTTGATCCGCTATGTCTTTGTCCCGTACATACGTAGTTGATTTACCTAGTATAATGTCGGTTCCGTCACCGGTATTGAAGGATCCGCCACCAGCATATGTTTTTGCAGTGCTGACTGGACACATTGAATAAACGTCTCCAATGTTAAAGACGCTTGACGAACCCATGTTTAAAACTTTTACTGCTCCAACTGTTGCGGGCATGGTAAATCCTCCTTTAATTTAGTTTATGTTATTATTTGAAATTGTGAAACAATGGATGTAGTAATAGAATGACAATATGATAAAAATTAATGGAAGGTTGGTGGGATTATGAGAAGTGTATCACCTTTGCAGGGATCTGAGCGTTTAACATGGATCGATGCCGCTCGGGGTTTTGCGATTTTAGGAATTTTCGTCGTAAACATTGGAGCTTTCTCTGCACCGTATTTTATGTATGGCGGAGAGGAAGATGCGTGGACATCCGCTATCGATCAGAATACTCAAGTCTTTATTGATATTTTCTTCCAGGCAAGTTTTTATACACTTTTCTCGATATTATTTGGTTTTGGTTTTCAGGTTTTGAAGGACCGTTTGGTAGAAAAGAATATCGACATCTATCCATTCTTATTTCGGAGATTATTTGTATTGATTTGTTTTGGATTAGTCCATGCATTTTTAATCTGGCATGGTGATATTTTGTTATCATACGGTGTTGTTGGTTTATTTTTAGTTGCATTTGAAAACCGTACTAAAAAAACATTATTAATCTGGGGAACTTTGTTACTAGGGATGAGTATGTACTTTTACTCCAGTTTTTTATATGACTTAAGGGCATTATTGGGAGGCTATGATGTTTCCAAAATTAATCTTGTAAAAGAAAATTACAGCAGCAGTGATTTGGCCGTTATATTGACACAGAATGCTAATGACTGGATCTATTCGAACGGATTATTATCGGGCTTACTTTTATCAACAACATTATTGCCTTTATTTTTATTTGGTATGTTCATAGCGAGGAAACGTTGGCTACACAAGCCAGACGAACATAAACGAACAATCCTGACAGTGTGGTTTATTAGTCTGCTATTTTTTGCAGCATTAAAAATGGGTCCATATTTATACGGAAATCCAGTTTGGTTCTCGTACATCCAGGATAATCTTGGCGGAACAGCATCTGCATTATTTTATTTATTTTCAATAACATTGCTGGCACGGAGCGGCTTTGGAAAAAAATTAATAAAACCGTTCACCTATGTTGGCAGAATGTCCCTGACAAATTACATAACACAATCGATTATCTGTTTTATATTGTTTTATGGAATAGGCTTCGGGTTATATGGTTCAGTAAGGCCAATCGTTGCGATGGGGATTGTTGCAGTTGTCTTTAGTTTGCAAATTATCTGCAGTAGATGGTGGCTGGCAAGATATCGTTTTGGACCGCTTGAATGGCTCTGGCGCAGTTTTACGTATAAAGAAAAACAGTCTTTGCGAAAAGCAGAGCGAGGTTCTGGAGAATAAGAAAGAGGTGCTCTTACGATAGGAGCACCTCTAATTTTTAGCCTTTTAAAACATCTTTTATATGGTTTACTGCCCATTTCAAATCATCTTTTTCAATGATAAGTGGTGGGGCGAATCGGATTACATTTTCGTGTGTTTCTTTACATAGAAGGCCTCTTTCTTTCAATGCCTCGCAGTATGGGCGGGCTGCCTCAGTCAGTTCAACGCCGATAAATAATCCTTTGCCTCGTACTTCTTTTATAACCGGATTATCAATGGTTTTAAGCTCATCCATCATGTAATTGCCAAGTTCCAATGAGCGGTCTGCCAATTTCTCTTCTTCTAATACTTCGAGAGATGCAACTGAAACTGCACATGCAAGCGGATTACCGCCAAACGTAGAGCCATGTGAACCTGGGTTAAATACGCCAAGAATGTTTTTGTTGGCAACGACACAGGAGATAGGGAACACACCACCACCCAAAGCCTTTCCTAAAATGAGGATATCAGGTGATACATTCTCCCAGTCACAGGCAAACATTTTCCCGGTTCGACCTAAACCTGCCTGGATTTCATCTGCAATATATAGTACATTGTTTTTTGAGCATACATCATATGCTTCCTTAAGGAATCCTTCAGGTGGCATGACAATTCCAGCTTCGCCTTGGATTGGCTCGAATAAGAAGCCTGCAGTATTTTCATTAATAGCTGCCTTCAAAGCGTCAATATCCCCATATGGAATGATCTTTACTCCTGGAAGCATTGGGCCAAATCCCCGCTTATTCTCTGCATCGGATGATAACGAAATCGCTGCCATTGTACGCCCGTGGAAGTTACCTTCACATGCAATTATTTCTGCCTTGCCTTCAGGAACATCTTTCGCATCATAAGCCCAGCGACGTGCTGTTTTGATAGCTGTCTCGACAGCTTCAGCACCAGTATTCATTGGGAGTGTCATTTCTTTGTTGGTTAATTTGCAAATCTTTTCATACCATGGACCTAACTGATCATTATGAAAAGCTCGTGAGGTTAGTGTTACTTGGTCTGCCTGTTTTTTTAATGCATCAATTATTTTTGGGTGCCGGTGACCCTGGTTAACTGCTGAATATGCACTTAGCATATCCATATAGCGGTTGCCCTCTGGATCTTCAACCCAAACGCCTTCCGCTTTTGAAATGACAACAGGAAGCGGGTGGTAATTTTTAGCGCCGTACTCCTGAGTCTGATCAATTATTTGCTGACTGTTTTGTACCATACTATCCCTCCGATTATAAATCTGCATTACATATTATAGTATAACAGTTTTTAATCTATTTTACTTCCAGTTTGTGGTGTTCAAATAATTTTCAAATGAATTTCTTAGTAGTACATGATATGATAGTTTTATTATGTATTAATGCATAGGAGGAACATAAATGAATACACATCTACACGTCACTGCATGGGCATTGGCATTTATTCTTTTTATTGTAGTGGTTTTACTACATAAATCAGGCAAGGCAAAAGGTGCAAAAATAGTACAAATGATATTGCGTCTGGACTATTTATTAATACTTTATTCCGGTGGTACACTGCTTGCAGCATATTTCAGTGGTCCACAAATGGGAGAAGCCATCTTTAAAGGGCTTGCAGGAATATGGGTTATTTTTGCCATGGAAATGATTAGCTTGAAAATGGGAAGAGAAGAAGCAACGAAAAGCTGGTGGATTCAGCTTGCTATTGCAGCTATTCTTACATTAATTTTAGGTTTTGGACGATTAGGATTCGGATTTTTGCCATAGGTGATCAAGAAAGGACTTTTACAATGTGGAGAGGTCCTTTTTTAGTGGGTTTTTAGGCATTTGGCTCAAGCTGTCACATAATCGGCTCAAGTTCACAATATCCCGGCTCAAGCTGTCATATTTACCCGATCATTTCGATGTGACTGTGTCTGTTCATAACTATAATCGAGGGCCAATGCAAAAAAGTGTCATATTTAATTTAATAAATAATGACACTTTTAGCTTGTTTGATTCGATTGTATTGGTGAATAGTTATTTCGTTAGCGCTTTAAGCAGGTCATCAATTGTTTTTTCGGAAGCAATCAATCCTTTATTAGTCCAGTTACTCGGGTCATTCAAAATATATACATTGTCATTTTCAGCTGCTGGAGTACTTTGCCAGACATCACTGTTTTTCAATGTATCGATTCCTTGTTCACCTTCTGATGCGAGCAGGAAAACGTGATCAGCCTTTAATTCGGAAAGCTTCTCAAGTGAAAGTGGATTCCATTGTGTTTTGGCTTCTCCAAGATTTTTGATGAGTTCTGGTGAATTAATCCCTAATTCTGAATAAAGTACTTCTGCACTATGGCGATTTTCTTCAAATACAAAAAACTGATTTCCTGTTGCCCAAATCGCTGCAACAGTTTCGTCGCCGATTGCACCGCTTAATGTTTCTTTTGCTTTTGCTACCTTTTCTTTATATTGACTTAGAACTTCATCGGCCTTATTTTCTTTGCCTAGAATTTTCCCAAATTTCTCTACTTGCTTACGCCAGCTTGTTGTAGTTTCTTCTTTCATGACATAAGTTGGAGCGATTTTCTGATAATCTTCATATGATCCTTCATAACTATCGATACCGTGCTCGAGTATGATTAAATCAGGGTTCTGGTTCAGTACCTGTTCAAGTGGAAGGTTCCATTCGATTTTTGGAAGGTCCTTCAGTTCATATTCCAGGTAATCCTGGATGCTTTGCCCGATTGCCCACTTAGCCACCGGGGTAACTCCAAGTGCGAGTAATGTATCTTCATGATAGGGGGCAATAATCCGTTCGGCATCAGTTGGGAGGGTAACTTCACCCATCTTACTGTCTACCGTTACCTCGGACTTCTGTCCGCTGTCCTGATCGCCACCATCTGAGTTTGAATCTGAATTATCATCGCCACATGCCGCAACGAGTAATAGTAAGACCAATGTAAAACACATAAATAAAATACGGGATTTTTTTATTTTGAACATATGTATGTCTCCTCTTATGTTATAATAAGTTCCTATTGGAAATGATAATCATTTTCAGTTGTGATGTCAATTAAATTTTTGTCATTGCAGTGGAAAGTATGAAGGCTTATACTTTTACATTAGGAAATAATTTGTAAGTTCAGGAGAAAATCATGTTATCTACTATTCAGCATTCGTCAATCTTCAAAATAATAATTAATATCTTAACCATAATAGCATTATTTTTGGCAATGGGACTATCAATCGCTTATGGGGCCGTGGACATAAATCTATCAACTGTTTGGCAGGCGATTATTAATTTTGATAGAGATATAACATCCCATCAGGTCATTCAAGAATTGAGGCTTCCGAGGGCAGTTGCTGCAGCACTTGTTGGTGCATTTTTAGCTGTATCAGGTGCTGTCATGCAGGGTATGACCCGTAATCCGTTAGCTTCACCTTCGATCATGGGAGTTACCAACGGGGCTGCATTTGCTCTTGTTCTGACAATGGCGTTTATTCCAGATATTTCCAGTATTGGTTTAACGATGGCTTCGTTTGCTGGTGCTGGTATTGCAGTTGTTCTGGTGTTTATGGTCGGTTCTTTTTCAACGGGTGGCTTGACCCCGGTTAAACTGGCGTTGGCAGGTGTTGCAATTGGGACACTGCTAAGTTCGGTTTCAACTATAATTGCACTTCATTTTCAACTTGAAAAGCAATTAGGTTTTTGGCTTGCTGGGGGACTTGCAGGAACAAACTGGAGCTCTATTCAGATTTTGCTGATATCCGGTGCTATCGGAATATTTATTGCTTTTATGATAGCGAAATCAATTACAGTACTTAACCTTGGTGAAGATATTGCAGTAGGTCTTGGGCAAAATAATATTGTGATTAAAGTGCTCGGCATACTAACCGTACTGATTTTAACTGGAGCAGCGGTGTCTGTCGCTGGTGCCATTGGTTTTATGGGTCTGATTATCCCTCATATGTCCCGATTTATTATGGGCACGGACTATCGCTGGATTATTCCTTCATCGGCATTATTTGGTGCACTTCTGCTGGTTTTATCCGACATTGTCTCACGGCTAATCAATGCTCCGTATGAAACGCCAGTTGGTGCGATAACTTCACTGATTGGTGTACCATTCTTTTTATATCTAGCCCGTGGCAGTAGTGGGGGTGGCAAATAATGAACCCGGTTTATCAAAAGAAAACAGGTCGATTTATTGGTATTATAGCGTTATTAATTGTATTGATTATCACTATGTTTTTTATCAGCCTTAGTACTGGTGTTATTAATATAGCGCCATTAGATGTAGTAAAGACGATAATTGGGCAAGGGACCCAGAGACAAGGTCTTGTGCTGTTTGACTTTCGATTACCAGGGATAATACTAGCATTACTAATTGGCTCAGGACTTGCGGTATCTGGTGTAATTCTGCAGGGAGTCACCCAAAATGACCTGGCTGACCCTGGCATTCTAGGAATTAATACGGGAGCAGGACTTGCAGTCGTATTATTTATATTTTTTATACAGGATTCGTTAAATTCAACGGTTTCCATTTTTATAATGCCACTATTTGCGTTAGTTGGAGCCTTATTTGCGGCATTTCTAGTATATACATTAGCCTGGAAAAATGGTGTTAACCCAATACGGCTGATACTTGTGGGGATAGGTGTTAATGCAGGGTTCAGTGCAGCGTTAATTATATTTCAGCTGAAAATGAACCCACAGGACTTCAGACAGGCAACTGTTTGGCTTTCTGGTGATATATGGAGTGCTAATTGGTCATTTGTGCTAGCTCTCTTACCATGGATTCTTATACTCGTTCCATATGCACTCCACAAGGCAAACGTACTCAATGTCTTAAACCTGGGTGATGATGTGGCTGCCGGATTAGGTTCTAAAGTTGAAGGGGATAGACGTCTGCTGCTGCTTATCGCAGTTGCTTTAGCTGGGGCTAGTGTTGCTGCTGGTGGTGCAATTGCCTTTTTGGGACTAGTTGTACCGCATATTGCGCGTAGGATCATTGGGCCGTTGCACCAATACATTATTCCAATTTCCGCCTTAATTGGTGCACTTTTGTTAATGGTTTCAGATACAATCGGCAAGAATCTGTTAACGCCAACAGAAATACCTGCCGGAGTTGTTGTGGCTGTCCTTAGTACACCTTATTTTGTATATCTTTTAGCTAAAACCAAGTAAGCCTGGGAGGTTTTTTTATGTCCGAAAAACACGAGATTTATGACGTTACGATTATTGGCGGAGGACCTGTAGGCCTGTTCACTGCCTTTTATAGCGGCATGCGTGAGATGAAAACAAAAATAATTGAATACCTGCCATTTTTAGGTGGAAAAGTTCCTTATTTTTATCCTGAAAAGGTAATAAGGGATATTGGAGGTATAGCGAATATTTCCGGTGAAAAGCTGACCGATCAATTGATAGAACAGGCGATGACGTTTAATCCGACTATTGTTTTAGGAGAACAATGCCTACATGCAGAAAAACGTCATGACGGTACGTTTATCCTTACAAGTGACAATGGTGCGAAACACTATACACGAACGATTATCGTAGCAACAGGCTTTGGGACGCTTAAATCTACGAAGCTGGAATTACCAAATGCACCTCAATTTGAAGAAAAGACCCTGGATTATACGATAAAGCGCTTGGAAAGCTACCGCGGAAAACGTGTGCTCCTGTCTGGTGGAGGAAATTCCGCAGTCGACTGGGCAAACGAATTGGAGTCAGTAGCAGATCAGGTCACATTGGTTTACCGCAAAACAGCTTTTACTGGAATTGAAAGTAATATTACAAAGATGAAAAACTCATCCGTTGATGTTAAGACTCCTTATTCTGTCGATAGCTTAGTAGGGGATGGGGGACAAATTTCAAACGCATTTGTTAAAAACCTGCAATCAAACGAAGTGGAAGAGCTTGAAATCGATGCATTGATCGTAAATCATGGATTCCAAATTGACCTTGGGCCTATTGCAGACTGGGGAATGGATATGGAAGGTGGCACCATTAAAGTAAATGGCGAAATGGCAACGTCAATCCCAGGTATGTTCGCAGTCGGTGATATAGCCAACTATCAACACAAACTTCAATTGATTGCTGGTGGATTTAACGAAGGACCAATTGCTGTAAACAGCGCAAAATTGCATATACACCCAGAGGAAGAGTTGTCTCATTTATTTTCCACAACTTATGACTTTTCGGAGTGAATACTTCTAAAATATGAAGGATTTTCGACAATATCACAGTATTCATTGACTATTTTTGAAAAAGGTTAATAATAGGGATGTATTAAAAATTATTTTTCATATAGCAATTTTGAGGTTTCGTGGACACCAGAGACCTTATTTGGCAGAAATTCACGAAAATGGCAGTATTTGCGGACACTAGGGACTTTATTTCACACAAATACAGTCAAATAACCATGATATATGTGAAATAAGGGCTTCTGTGTCCGGATAATATCGAATAGATTACTATAATATAGAAATAGCGTCTCCTATGTCCGCTAAAATCAAGTTAGAGAGGTATTTTCATACAAAACTCTAAATCCTTTCTTACTGCATAAATGCAACTAAGGCTTATCTATATAATAGGCTTGACGATAAGCCAAGTTATCTAAAAGGAGTACAATGATGAAACAATTATTGGCAACACTTATAATTATTTTTTCCTCGTTTGGATTAGCCAACCCGGCACAAGCGGCGGAAAAACAAACCATACATAGTGAAATTATTTATAATCTGTTAGTTGATCGCTTCAATAACGGTGATCCGTCAACAGGTGAACAAATCAATTTGGATGATCCCCTTGCTTATCATGGGGGAGATTTACAAGGAGTAACTGATAAACTTGGTTCCTTAAAAGAATTAGGGTATACCACGATTGTATTGTCGCCAATTATGGAAAACGCACCTGGTGGGTATCACGGCTATTGGATTGAAGACTTTTATAAAGTTGATGACCAGTTTGGTACAATGGAAGATTTGAAAAAACTGGTAAAAGAGGCCCATGATCTTAACATTAAAGTAGTAATGGAGTTTGTAACAAACTATGTTTCACCGACCCATTTCATGACAGGTGATTCAAGTAAAAGTGACTGGCTGAAAGAAAATAATAATGTCCAGTCATACCAGTGGCTTGATCAAGCTGCTGTGCTTGACCAGTCAAACCCGGAAGTACAAGAGTTCCTAATAGATGCTGCAGATTACTGGATTGAAGAAGCAAATATTGACGGGTATAAATTTCATGCAGCTGATTATACAAATGAATCCTTTTTAAAAAAATTAACAGCTCACATTAGTGAGCAAAACCCGAACTTTTACATGCTTGGTGATATTTTAAACACCGAAGATTATACAGGCAATATTAAAGAAGATACGCAAATTAATATAGTGGAGAATCATTCGTTATATCGGCCAATGGCAGAAACTTTTGCAAGTGCAGGAGAGCCGGTATCCTCCCTCTATGATGCATGGGTAGACAGTGGCAAAAGTGAGAATCTAACCTATTTGGATAATAAATACACGGAGCGGTTTACGCAAAAGCTGTTAAAAAATGGCCGGAACCCATTGACAGCATGGAAGTTAGCTTTGACCTACTTATACACTGTTCCTGGAACTCCAATGATTTATCAAGGGTCTGAAATTCCGATGAGTGGTGGAAAGTTTCCGGACAGCCAGCAGATGGTCCAATTTAATAGTGGAAATGAAGATTTAAAAAAGTTTGTTAATAGGATAGGAGCACTTCGTTCACAATTTCCTGCACTTCAAAAAGGGGATTATGAGCTATTGGGCTCAAGTGGTGCCATGAGTCTGATGAAGCGCTCGTATCAAGGTGAAACGGTGTATATCGCCATTAACAATGATACAGAATCACAAGCTATATCTATTGATGGAATTGACTCCAACACACAGTTAAAAGGGCTGCTTGGTGATAACCTTGTCAGGGAAAATGAAAAAGGCGAATTCAAGATTGGCCTTGCCCGTGAAACTGCCGAAGTTTATGTCGAACAGAATGATACAGGACTAAATTGGATATTTATTGGGTCGGTTATAGGTATCTTTCTTCTATTCGTACTAGGTGTCATCCTATTAAGCAGAAAGCAGAAAAAAAGAGAAGACGCTGAAGCGTAAGTGTAATGACCATCAATTTTGTATGCTAATTGATGGTCATATTTTTGTAAAATAAAAAGACCAATATGGCATTGATTGCTCAGTCATCATCTGCTATGGTGAAGGCTTCTGTATTTCGCATATCATGTCAAAGCACTGAATTAAAGATATTCTAAAACAGCTGTACTTCCACCTTCTCATTCCACAAACACATTTTCCTTTATCCATTAACAATCATCCCGCCATTTATATGAATTACTTGTCCTGTTACATAGCTTGCATCATTACTTGCGAGATAGACATATGCAGGTGCTAATTCCTTTGGTTCTCCGGGGCGCTTCATCGGTGTATTCCCGCCAAAGGTATCAACTTTTCCGGCGCTGAAGGTAGAAGGAATTAGCGGAGTCCAAATTGGTCCTGGTGCAACAGCGTTTACACGTATCCCTTTATCCACCAATGACTGTGACAACGAGCGTGTAAAGGAAGTTATAGCGCCTTTTGTAGCTGAATAATCAATTAGATCTTCACTTCCTTGATAGGCTGTGATCGATGAAGTATTGATAACCACACTACCTTCGTGCATATTTTGTAACGCCGCCTTTGTCATATAAAACGTTCCGTAAACATTCGTTCGAAACGTTCGTTCAAGCTGGTCACTTGAGATGTCCTGGAATGTATCTTGCGGATGCTGTTCAGCTGCATTGTTTACTAGGATATCTATTTTCGGGAATGTCTCAATTACTTCTGTGACTGCCGCTTCACAAAACGGCTGGTTGCCAATATCGCCATTAATCAGTAAGCATTTCTGATCTTCCAGTTCAACTAATCGTTGTGTTTCTTTTGCGTCATCATGTTCATTCAGATAGACAATCGCGATGTCTGCGCCTTCTTTTGCATAATGAATACTGATTGCGCGGCCAATTCCGCTATCACCACCTGTAACAATGGCAGCTTTTCCTTTTAATTTCCCGCTTGGTTTATAGTCTTTGCTAATGTACTCCGGCTCGGGGTGCATTTTAGATTCCATGCCAGGTTGCCTGGATTGATGTTGGGGCGGTGGTGTTTTTCTTTTGTTCTGTTTATCCATCTAATCTCCTCCTGGAATGTTTACTGATGTTTTATCCATTCCCCGGAATTAATTATTTAAATCATAAAAAAGCCCTCTATTGGAGGACTAATTATTTCGTTCAAGCATACTCATGAGCTGAGGTCGCGCCTTGTCTATACAAATAGTGATAAATTTTTCGATACTCATTTATGTCAATTTCGCTGTGAATGTATTTTTGCTGATAGAAATCCAAAAGGGCGTTAATTGAATCAGGTGGCTGATTTCTATCCGTTTCAAAAGTCGTTATTAGTTCAAATATACTCATACTCATATAAACCCTCCATAAGAAATTTTGCTTAAGGTTGTCCTATGTGTTTGGCAAGTAAAAAGTACACAAAATGGCGGTGAATTTGTACATAACCCCCTACCAGTCTAAATTATCCATTTTATCAATTTATTTACAGTGAATTTCAGGCAAGATCCACTCCTGTTAGAATGGATCAAATCTAAAATTCTTGATCTCTTGTGGAAAGTTCTCTATTTTGTTTTCAAGGTCCACTATTTCTTATCCATTTGTCTAGTTTTGCCTTGTTTCATCTGCTTTTGATAAGGCAT
>JBDNGJ010000200.1:0-1557 GCA_041689365.1 Virgibacillus sp.
CAGCAAAATTTAGATAGACAAGCACTTATCCAATTTGGTTAAGTGCTTTTTATATGGAATTGCGGTGTATGGCTTTGGCCTACACTTAAGGCAGTTGGATGCGTCTGGCTGTCTTTTAATATATGGGGTGCGTTCGTGGGGGTTACGATAAGCAGGAGGGCGCTATCGTTTGTAAATGGGGTGTGTAAAATATAGATAGAGCACTAACCGAGTTAGTAATAGTATTTAAAGACCGTGAGGTCTATATAGATTAAGCAGTATAAATATTAGGTAGTAGGGGGGTAAGGTGATGATTCAATGGATTGGGATAGCATTAGAAGTGAATGGGAATCATCTGATATAACATTTAAAGCATTAGCTGAGAAACACAACCTAAAAGATGCAACCATCCGCAGTAGAAAGAACAGAGAAAAATGGCAACGAAACGCAACGCAACAAAATAAAAACGTTGCAACGGAAAAGAAACGAAAACAAGTACCTAAAAAAGAAGAAGTTAAAAAGCCTTTGCCCAGTGACGAACTCACTGATAAACAAAGGCTTTTTTGTATTCATTATCTTAAGAGTTTTAATGCTACACAGTCGGCTATTAAAGCGGGGTATTCACCGGAAAGCGCTCACGTAGAAGGTAGCAGACTGCTAAGAAATGCTAAGATTGGCGAATATATACGAGAGCTAAAGGGGCATATGACTGATTCGTTGTTCCTTGATGCAATGGACGTATTACAGAAATATGCAGCTGTTGCCTTTGCTGACATTACAGACTTCACTGTATTCGGGAAGAAAGAAGTGCAACAAATGGGTATGTTCGGACCACTTGAGGATGATGACGGCAACCCAGTAATGAAAGAAATAAACTATGTAGACTTCAAAGAATCGAATGCAATTGATGGAACGATAGTAACCGAAGTCAAGCAGGGGAAAGATGGCGTTGCTATTAAACTAGCTGACAAGATGAAGGCACTGGACAAGCTAGATAAATATTTCGAGATGCTTCCAGAATCAACTAAACATAGATTGCAAGAAGAAAAAATCAAGCACGACATGGTGATGAAAGAAAAAGAAGTCGAACTCAAACAACAGGAAATTGATAAGAAGAACGCTCAACCTGATACGCCAGACATTACACAGTATCTTGAAGCATTAAAAGGGGAGATAAAGGACGTGTTTGACGATGAGTAAAGGTTTTAATTTCAAACCGTTCTCGAAGAAGCAGAAAAAGCTCCTTATGTGGTGGATGGACGAATCCCCTTATGAAGATTATGAAATGGTTATTGCGGAAGGAGCAATCAGAGCGGGAAAAACAATTGCTATGATTGATTCGTTTATTATGTGGTCTACCGATCGACATGAAGGTGAATCATTTATTATTGCTGGTAAGTCCATCGGCGCATTAAAGCGCAACGTCTTGAAGCCGATGTTCGAGATATTGCAGGCTAAAGGAATTAAGTATAAATATCATCGATCAGAGCATTATGTGCAGATTGGGTCCAATACGTATTATTGTTTTGGCGCTAACAACGAATCAAGTCAAGATGTTCTACAGGGATTAACTGCTGC
>JBDNGJ010000201.1:0-3083 GCA_041689365.1 Virgibacillus sp.
TATTGACAATAAATATCCACCTCCTGAATATATGCTGCACCTGCATTTACCCTATTGAGTTCTCTAAAGACAAGATTGTGTTAAATTCATGTAGTAAGCTAAATACCTGTAACAACAGTGTTTCTGTTAGTTGTCAGATAAAGAGTTAAACAACATTGTTTTTTAGATAACTCATAGGAAAATGGTTGTTTATTTAACCTGGTACAGCTTCTTTATAACGATACTTCTCTACGCACATTTCTTTTAAATTTGCTCTAACTAATGCTTCTGGAATTACAGGTGATACTGAATTTCCCACTCTTGCTACTTGTTGTGTTTTAGGATATTTATTACCTTCGTAGTCACGATCAATGATGTAGTTATCCGGGAATCCCTGAGCTTTAAATAATTCATGTGGTTGCAACATCCTCATTCCAATGTCAGCAATCCGATAGTCCTGACCTTTCACTGTAACTAATCCGAATCTGTCTTTTGTTGGTATGGTATGCAATGGCTCATTTAACGTCTGACCAACACCCTGGCCGTAATATTTAATTAAGAAGGCCGTCACTAATCCAAATCTATTAGCTGTGGGTATAGTTGCTATTGGCTCGTCAAGACCACTAGCCCTAATTTCTTTACCTTGATGCGTATAGTAATGTTGAATAAAACAGGCTCTATCTTTAATTACATAAGGATCCTCTGATTCAATAACGTACTTTTGCAAACCACGATTAATCCTAATCATCGTATTTTCTTTCAACGGTTTCTTTCTTGTGTAAACACTTGGTGCAGGAATGTTCCAGTCAATAACTTCTCCTGCTGTTCTGTATGGTTTCTTTAATCCAAGTTGAACATTTAAGTCATTTGGTTCTGTATGAGTTGATTCTGGAAATGTTATAGGCTCACCATCACATCTAGCAATTAAGAACAATCGTTTTCTGGTAGTTGGTGCCCCGTAATCGCAAGCCTTTAATTCCTTCCAATCAATCTCATAACCTTTATCTCTAAACTGCCTTACAAATGATTTGAATGTATCCCCTTTTCGTTCAGGATCTGGTTTATCATCTTTCAACGGTCCCCAAGTCTTAAATTCTTCAACATTTTCAAGAATAATAACTCTTGGCCTAACAGTAGCTGCCCATCGATGTGCAATCCATGCTAATCCTCTAATCGTTTTATTAACTGGCTTACCACCTTTAGCTTTACTAAAATGCTTACAGTCAGGAGATAACCAACATAAACTGACCTTACGACCTTTCACTACTTCTCTTGGATCGATATCCCAAACAGATTCACAATAATGTTCTGTATCTGGATGGTTTGCCTTGTGCATGGCTATTGCAGCTGGATCATGATTAATGGCTACATCTACATTTAATCCTGTCGCTAATTCAATTCCTGTTGAAGCTCCGCCACCACCTGCGAAGTTGTCGACTATGATTTCTCTGAATATATCTAATTGCAAATCTGCCAACCTCCAAATATCAAATCTTAAAGTTATGCATCATGTGATCAATGTTCTCTTGTTCGATTCCAATGTACCTGAGTGTCTCTAATTGGCTTGTGTGGTTAAATATCTTCTGTAAGGATGCAATATCCTTTGTACTCTTATAGAACCAGTAGCCAAATGTCTTACGTAATGAATGGGTACCAATACATTCAATTTTAAATTCATCTGCTACTTCCCGGAGAATGACATAAGCCATCCCCCTGGTAATAGGTTTATTAACGCCCTGTCGACTTTTAAACAGATATTCATGACTTGCTTTATCTCTAGTGAATGCAGCAATTTCTTTTTTTAATTCACTGTTTAAATGGATCCGTTTAAACTTCCTTGTCTTTTGCTCTCTCATATTGACGTACCAGCCTTCTACATCACCGACTTTAATTTTTAGGATGTCTGATACTCTAAGACCGGTATTAATGCCCATTAAGAACAGCAAGTGGTTACGTTCATTACGTGATTTTAAAGTTCGTTTTATTTCTGCAATTACTTCTTTATCTTTAATCGGCTGCACAACATTCATCAGCTGCACACCTCCTTATTTGTTCAAGACTCCATAGGCTATATAGACTGAAAATACTGCTGTTAATACTGTTAACCCTGCAAAAGTTACATTGAAGTGTGTTAACCCAGCAAGCCCTACTGATAATGCTGCAAATAAAACGAATAACACAAATCCTGAACAAATTAGTTGTAATACCTTTTTCATAAATGCTTACCTCCTGTTTGGTCGAAATGCGAATCAACCCCAGTGCCCGTTGCGCTTCATGATTTCTATAACTTCATCAGCGTATGGTTCATCAAGATTGATAACTAGATAATTGTTGTATGGCTCTTTACCATCTTTCATGCGACCACTCTCAATAGATCGAGAAACATGTTTAAAGTTAGCTTCAAATCTAGCCTTTACTTCTTTGGGTACATATTTTTTATAATCACGTTCATTAATAACGGTAAATTTACGTTTGAATCCTTCTTTCACTGTGTCTTTAAAGGCAGGTTCTGGATGGTGAGTTAGAATGCGTTTAACATCTTTGTTTATCCTTCTGCGGCTATCATTCATTAATTTCACTCCTTCGCTTTTTTGTTCCAGTTAAGCTTTCTCCCTCAACATTTCACCAAAGCAATCCTCACATAGTTCTTTGCTCCAATGACGTGCTGGCTTATCTTTACATTCAGAACAAGGCTTTGACCTTTTCACATAGCGTTCAGTGTTCGATTCAACATATATTTTCTTATTACTTTCCATCGTTTCACCTACTTTCGAAAATTTATTTGGTTGCTTTATTGAAACATTCCTGGCATATGCTACTTCTTTTGTTCATGACCGGCTTACTACATCCGATACACTCTTTAGTCATGAGATTGATCTCCCTACATCAAGTTGCAGCTGTTCGATTTTCTGCTTTAACTCTTGGATGTAGTAACCCTTTTCTTCACTCTCTTTTATTTCAGTGGATAATTGTTGCTGCAATTCCTTAAATTTGATTAAAATATATTCTTTGTGCAAGTCAATAACTCTTTCATCTTCCTGCTTATTAATAATATCTAAGGACAATCTGATTCCTTCCAACGTGTCACTCATCGACAGCACCCA
>JBDNGJ010000202.1:0-19104 GCA_041689365.1 Virgibacillus sp.
ACTATTAGTCACCCTTGTTTTTCTTTGCTAATTCATCACGGTCAAGTGCTCTTGGTGGCTCTTCCAACCACCCGTATTTAATCATCAATTTAGCCCCGTCATCCGCAAATTTTAAGTTTTCCGCTACAAGTCTGCTGTACATGACTCCAAAATCTCTTCTAGGGCTCACTGACATACTAGCTCCATAATAACCAACACTGATTGCCGTTAAGGCTGTAGTATAGAAGAGCATCTTTCTATCAGAAAACGTGTATGTGATTGAATCCGTAACCTCTGTATCCATTGTCGTAGGACTAGGAATATCACATTCGCTTAAATAAGATCCAAATATCTCACAATGTTTTTGTGCTATTTCTTTCCCTCTTAGAATAAATTCAGTTACATCCTTCCTATTTGCAACCTGACTATACCCAATCATAGTGGCTGAGCCTAGTGCATTTCTTTGGAAATTGGCATAAAGATTCGTAATTTCAGTACCAGTTAATGGTCTTCTCTCTCCAAGGTATCCGGTAAGAAAGCTTTTCTTCGCCACAAAATCGAAGTTCTCAGGGGTTGGAAGAAGTGGTGGCTTCATATATAACCCTTTTTTTAACAATAGATCATTGGTCTTCTTAAGAATATCATCTGCTTCACGTAGACATTCACTAAAAAAAGTATAAATATCTTCTCTCACAGCAAGTGGTAATGCTACACTATATGCATTCAGCCCCAATTTACCTAAGTTGTTAGTAGAGTATAGAGAATAAGTATCAGTAAATAACCTAGGAGCCGTAACGTCCACATCTTCATCTAACTTAAACCCGTGTGGAATAGGATAGTCTTCATTATTTAGTATTTTTGTTATTATTTCGATATGTGATTTTGATATATCCAAAGCATACTGAATTAATGCCTTTATTTCCATATCTTCAGCTTTATTTATTTCGTACTGTAAATGACAAATGACACCACTATCATTCATATACGTGCTCCACAAATTTGATATTTCCGCAGAAGTTAACTTCATTTTTTTCATCACCTTTCATTTGTTTTTCGTCCAACAAATATTTTAATTCATTAGTTAATAATTTGCCCATAATCATGTGAAATATGAACATCATTATTTTTTCCCTCACCACGTCCCCACAAAATACTCAAGTTACACTTTCTATTTCCAATAAGGAAACGATGCACCTGAACTGCTACCATTTAGTAACACAATATTACAGTTTGATGAAAAAAGTATTTGTGAGAATTATGGACAGGAAAAATCCATACATTGTAGGGATGTATGTGGAAAATAACAGAAGTATGGAAAACAGAGAACAGAGCCTTGGAATGTACCATAGTGTAAATGTGAACGTTCGGATAGTAGCTATGGAGGTGTTTTTTAATGGCTTTTTTTATAGGAATAATAATTGCATCGTTGTTCTATTTTAATTATTTAAGAAAACCCCAGAAAAACAGCTATACCCCCTCATTCAAGGTAAGGTATGAAAACATTTGTACGGACCGAAACGAAAACCGGGAACGTACTGAGCCAAACTTCACTACTCGATATATCAATGTACTCGAGGCTGATGGAGGGCGGATTATTAACCTTAGCAGACAGGTGAAGGAGAATGCTGTGGAAGTGTTCGAATGTGAAGATCAGGATAGTGCGGATACTACAATTGACCTATTATTAACAACGTTCTCAGGATCAGTAGCAGACCACGACGCACGCCCTTTATACATCAACATTACAAATGAAGATGAAATGATAAATATAACAATTAGCGATGATAGGGATAACAATGCAATAGAAGTTGTTAAGTGTATGGATGAAAGAGAGTGCAAGGATCTTGTCCGAAAAGTGGAATCACATTATGAAAAATATAGGCCGGTAGTTGTCTTTACACGAGGGAGTATATGATTTTTGCTTCCAAATGGATGTGGGGGAATTTCAATGAGGGGTCACCCAAAATTAAGTATCCCTGTCGCCGGGACCACGAACGGTTTAGAACCAAAACTTCTAATCATGAAATCCTGAAGCCTCCAGATTAATTAAAACCATCCTTGAAGTTGGGATCAGTTTTGGAGGCATACAAGAAAGAAAACTATCCAGGAGAGTTATATTGCTCAACCGTTATTCTTCTAAACCCACCCGGGACAGGGATCCTCATTCCACGCCCCGGCGCAGTTTATTTTTTAATGAACAGGATTTCATCTTGTTGTGAAGTTACTGTTTTAGTACTGCTTAGGTGGATCTCGCTCATATCATCTGTGTTCGTTATGATAATGGGTATTAAGATGCTCTTTGCTTTTTCTTTAATGACGTTCTTATCAAAAGTAATTAATTTGTCACCAGGCTTGACTGTGTCACCTTCTTTTACGTGTGATACAAAGCCTTCTCCCTCTAAATTAACGGTATCGAGTCCAATATGAATCAGGATTTCTGCACCATTCTCTGCTTGTATGCCAACAGCATGTTTAGTGGGGAAGACCTGAACAACTTTGCCTTGCACAGGTGCCGCCACAACATTAGTCACAGGATTAACTGCAATCCCGTCTCCCATCATTTTTTGTGAAAATACTGGGTCAGGAACATCCTCTAATAAAACTAAATCACCGTCAACAGGGGATAATACAGAGACATCGGTTATTTCTTCTTTTTTCTTGAATATATTCTTAAACATACTTACTCTCCTTCCGTATAGTCCATTCAGCTGCAGACTTTTTTTAAGTCCCATTTCTGCACATCTGCAGTAACATTGCCTTCTACAGAGAAGGTGATATCACTGTCAAAGGTGGTATCGAATATTCTTGATGAGAATACTTCTTCACCTTCATTAATAAAGATTTCAATCGAGGAAGTGTCTTTGAAAAGCTGAATACATTTTAATTCGTTTAAATGGCAGTGCCTGCTTTCAAATATTTCACCGGCAGCCAATCGTTTCCTCTCAAAGGTAAACGTATTATTATTCTGGTCGAAAGATATCCTGCTGCTACCTACATGGATTGAAAAGGATGTTGCCTGCCATTCTTTAATTGTGATTTTTAGTTCAAAGACGTTTCCATCCATAGCAGGCAGTTTTGTATCTTGTTTGTGAATAGTTACGGCGTTATACGCGACCTCATTTTCCCGCAATCGAGTAAGTTCCTGAACTGGATTTTGGAGTAATTGCCCATTTTTCCAATTAAGACGACGAGGGATTGTTAACGCATGAATCCAATGATTTTTAGCTGTAGGGTGGATCACGCCATCTTCTTCTGCGTTACCCATCCAGCCAAATAACAGTCTTCTGCCAAGTCCATCACAAGTTGTCTGTGGCGCATAAAAGTCAAAGCCCCGATCCAATTCATTGAATTCACCATGGTCATACGTGCCATTTTGAAAATCTGCCTCACCTGAAAAATACCCCGATTGATAGATGTTGTTATATTTATACCCATCTGGTTCGATACCCTGGGGAGAAAAGACCAATATGTCGTTACCTTCCAGTTCGAACATGTCGGGACATTCCCACATATAGCCAAAATCACCAAGGCCGTTGCTGTTACTTCCGGCTATAGGGCCTATAAACTCCCAGTTTTCAAGATTAGCAGATGAATATAAGACAACATGCCCCATGCCATCAGTTGACTGTGCTCCAATTACCATATACCACCGGTCATCTTTATAAAAAACCTTAGGGTCTCGAAAGTGGGCTGTATATCCTTTGGGAACATAAATGACCGGTCCCTTTTTTTCAAAATGGATTCCATCTTTTGAAACTGCCATGCATTGATAGGACTCCCGTGTATTAGTGTTGTCCTTTACATTGCCTGTGTAAAATAAATACATCTTTTCGTCTTTAACAACAGCACTTCCAGAATAGCATCCGTCTTTGTCAAACCACTGGTCTGGGGAAATGGCGATCGGTGCTTGTTCCCAATGGACTAAATCATCCGATATATAATGGCCCCAGTATTTCGATCCATGCGCAGTTTCAAGAGGATTCCACTGGTAAAAGATATGGTATTGTCCTTTAAAAAATATAAAGCCATTTGGATCGTTCAGAAGACCTATAGGTGGCATGAGATGATAATGCATGCGATAGCGGTCACCTGTGACTATTTCTTTATACGTATCTATTCTCTTGTATATAAGTTCTTCTTTTGAAAGATTTGATTGGTTCATAGGTATAGGTGCACCCCCATAAAGACAGGCGAGGGCACGCCTGTCTGATTTATTATTTAGGAAATTATAAAATTATTGTCTGTGGATTATTTATATTATCTAATTAGCAACGTCCAGCTCCAGCGCCCAACAACTAGCAAACTTCACACTCCTTCACTGCGATAAGTCAACATCGGTTCGTACGTGAGGAAGGCCGACTAAAACCGGCCTATGCGGCCAAAGTCGGCATACCCCTTTTGCAGGGGCATGTTTCCTTTATCTCATTGCGGACTGCTCCAGTTTGTACGTTGCTAACCGGGCGCTTGCTCCTTTGTTCTTATTCCTGTACTTCTTTTAATTTTTTATCTGAAAATCCGAACAACCATGTTAGGGCAAAAGCAACGCCAATGGCAATAAGGTTTACTAGAATGTAAGGAAGTATTTGACCATTCAAGTATAAAAGTGTTCCAGGTATTACTGTAATCGCCATTCCAGTACCTTTGAGACCAATAAGTGAAGCTGCAAAGCCGCCAATTCCGCCACCAATTAATCCCATAACAAATGGTTTACCATATCTTAAGTTGACACCGAAAATAGCAGGCTCTGTGATTCCTAGAAAAGCAGAGAAAGAAGAAGGTAGAGCTAATGCTTTCAGTTTCTTGGATTTTGTCTTTAATCCTACTGCCAGGGCCGCACCGCCTTGTGCTGCGACAGATGCCGTAACAATAGCGTTATACGGGTTGTAGCCGAATTTCTCCAATAATTGAATTTCAAGTAAATTAAAGATGTGGTGTACACCGGTAATAACAATAATTTGGTTGAAAAATCCGATCAGAAGCCCAGCTAGTCCAAATGGAAGGTCTAAAACTGCGAGTGTTCCTTGCAAAATATATTCTTCTACAGTGTGGAAAACTGGACCGATTACAAATAGTGCTGCGACAATCATTACTAACAAAGTTAAAAATGGTGTAACAATTAAATCCAATGCTTCAGGTACACGTTTCCGTATTTTTCTCTCCAGCTTTGCACCAACTATACCGGCAATAAAGGCAGGTAAAACAGCGCCTTGATAACCAACTACTGGGATAAAGCCAAAGAAGTAAAGTGGGTCAGCACCTGTTGCTACTCCCCAGGCATTTGGTAAAGAAGGACTTACGAGCATGAGTCCGAGTACGAGACCGATGATCGGTGTACCGCCAAATACTCTAAAAGTTGACCACGCTACTAAAGCAGGCAGGAAAATAAAGGCTGTATCCGTTAAAATTTGCGTGAACAGCAGGAAGTTAGCTGAAACATCATCTGGTGTCATTCCAAACAGTGCTAATATTTGTTCCTGCATTACAAGTCCGCGTAACCCCATAAATAAACCGGTTGCAACTAGAACAGGGATAATTGGTACAAATACATCACCTAATGTGCGGATAGCACGCTGTAAAACATTTCCGGTTTTGGCAGCTTCTTTCGACTGTTCCGACTTGGTCGAACTTTTAAGTCCCATGTTGTTAACTTCTTCATAAATCCGGTTAACAGTGCCTGTACCAAGAATTACTTGATACTGCCCTGAATTGAAAAATGCTCCTTTAACTTTATCAATGTTTTCAACCGCTTCCTGATTAATTTGTTCCTTATCGCTGACCATAATTCTTAATCGTGTTGCACAGTGGGCAACAGACTCAACGTTATTCTCACCACCGACAGCATCGATGATTTGCTGTGCAATTCTTTTGTTATCAGACATATTTTTCCACTCCTTTTAGTAAAATTAACAAATGTGGAATCGATTCCATGTTTGTTAAATAAAAAAATAGTATTACCATATCAGTTCATGTTTATATGAATATATGGAATCGATTCCACAATGACTAAAACAATAATGTAACCGATTCCAGTAAATCATACACTATCTCGAATAATTAGTCTATAGTTCAGCATGATTTTTTTTATGGAATTTTTTGCAGTTATGGTAGTCAATAGTTGAACTGCTGCTTCCTTGCCGGCTGCTTCATTTTGATAATCAACGGTAGTTAACGGGGGATCAACATATTGTGAAATTTCCGATGCCCCGATACTTGCAATTGCCATTTGATCCGGAACCTGTACCCCTTTTTCTTTTAGATAGCTGATTGCTCCAATTGCTAACCGATCTGTTACAGCAAACGTAGCTGTAGGGGTATTATCTGTTTCCGTCAAAATTCTTTGCATGGACTGCCGACCGGAATCTATATCAAAAATACCTTTTTGAATCCAAACAGGGTTAATTGGCAGATTGTTTGCTTTCATTTCATCTACAAATCCTTGTTTTCGTAAAAGACCCACCGCTCTATCTGACTCATCAACTCCGATAAAAGCTATTCGTTGGTGCCCTTTACTTATTAAATAGGATGTAAGTTCTCTTGACGCATCGTAATCGTTGTACATTACACTGATTAAGCCCTCGATTTCCTGCCCGATAATAACAATAGGGATAGTTAAATCCGTTGCTTTTTTAACCAGAGCAGGAGCAGTATTTGTCGCTACAAGGATAATCCCGTCTACCTGACGTG
The DNA here is from genome assembly GCA_041689365.1 of Virgibacillus sp. GTDB lineage: Bacteria > Bacillota > Bacilli > Bacillales > Amphibacillaceae > Lentibacillus. The sequence continues at coordinate 6,664 of JBDNGJ010000202.1, forward strand.
CCTTCAAAAGATCCAGATACTCAATTTCTTTTTCCTTATCCAATTGGGTATTTGCCAGCAGGATTTGATACCCTTGTTTTGATAACTCCTTGTCTATCCCTGCAACAATTTTACTGGATGTCTCTGTTTGGATTGTTGGCAGGATGACACCAATCACCTTTGTCTTCTTGGTCCGCAGAGACTTTGCTTGTTCACTTGGCGCATAGCCAGTTTCCTCGATTACTTTGTTAATACGCTCCCTGGCATCCTCACTTACATAACCGGAATTATTAAGTGCACGTGAAACGGTGGACCTTGAAACCTTAGCCATTTCAGCTATTTCTTTAATTGTTAACAATTGTTTCCCCTCCAATTCCACGATCAATAGGATATATAGTATATAGTACATTATTTCCTGTTTGTTTTAAATACATGATTATGGCAAAGTAATAGTAACGATTTAACAGCAAGCAATCAAATCAGCACCGATATGACAAGGAGGATTACAGATGAAAAAGCAAGGAGTCATTTCATTAGGTGAAGCTTTAATCGATTTTATACCAACAGATGAAACCAATGCAACGTACCATAAGAGTCCAGGTGGGGCACCCGCCAATGTATCTGTAGGAATAGCTAAACTCGGAGGGAAATCCACTTTCTTGGGAAAAGTAGGAGACGATGTGTTAGGGAGATTTCTTGAAAAAACACTCCAAACGTATAGTGTTTACACGAATCAAATGCAATTTACGAAGGATATTCGTACAGGGGTGGTTTTCGTAACAAACACAGAGAACGGGGAACGGAGCTTTGACTTTTACATAGATCCGAGTGCAGACAGATTTCTGGAAGTGGAGGAAATTAATGAAACAGATTTCCTGCAGCATAAGGTTTTGCATTTTGGATCAATCTCGCTAATCAGTAATCCGGCAAAAAATACAACCATACATGCTGTGAGACTGGCTAGAGAGAATGGCATGCTCGTCTCGTATGATCCTAATTTGCGTTTAGCATTATGGGAGTCAGAACAAACTGCTAGAGATACAATTATCTCCATGATTGGGCAAACGGATATACTGAAACTATCCGAGGAAGAGCTTGAATTTATCACGGGGGAAACAGAGGTCTCTGAAGGGGTTAGCAAATTAACCACCTATAATGTCCCGCTTATTATTGTGACCTTGGGTGCTAATGGTTGTTACATCTGTACCTCAAATGGAAGTCAGCATGTCCCGGCAATGAAAGTGAAGACAGTTGATACGACAGGTGCAGGAGATGCATTTGTTTCAGGAATTTTATATAAACTGAGCAACTACCTAGGTGATTTAAAGAGCCTATCCCTTGAGGACGCAGTAAAAATGGCCCAATTCGCCTCTGTATCCGGAGCCCTTGCTGCAAGCACTAAAGGCGCAATGACCGCACTTCCAACTATCCCGGAAGTTCAAAACTATTTAGAGTAGTTGTATACCCAATAAGGGACAGAGGGTTCCTTGACCCTGCGAGCCCAACTTCACTACTCGATATATCGATGTATTCAAGGCTGATGGAGGGCGGATTATTAACCTTAGCAGACAGGTGAAGGAGAATGCTGTGGAAGTGTTCGGATGTGAAGATCAGGATAGTGCGGATACTACAGTTGACCTGTTATTAACAACGTTCTCAGGATCAGTGGCAGACCACGATGCACGCCCTTTATACATCAATATTACAAATGAAGATAAAATAATACATATAACAATTAGCGATGATAGGGATAACAATGCAATAGAAGTTGTTAAGTGTATGGATGAAAAAGAGTGCAAGGATCTTATTCGAAAAGTGGGTACCCATTATGAAAAATATAGGCCGGTGCTTGTGTTTATGCGAGGGATGATATGATTTTTGGAGCTAAATGGATGTAAGTATAATGAGGAGGGATATCCCTGTCGCCGGTGAAGGGCGAGGGATTTCAAAAAGTCAGGTTATTTGTCAGCGGACACAGGAGCCGCTATTTAGCTAAAAAACAGAACTTTTTGTATTTAAGCGGACACAGCGGAGCTTATTTTACATATATCAGGGTAAGACAAGGGCGTTTCTACCTAATAAGGGATCTGGTGGCCGCTAAAACTTAAATTTGCCTATTTTCCGTAAAATAGCGTCCCTGGTGTCCGCTGAAGTATTTTTGTGGATTCATTTATTCAGACAGATGCTGTCACCGCTCTATTGATACTCTTCAAAAAAAGTGACAAGAATTGTAGAAATATGTATACTATGAAATGTAGCGAATAATTTAATAGATTTAGAGGTACAGGTGATTTCAATTTGCAGTTAAGAAAGTATAATTACTTTCTTACTGCATAAGTGCAACTAAGGCTTTCGCCATAAAAGCTTGGCGATAAGCCAGGTTTCTAAGAAATCTTAATAGGGAAGCTGGTGAGAGTCCAGCGCGATCCCGTCACTGTATTTGCGAGCTAGCTGTTATGTCCACTGTACATTTATATGTATGGGAAGGTACAGTAAGTGATGACCATAAGCCAGGAGACCTGCCTGTTCCATCTGTGCACCAAACCTACGGGGAATAGGAAGGTGTAAATGGGACAAGTTTGCATTTGGCTGCCCTTTTACATATCCATCTTCATTTCTCGTGAAGATGTTTTTTTATGTTCGCAGTTAAGAAAGTATAAATCCTTTCTTACTGCATAAGTGCAACTAAGGCTATCGCCATTAATGCTTGGCGATAAGCCGAGTTTTCTAAAAAATACTAAATAAGAGGAGTGGGACAGGGGGGACAGGGTTATCGTCCCGCGTTATCAAACTGGGACAAGGAACCTGTCCCTCTGTCCCACCGAGGAGGAAATAACGTGAAAAAGATTCTTTCATTTTTATCTTTGATAGTGCTTACAGCGGGGCTTTTAATTGGTTGTGCTTCTGGAGGGACAGATACTGAGAATCAAGATCAAGGCACAAATGACAATACGGAACAAACAGAAGAGTCAGGGGAAACAGCGGAATCCACATTTCCATTAACTGTTACGGATGGACTTGATAATGAATTGACAATCGATGAAAAACCGGAGCGAATTGTTTCTGTTATTCCAAGCAACACAGAAATTGCCTTTGCACTTGGATTGGGGGATAAAATAGTAGGTGTTTCAGACCATGCTAATTATCCGGAAGAGGTAAAGGAAATAGAAAAAATTGGTGGTATGGAAATGAATATAGAGGTCATTATTAGTCTTAAACCCGACCTCGTCCTTGCTCATGCGTCCAGTGCACAGAGTTCCCAGGAAGGACTGCAGCAGCTTCGTGATTCAGGTATTGATGTGTTTGTCGTTAATGATGCTCAGGATATTGAAGGCACCTATACATCTATTAAGCAGATTGGTGAAATCACGGGTACAGAGAAAAAAGCAGCCGAGGTTATCAGTGATATGAAAGAGGATTTCGCTTCACTTAGAGAAAAGACCGAAGCAATCAGTGAGGATGAACGAAAGTCCGTCTTTTTTGAAGTTGCACCGGCTCCAGATCTTTACACGGCAGGAAAAAATACATTTTTCGATGCGCTTTTAGAAGTTGTTAATGCAGATAATGCCGCTGAAAAAATGGATGGCTGGGTTCCTATTGACCCAGAGGCTATTTTGGAAATGAATCCTGATGTTATTATAACAACCTATGGAGGTTATGTGGAGAATCCAGTAAGGCAGGTAACTAGTCGTGATGGCTGGGGGGATATGAATGCTGTTGCAAACGAACAAGTATATGATGTTAATTCCGATATTGTAAGTCGGCCAGGGCCTCGGTTAGCTGAGGGTGCAAAGGAGATTGCTAAGGTTGTCTACCCGGAATTATTTGAAGAGTAAGTACTTATTCGCCTATGTACTAGCATTGGCATTCTTAATTATATCCATGCTGACTGCCGTATCGGTTGGCAGTGTTTCTATTCCTATTTCAGATACAGTGAGGATTATTGGTGCTCAAATTTTTCGCCTACCTATTGCTGATCAAGTTGATCAGATGTACAAAAATATTGTTTTCGAGATTCGTTTACCCAGAGTGTTTCTAGCTGGTCTAGTTGGGGCGTCTCTTGCAATTGCAGGAGCGGCCTTTCAAGGCTTGCTGCGAAATCCACTGGCTGATCCGTATATATTAGGTGTCTCCTCTGGTGCTTCAGTTGGGGCAGTTGCAACACTGTTTTTTAAAATTTCCATTCCTTTTCTTGGACTTTATACATTACCGGTTATGAGTATTACGACAGCCTTAATGACTATTTTTCTTGTATTGTTTTTTGCACGACGCGTTGACCGAACGATGCGGGTGGAGACGATTATTTTAACAGGGATTATTTTCAGTTCGTTCTTGGGTTCATTTATCTCCTTAATCATTGCGTTTACAGGTGAACAGTTACAACAAATAATGGGCTGGCTGCTTGGAAGTGTATCCATGAGAGGTTGGAGCTATATAGGTATTATTATCCCGTTTTTCATTCTCGGCACCCTATTACTTCTTATTAATAGTAAGGAATTAAATGCCATGTCATTTGGGGAAGAACGAGCACAGCATTTAGGTGTCGACGTGCAGAAACGGAAAATGGTGGTTCTTATTGCCGGATCAATATTAACAGGCGCAGCCGTGGCGGTTTCTGGAGCAATTGGTTTTGTTGGCTTAGTGATTCCCCATTTAACAAGGCGGCTATGGGGACCTGATCATATTCACCTTTTACCACTTTCAATTTTAACAGGCGCTGGCTTTTTAATGCTGACAGACCTTGTATCACGGACAATCATATCTCCGACAATCCTGCCAATAGGAGTGATTACAGCTTTGATAGGCGCACCAGTGTTTGCATTTATTCTAATGGGACAACGCAAAGGAACGAGAGGCGGGATGTAATGTTAGACTTGGAAAATGTCTCAGGAGGCTACGACGGAAAGCCTGTTATTAAAAATATTGGTTTCTCCGTTTCCAAGGGTGAATTTTTTGGAATATTAGGACCAAATGGAAGCGGGAAAACAACCCTTTTGAAACTAATCAGTGGGTTAATTCCATGTACTTCTGGATCGATTCAGGTGGATAACCAGAGTCTGGTTAATTTTTCACAGAAAGAACTTGCTCGGAAAATGGCGGTTTTATCCCAGCTAGCTACACACGCTTTTCCATACACAGTCAAGGAAACGGTAGCGCTTGGAAGGTATGCACATCATCAGGGATTATTTCAGACTTGGTCACCTGAGGATGAAAAAGTGCTTCAAATGGTAATGGAACAGACAAACATAGTTAGCTTCCAGCATAAATCGTTACAGGAGCTGTCAGGTGGTGAGCAGCAACGTGTATTTCTTGCCCAAGCTTTAGCCCAGCAACCGGACATATTGCTGTTGGATGAACCAACGAATCATCTTGATTTAGCCTATCAAAAGGATTTGCTTGATTTGTTGAAAAAGGGTGCGAAACAGCAAGGACTTACTGTCGTTTCAATTTTTCATGATCTGAACCTTGCAAGCCTATATTGTGATCGCCTGTTATTAATGCATGACGGGCAAACGAAGGCATTACATATGCCGGATGGTGTGTTAACAGAGTCCATGGTTAACGAGGTATATCAAACCGAGGTGAAAAAACATCCGCATCCAGCAATCGCTAAACCGCAAATGCACTTAATTCCAGCTGAAGATGAAGTATTACCGGATAAAACAATAATTGATTCATCTTTGTTGAGCGTGAAACAGGAACACATTACTATCAGTGCACCACTACCATTAAGAACCCTATCATCAGGCGTGTGTGGAGCTGGCATTGGCTGGAACAGTTACTTTATTAATCGTCATGTCCCAAGTGATTATGATTGTTCCGATCATAAAGCGGAAATGAGCGAATATCTTGCACATTATGCGTTTGACCTCTCACAAACTGTTGGCATGATGACGGCGGTTCAGTTGAAGGATGTTGCATATGGTTTTTGGGAAAAAGAAACATTTTCGCTCTTGACCGTCGTAACAGCAGGGGTTGGCAATGCAACAGATAGTACAAGAGCCTCTGAACGGAGTCACCCGATAAAGCAGGGGACAATTAACATTTGGCTATTTGTGAACGGGAGACTAACAGAAGAAGCTTTTATTCAGGCGACAATGACCGCAACAGAAGCAAAATCCCAAGTTTTACGTGAGTTAGAAATAAAAGATAGCAGGACAAATACGATTGCAACAGGAACATCAACAGACAGCATGCTGATTGCAGCTACCCAACAAGGGGAAGATTTGCCATATGCAGGAACAGCAACGGAGCTTGGTCAGCTTATCGGAAAAAGTGTTTATACAGAAACAAAGAAGGCAATCCAGTATTATCAAGCGAGGTAGAGCATGATTATTCATCATTTACTCAGTATTACACTAGCCTTAATGATCGACCGAATCATTGGTGATCCGCCATCTTTACCACATCCAGTACGATGGGTAGGATCCCTCATTTTCTGGCTGGAGCGTTATTTGAATAATGGGAACACCCGTAAGGCTAAGGGGGCTCTTTTGTTAATTGTTATTGGAGTGACTGTATTTTCAATGACAGTCCTCATTATATGGGGAGCGTATCATGTTCATTTCTTGGCCGGTATTACAGCCGAAGCAGTAATCATTGCCACAACTATTGCCCAAAACGATTTGAAAAAAGCTGCTAAGAAAGTCTATCAGCCGTTAAATAAAGAAGATATACGAACAGCCAGACGCCAGGTTGCCATGATTGTTGGAAGAGACACAAAACATTTGAATGAAAGTGAGATTACTAGAGCCACGGTGGAAACTGTCGCAGAAAATGTCAGTGATGGCATTACCGCCCCATTATTCTTCGCATTGATTGGTGGTGCGCCTCTGGCCATGACTTATCGTGCAGTTAATACGTGTGATTCGATGGTTGGGTATAAAAATGAACGATATAGTCAATTCGGGTGGGCGTCTGCCCGTTTTGATGACGTACTAAACTGGCTGCCAAGTCGTATTACCAGCTTCTGCATGATTATCGGGAATAGTAGACCTCTTAAAAAGAAAAAGCAAGCATTTGATGAACTGAGGCAGGAGGCCGTTAAACACCCAAGTCCAAACAGCGGTTGGGGAGAAGCAGCTATGGCTCTCCTGCTAGAGGTTCAGCTTGGGGGTATTAACTATTACCAAGGCTATAAATCAGAGCGCGCTGTCATGGGACGGGCAATAAAAGACTTGCAAAAAGAACATATTTTAGATGCTGTCTCGATTATGGATCGTTCAGTGGGAATCTTTTTCATACTATTATGGATAGGAGGAGGATGTTATGCAGTTGCCGGCACATGGCTCTAATCCAGCACATCTGTACAAAGCTTTGGAGATGGATCAGCCAGAGAAGACTGTGGATTTCAGTGTCAATATAAATCCGTTAGGCCCACCTGCAGTAATTAAAAATCGCTGGCAGGATTGGTTTGAGGGTATTTATGATTATCCCGACCCATCATCCACAAAGCTTAAACAAACGATTGCTTCGAAGGAAGGGATAGCAGCATCTTATCTGTTGCCTGGAAATGGAGCATCTGAACTCATTACGTTAATTGCCCGCCACCTTCAGGGGAAGAAGGTATTAATCATCCACCGTGCTTTTTCCGAATATGAGTCGGCATGCCGTATCGAAAATTGTACAATTTCTCACTTTCTTCTTAATCCACCTGAATGGAAATTTGAAGGTGAGTTGCTGCAACAGAAGCTACGTGCGGCCGATGCTGTGTTTTTCTGCCATCCCAATAATCCGACAGGCGTCCAATACGATCGTGCAACAATAGACTGGCTGATTGATACATGTGAACAAACGAAAACTTTACTAATCATTGATGAGGCGTTTTATGATTTTTCTTCCAGTCCAATAAGCTCTATTAAAAAAGCCGGCAAAAACCAATTCTTGCTCGTATTACGTTCATTGACAAAAATGTATGGTATTGCAGGACTGCGTTTAGGGTTTCTTGCTGGGCATCCGGAACTTCTTTTCAACATCAGTAAAAGCCAGCCGCATTGGAGTGTTAATGCAATCGCTTTAAAAGCTGGCAATGAATGTTTGAAGGCAGTCGACCACCCAAAACAAACCTGTTCATATATCGACCAAGAGAGAAGCCGTTTATTTTCCTTTTTCCAGGAAATAGGTTTTGTACACAGTCCCTCATCAATTAATTTTTGCCTAATCAGAGATCCATCGCTGGATTCACAGCAGGAATTGTTTATGTTTTTAGTACAAAAAGGGCTTGTATTGCGGCATACCTATAATTTTCCAGGACTCGAAGGGAAGTGGCTCCGTGCTGCCGTTAAAAAGGAAGAAGAGAACCAATTGCTGATGGAGGCGCTAATTCAATGGAAAAGGGGAAGCTGATTTTTGTGTCAGGTGGGGTACGAAGTGGGAAAAGCTCCTTTGCTGAGGAAATGGCAATAGAATGGGGAGAGCAGCATGCCTTAAAATTGAATTATATAGCATGCGGTGTACCTTCTGATAGGGAAATGTATGATCGAATAGCCCGTCATCAGCAGAATCGTTCAAGCGCATCCCTACCCTGGAAAACATGGGAGTGCCCTTATGAGCTGTACCGCATTTCCAGCCAGTTTTCGAAACAGGATATACTTGTACTGGACTGCGTGACAACACTAGTGAACAATTATTTATTTGAAAAAAATATAGCTGATCCAAATGAAGTCATAAATTGTATTTTAAGGGATATATTCAGTCTTCAGGAAACTGCAGCTGGATTGATTGTTGTTTCCAATGAAGTTAACCAAGAGATACCGTCCCAAACGACATTAACAGGGAAGTATCAATCTATACTTGGAAACGTTCATCAGAATATAGTCAGTCAAGCGGGGGTTGCCTATTTGGTGGAAAACGGCATACCGATTCAAAAGAAAGGAGCAGTCGGATGAAAGGCTTGATGATTCAAGGTACAGCTTCCAATGTGGGGAAAAGCATTCTTACTGCCGGACTCTGCCGGTTATTTGCAAAGAAAGGATATACTATTACGCCCTTTAAAGCACAGAACATGTCCGATCAATCAGTTCTCACAACAGACGGAAAAGAAATGAGTATTGCACAAGCTCAACAGGCAGAAGCAGCTTATCTTGATCCATCCGTTTTGATGAACCCAATTCTATTGAAGCCTCGTGAACATGGTCAGACAGAAGTATTCGTTCTCGGAGAAAAAGTGAACAGCATTCCTGGCTGGGATTACAGAAGAAACTATTATGATCTGGCAAGGCAAACAACGCAAGAGGCATTAAGCCAACTTGATCAACATTCCGATTTTATTTTTATCGAAGGAGCAGGCAGTCCTGTGGAAATGAATCTAAAAGACCGTGATCTTACTAATATGGGAGTAGCGAAAATGGTCGATTTCCCTGTTATGCTCGTTACGGATATTGATAGGGGAGGTGCGTTTGCGAGTGTTGTCGGAACACTGGAATTACTGACACAGGAAGAAAGGAACCGGGTGAAGGGGCTGATCATTAATAAATTCCATGGGGATGTTTCCTCTTTTACCTCGGGAAGGGAGTGGCTGGAGGCGTATACCGGAATCCCCGTGCTCGGAGTTATTCCGCATATTGACCACAATCTTGCCGAAGAGGATAACCTGAAGGGTTTAAATAACAGCAAAATAAATTCAACCCCATCTAAATCAGCAGGTGAAGAGCCTGATTATGACAAGCTGGCCGAACACTTGGAGACTCATATGAATTGGGAAAAACTCCTAGCAGTTGTATTAGGTGAAACATATGCCGGATAGGTTAAAGGGAGTCATAATAGGTATTTGCATCAACCTTCAATTTTTTACAAGTATTCCGGTAAAAAAACAGCTCCCGGTGAATCGTTTCTACCTTACCTATGCATTAAGGACATTCCCGATACTTGGATTAGTACAAGGTGCCATCTATGCGTCCGTTTTATATGTGCTTCAGTCGTATACACCTTTTTCTGATCTGATAATTGCGTTTTATCTGTGGCTGTTATTGATTATTTTATCCGGCGGTATACATTTAGACGGTCTTATCGATACAAGTGATGCTTATTTTTCCTACACAGTTGTTGAAAAAAGACTGGAAATAATGAAAGACCCCCGAGTCGGTGCGTTCGGTGTCTTGGTAATTATCGTATTTCTTATCGGACGACTAGTTATTTTGTATGAGCTGGTGACACTGGCAGGTGAAGGAATTTATATTTTGGTTATGTTCGTACCGTTTCTTGGTAAAATGCTTATGGGTACGTATCTCCAACTTATGCCAACAGCTAGAAATAATGGAATGGCTCACTTATTCCAACAAGGTGCAAGCAGATTTTTCGGCTTTGTGTATGGTTTCTATTTGTTAGTAATTGGTACAGGAGTATACTTTTTAAACACAGATTTACTCGTATTTTACCTAACGCTTACTATTACAATGGCAGTTGCTGGCTATACCTTTGCCGGAAAAATAAAGAAGAATTTTGGCGGCATTACAGGGGATACACTAGGGGCAAGTTCAGAAGGGGTGGAATTCGTATTATGGATAACGCTGTGGTTGTTACACTCTTTCGCCATGGTGTAACAAGGGAAAATTTAGAGAAAAGATACGTTGGATGGAGTAATCCGCCGATTACAGCTGAAGCACAAAGCAAACTTGAAGCAATACGAAATGAAATGGTTAGGTATGATCTATGTATTTCAAGTGATTTACTAAGGTGTAAACAAACAGCTGATCTCTTGCATCACGACTCGTATCCCATTGAAAGTAGAGCATTTCGTGAAATGAATTTTGGACAATGGGAAATGAAGACCTATGCGATGCTTCGTCATGATAAACAATACCGCGAATGGCTGGACAATCCTTATGAAAGCAAGCCACCACAGGGAGAAGGACTCGCTGAAATGAGTAATCGGGTTATGCACGGCTGGGACACACTGAGAAAACTGATCGAAAATCAAAACTGCAGACAAACATTACTGGTGACACATGGTGGTGTGATTCGTTTCTTATTAACAAAGCTGACCAAGGAGAATAAAAGCTTTTGGGAGTGGAAAATTCCGCATGGTTCCGGGATCAAACTTTGCTGGAACGAATGTGATTGGAAGGAGAATAAGCCATGCACTTCATTACAGGTGGTGCCTGCAATGGAAAACGCAAATGGGTGAAGAGACATTATACGTTGGACCGCTTCCTGTGGATTTCAGCTTATGATGATGAAGGTATGCTGGAGGGATTTGAAAATACGGAGCTACCTTCTACAGTGATTTTGGAAGGTGTTGAAACATGGATTCACAAACAATTAGATACATCAACACCGCCAGACATGATACTTAAAATATTCATGCAGGACATAGAACCATGGCTGCAATGGGAAGAAGCAGATAGGCAGCGAAGAATTGTTATTATAGGAACCGATATATCCAAAGGTATTGTACCAATAGATAAACATGACCGGTTATGGAGAGACATCACGGGATGGGCCTATCAGGAGCTAGTGAGGCAAGCGGATCGGGTGGATGTTATCTGGTATGGAATCGAACAAATGATTAAAAATGAAAGGGAGCGTTAAGCATGCGACTTTATACAAAATCAGGGGATAAAGGAAAAACAAGTGTCATTGGAGGAAGAGTGGAAAAAGATGATATTCGAGTTGAAGCATATGGAACAATTGATGAAGTAAATTCATTTGTTGGAAAAGCTATTTCAGAATTGGATCAAGATAACTTTAAAGATATTGTGGCTGACCTTGAGAAAATCCAACATGAATTATTTGATTGCGGATCCGAACTATCCAATATTTCAAATAAGAGAGAACATAAATTAACAGAAGAGCCAATTACATATCTCGAAGAAAAAATAGATGAATTGATTGATGAAGCACCTGAATTGGAACGGTTTATACTGCCAGGCGGCTCGGATGCTGCAGCCTCCATTCATATCGCCAGGACAGTAACCAGAAGAGCGGAACGATTGATAGTATCTCTAATGAAAAAAGAGGAAGAGGTATCCCCAATTCCAATGAAATACGTTAACCGTCTATCTGATTACTTCTTTGCGGTCGCACGGGTGATCAATGCTCGTTTGAATGTTCCTGACGTAGAATATGAACGAAGTGCCAAAGTTTTCCGTGGCAGTAATAAAAAGAAATAAACTAAAAAGGAGTTAAATTGTTATGCGAGGCCCTGTTATTTTACCATTAACAGCTGACCAGGAACTTATCATTACCTCTGATAATAGTGGTGCAATCGGCGAAAAACATGAAGATAAAGTAAGTACACCAAATAAAGTCGTGTGCTACTATGCTTGCCGTGTTGCCATCATGGAATGCCTTGCTGTTCGAGGAGAGGTGAGAGCAATCGTCATGCAGAACTTTACAAGTGACGAAGCCTGGCAAGATTACAAAAGTGGTGTGGAACAGGTGTTGAACGAATTAAGAATGGAAACAATTCCAGTTACGGGAAGTACTGAAAGTAACTTTGCCAGTCTGCAGTCAGGCCTTGGC
>JBDNGJ010000203.1:0-9166 GCA_041689365.1 Virgibacillus sp.
AGGTTGATATATCCTATTTCAAGTCGATATCCCACCGCGTAGGTCGATATACCCTGCTCCAAGCCAACATCCTGCCTTGGAAGTTGATTCACTGCAATTGAAGTCGATATACCACTTCTACTTGTGACCGCCCCTGCCTTTTTCATTTAATTCCAAATATGATTTAATTTCTTTCTTACTCTTAAGCCTAATTATTTTCTTTTCAGGGCCTGTTTTTCTGAATGCTTCAAATCTACTTTCCATCTTTTTCTTGCGGGAAGAATAAGTAGTAACGATGAATTTCAGAAATTCATAGTCTAACTTTTCCTTACACCCTTCTCCCATGTCTGGCCGGGCTTTCCCTATATTTAGGATCCATCGCTTAATAACGCGATACAGACAAACGATCAAAGGGAGTTCGAGATAAATAATTGTATCGGCTTTTTGAGCTCTAATATCATATGTACTTTTATAATTGCCCTCGATTATCCAATTATCCTGGGCAACAATTTCTTTCTGACTCGCTCTAAATTCTTCTTTTGGTGCTTCTATCCAGTTTGGTTTCCAGTGGAGGACATCAAGATGATAGACATTTATATTTAGTTGTTCTCCAAGTTTTGCCGCAAAGGTAGACTTCCCTACACCAGCCGACACTCCCATCACCATGATGCGATTCATAATTAATCAGCCTCCTAACAATAATCTATCACTTATATTACGAAAGCCTTTTCGACATGTTATAACTTTTAGCTTTATAACCCATTTTCTCGTAAAGCGCGACTGCTCTTTCATTATGTGTAAACACGTGTAAGCTTATTTGATTGATGTTTTCTGACTTCGCATACTCTTCCAAAGCTATCATCGTTGCTTTTCCATACCCTTTGCCACGTTGATCATCATCCAACTTAATGTCAAAAATAAACCCGTGTTTCTCATGCTCTTTTGATTTTATGTTCAGCCATAACGTCCCAATCGTTTCATTTCCATACATAATAGAAAAGAGTACATGAGCGTTCGTTTCTAACCCATCCGGCAGCAACTGCTCGAATTGTTTCTTGGCTTTATCAAAAGCCTCTTCTTCACTCCAGTTTCCTGCTTTCACATGTTCATTAGCATATTCATGTATTGCGCTATTATAATACTGGTTAAAAGCCTCTTCATTCATACGAGCTAATTTTACAGTCATATATGTACTCTCCTTTATTTTCAATTATACCTTAAAATTCAACCAAGAAAGGCTGCATATGTTGGTTTAAACAATACTCGATTCTTTGTGAAAAATTTTTCCAAGTGACCATTTCCATTGCTTGTTTAATTGGAAAATATCCAACTTCTAAACTCTCAGAACTTGTTGCTAATTCTCCTCCAATTGGGTTACCCAAGAACAAATTATTGCATATCGAACCATTCACATTTTGAAATATACCACAAAAATTGGTTATCTCAATATCAATGCCTGATTCTTCTTTTGTTTCTCTAATTGCAGCATCCTTCAGTGATTCTCCCTCTTCAACCTGTCCGCCAGGCATTTCCCATCCTCTTCTTGGTCCTTTAATCAGTAAAATTTCTTGCTGTTCATTTAAAACAATAGTTGCCGCAGAAACTATATGCTTCGGTGTCGTCATATACTCCCCCCTAATTTTCAATATTATTTAGTATAACATTAGTTTTTTTAAGCGAAGGGTGTAAATAAATAAACGAAGCAATTGTTGCTATAATGCCGCCAATGAGTATGGTAATTTCTGTGCCAAATTGTTCAGCAATTATCCCGGCTGCCAAAGCTGCAACAGGCATTAATAGCCATGTCATAAAGCGACTAGTTGCTTGCACACGGCCTAACAAATGATCAGGACTTAAGGTTTGACGAATGGTTACAATACACGGACTCATAATGGCAGCAGATATTGTGCCGATTGCATTCATCAATGCTAACCAAACGAACGTATCCGAAAGGCTAAACACTATAATCGAAATTCCACCGATTGTTCCTGCTAAAAATAAGATCCTTCTATAGGAAAAATATCGCTTAAGAACGTTTGTAACTAAAGCACCGCCTACTGCAGCAACCCCTCCAATAGATAACAGATATCCTATATGTACAGTATCTAATTCTACTGAAGACTTTAAATGTATCACCAGCATTGTTAAAAAAAGAGTCGTTCCAAAGATAGAAAAAAGCATAGCAATATTGGTGTACAAGATAGGCTTCTGCTTTATAACAAAGGCAAATCCTTCTCTGATATCTACAAAGATTTTCGAACCACTATTCTCATTTCGACCGGGACTATCAATCTTTAAACTTAATACAATTAAGAAACCAATTAAGAAACTTATGCTATTTATTAATAGACCAACTCCAGGATTAAAAATACTGATGATTATTCCACCTAACCCTGGTGCAATAAAAACTGCCGTTTGAAATATGCCTGTATTGATGGAATTTACTAATTGTAAGTCCTTCTTCTGCACCAATTTAGGGACTGTTGCAAACTGGGACGTATTATAAACTTGCGTTAAAACACCTACTATTAATGCTCCCGTGTACACTTCCCAAATATAAAGCGAGTTCATCATATGTAATAGCCCCAACAAACCTATCGTTACAAATCTGCCTAAATCACAAACCATCAAAATTCTTTTACGATTAAACCGGTCCGCCAGTACTCCAGTAAATGGCTGTATTATGATTGGTAATCTTTCTAAAGCTGCAACGATCCCCATACTTAATGGAGAACCTGTTAGAGCTAAAACAATTAACGGAAGAGCAATTAGATATATTTGATCCCCAAAAAAAGAAATTAAATTTCCCCCGACAAACCTGAAAACCTGATAATTACGCTTGAATTCCGGTGTTTTCTCTTCTGAATAGACTTGTCCGACTGAAGATTCCATCTTATTCCTCCCTGACTTCGATTAATTATCTTCCAAAAATAGCTTCAGTTCTGTAGGTAAAACAGTCAACGCTTTTTCATTAATCGCATATTTATGTGAATTTGATGCTACAAATCTTGCTGATTTTAGTATTTTTAAGTGGTGATGAACGGTTGTCTTACCCATCTTCAACTCATCCGTCAACTCTTGCAGGGATAAACTTTTTTCCTTAACTATCTTTAAAATCTTTAGGCGGTTTTCATCTCCAAGTGCTTTATACTTTTGCACCAGCATTTTATTTGGAACATATCTATTGTCACTAGAAATGTTTTCATTGGCGACAGCATAGTAGAATACTTTAACACCTTCCAAGTCTGCCTCCACGTTCCAGGGACGATAAATGTATTGAGGTATGAGAAGTACTTGAAATACACTTGGCTCCGGATAATAACGCGTACCATCTGTTGCCCATTCTACAAACTCCTCTGGTCCCAATTTTTCAATCATCTTTTCTTTTGCATCCATATCTCTAATGAGTATAGACTCCAATTCTTCTTCATCAGGTTCAATCACTGCCTTATACCAACCAGACATCACTTCAATCAAATGGCTTTTTAATGCTTCCGTATCGACTTCACTAATGAACTTCAAATAGGAAGGCAGAAAAGAATTCTCTTTTGTAATAAGTTGAAGTTTCGCAAGCGCATCATCCGACCCTTGGATTAACTGATTGATCAGTTCTTTTTGTTCTTTTCCCAGGTATGGTATTGCTATCGTCTTTAATTCTTCCGATGATAGTTTTTTTACAAAGGAAGTAAAATCCGCTATATTCTTAAAATCTCCTTGATGCAAAAGTTGAAGAAGTGTTTTCCAAGTATTATGTGTTTTTACATATTCCAGGTGCTCAGTCATTTCCTTAGTCATGGATCCCTTAATCCTCTCCCTGTTCTGCTTCGTTAGATCAAGGGTCTCAACAAGGGAATGATTCGTAATAGCAGCTATACCTAGTGCGCATTCCCATAAAAGTGAATATTTAATTTGAACACTATATGTTTCTCTTTCTTTTGTTCTCATAGAAAATATATTCATTTTATCTCCTCCTAGCTATATTCTATATTATTAGTATCATTAATTCAATATATTTAGAATACACTTCAAATAAAATAGACACTCAAATTGGAGTGTCTGTGCCTAACTTTCTAATGTGGATATTATAGGATGAGTTCAATCAATGAAGTGTATTTCTGATAGAGGATATTTTAATGCAGGCACTATTTATTTGGTACGGCGACTTGTGATTTCGTTTTCATTTCATATATGTTAATCATGTGAATCCCCTCCTTTTAATTTTACAATCTCGGTTAATTGATTACTTCGTTCGACGACCTGCAACTTCTGTTTCTACTTCGTATATGTTAATCATCTAAATCCCTCCTAATTCTTTGTAGTTTTATAATCTTAGTTTTATCTTTACTTCGTACGACGACTTGCGATTTCAAATTCCATTTCGTATATGTTAGTCATCTGAACATCTCCTTGTTTCTTTGATACTCTTAGTATAAGTTAAAATTAAGCCTGCCAAAACGGTTATGAGCATGAACTTCACTCAACCTTTAGACTGATATTTATATAAGACCTAATGGCTGTCCAAGATGCACTTCTGCACTGCAAAAAAAAAAAGAGAATCTCTTCCGTGATAGTCAATATCACAAAGGAAGAGGTTCTCATTTTATTGTCATGATAAACTGTTCTTACATTTTCTCAACAGGAATCCATATCTCACTTTTAAAAGTTGCTGAATTAAAATCATTGTTTTCATTCCACAAAATTTCAAGTTCTATACCCATAAAAGAAAAGACTTAGTGCTAAAACAGCAGCACCTTCTACGTGTAAAAGTAACCTCATCAATTAGCCTCCTCCTATCCCTGCAGCTTCGTTTGATTACGCCAGTCCAGTTGACCGTTTAACGTTTTCCAGTAATAAAAAGATTCATCTAAGGAAGTTATCTCGCAAGGCTGTTTTTTATTTAACAGTTGATTCCAGCTCTTCATTTCTGACTTCTAATATATATTTCTCATACACATGTTCTTTCCCGCCATTTTTCTGATACCAGTCCTGAACTCGTTTGACGTGAGCCTTGTCGCTTCTAACTTTTGATTCAACTTCTAAGTATGCCTCATAACTATCATATTCCCAAATAGCAAAGATTTCTGCGGTATTATCAGCATTTTCCTTCATCCAACGCCCTATCAAACGAGCGCCATATTTTAACTGATTCGGTAAGTTAGTGTTATTAAAATGAACATTAAAAATATCCACGAATTCCTTTTTCACAATATAAAACTTCCTTCTATAAAACATAAAGACCACTTCCCTCTATATTTATAAATATAAGTAAACTTAGAATCCGCTAAACCTATAATCAGATAATTATCACCATTAAATTCACGATAAAAATGGCTTTGGTGAAATATTCGAGCTATTTTTTCTAATACCTATTGTTTACTTAAAGCTACCCTATAATTTAATACTCCAATTGACGCAAATACAAGAGAATCTCTTGTTCACTCAATTTTTTTATGCTGTATTTGCGAATCTTGTTGTCAATTTTCTTTTGTTGTTTACTTCCCCTACTAAATCTATTGATTAATTGAAAAATAATTTCTCCCCAAATACCTGCTGTACCACGGAATCCCAGATGAAATCCCATTTGTTCGCTTTCAGTAAGCGGCAGTTGCGTGTTTTCCTCAAATTCTTTTTTAAAGTCTTCCTGAATTATTATATGAGATTCTTTATTCTTTAACGCGAAAAGCAATTCTTCAGCGTTATTCGCCTTAAAGTAACCAGCATTCTCTCTAAATTCCAACACATTAGCCCCCTAAAAAGCCTAATACCTAATTCAATTTTGACACAGTGAAACAAGGAGTCCAATTCCCTTTTCAAGGAAAATCACCCGTTAACGAAGAAAGAAGGATAATATCGAATTTTACTATTTAATGTATTCTATATCTTCATCAAGAACTTCCTCATTGTTATCAGAATAGTAAACCCAAAACTTTATTTCCTTTGAAAAATCCTCCGTAAATTCAATTGTAGTTTGAGTTAGTTTTGCGGGTTTTCCAAACACTCGAACATCTTTAACATCAGGGTCTTCTGGTTGAATAATCGTAACGATAGGAGCCTTCCCTTTATGACCAAGAGAACTGGTTTGTATGGATACCCAACTAGTAACCCATTCCAGCCCATTTGAGTTATTTTTTATTAGCATAGAAGTTAAGCCGTTCCTAGTGCTAAAAGAATATACATAAATGTAATTTCCTTTGATGTCATAATCAATTATATTTTTTGTACTATAACTATTTTCCGTTACTTTGTTTTTAATTTGTTCTTCTAAGGATTGATTTTCTTGTGTTGTATTTTCATTTCCTTCGTTATCGTTATTTTCATCGGTTGTACAACCGAAAAGAACAAATACTACACTTAAAGATAATAATAGTTTTTTCAAATTAATCCTCCAGAATTTTTAAATAATTTTCCTTATGCAATATACATACGGTTACACATATTTTAAAGTTTCATTTTTGAAATTATCTAACAGCCTTCTTCAATTCTTCTGCTGAGCCAAGACCAACCTTAGTAAATATATTAACACTTTATTTATCGCAATTTTGTGATATATTTACAGAAAAATAAAAGGACCGAATATATGTCTAACGGGTTCCATTATGAGGTGCAACAAGCGAAATATTATAGTAAATCATCCGAGTGCGGAACACCTTTTTTTACTAAGTACCGAAACACAACATTTAGTTCATTATTTAGTTCCTCATTTTTGTTTTGTTCTTCCATTGTCCCTCTCCCTATGTTTAGAGAAAGATGCAGTTACTTAAATAAGAAAGCGACTGCCTCTTGTTCAACAATCGCACCAGTTAGTATAAGTGCATTTTTTCATAATCTTGCTATTGAAAGTAGAACAAAGGAGATCTATTAAAGGAGAAGTTTCATCAACAATCACAATCTTTCTATTAACTTCAAATTTATTTAAATAAATATCTTTAAATATTCGCCAAATATTTTGTTCATAACTTTGGGGGTGTTTTCTAAATAAATATTAATTTGTTCAATGTTCGATTCGAATTTTTCAGAGTTATCTTCTTCTGTTGTAAAATCAGATATTCCTTTTATAATAATGCACTCAACATCATTCTTCTTACAGATATAAGCAATTGCACTTGCTTCTGTATCGGCTATTATTATTTTGTTTTCTCTAAGTTCTAAATAGTCCTTCCGCATAACTACAGCTTTATCAGCGGTGCCAATTGTTCCGGTATAAAAATCATTTCCATATTTTGATAAATCAATATCGACTATGAAGGATTGTTTAATAAAAGGCTCAATTTCTTTTACTGTGCAATCATATTGAACGGCTTTATCGGGGACAAAAATATCCAAATTACTGAACTTATCATCTATTCCTGCACATGTTCCAGCAACGATTACTTTAGTTAAATTAAATTTAGAAATCATATACTGATTACCACCAACACCATTTACTTTTCTTACACCGGTACTATAAAAAACAAGCTCAGTATCATTAATTGTTCTCATGAAATACTCGCCATAAGGATAACCGAAACTTTCGTTATCTTTTATGCTAAAGTATTCCAATGTCGCTTCATATTCCCACTTCGTCGCTATACTTATTCCTATCATTGACTTACCACCCTACTTTTTGTAATTAAAGAACTGTAATCCACTAATACCGACTTCTTGCAAATCCATAATTATATAGTTTTTTTAAGGTAACCTGCTAAATAGTTGAAGAAGCGACACCTCTGTTCCGCTATCGCTCCCGTTAGCACAATAGAAATATCAAAGCACGTGACTGTTATTTCTTTGCAAACCAAAAAAATATAAAACCGAACAAAACAAAACCTATAAGAATGGAAAAACCGAAATTACTAATAAATGAATAAAAGTCCGCAGATATAATTTGTAATGGTTCATAATCAAATATTTGTGTAAACAAAAATAGAAAAATCAATATTATAAAAACAATTCTCATTGGTGTTAAACACCCCTATATACTGTTTAATCCGTTTGCTCACCATAAGTAACGTTCTCCTTATTCAAGATAAGCACCCAATAGTTTAAGTGAATTTCTTCACTTATTATTTACCTACTTACATTTTGATCTGTTAGTTATTGTTACATTCATTATGTCAACTGAAAATTGTATTTGTTTAACAAGTCTTTAAAAGCTGGTCTTTCATTCCCGTCCCGTCCAATAACATGTGTTGCAGTTACTAATGAGTTTAAAACAGCCTCTTCAGTTGGTTCACCAATAGCTCGAAATGCTAAATCTATATCTTCCTCGTGTATCATAGACATCGTAATACAGTCCGAAGTTTTATCATGAGGTATTTTTGTAGCAGTCGAAAAACCAACTACGACCTCCCCACTTCCAGTTGTAATGATAGAACCAGTACGAGATAATCCAGTTAAACTTCTTTTTATAATACAATTTAACTGTCTTTCTGATACTGGAAGATCCGTTCCAACAACTATAATAATAGAACCTTTATCTTGTTCCTCACGAGATTGGATTATTGCATCTCTTAACTCTTCACCAACAGCTTTTCCGTTCACTTTAAGGTCACTTAATATTCCAAAGTTAGATAACACTAAAACACCTATAGTATAAATTCCATGATCCATTTTCATAACCCTGGAAGCAGTACCTATACCACCCTTCAATGAATTACAAAGCATTCCAGTACCGGCTCCAACAGTTCCTTCTTCAACTTTTGTTGAGGTATTTTGTAACGCTTGAAAAACATGCTCTTTAGTAATAAATCTAGCTCGAACGTCATTTAATAGCATGTCATTACATTCATATACAATTGGATTAACTGTTCCAGTTGTCCTACCAATTTCAGGATTACGTTCTAGCATGTATTCAATTAAAGCATCTGCAGCTGTTCCAATACTTAATGTATTCGTTAAAATAATTGGGGTTTCTAATGTACCTAACTCATTGATTTGTATCGTTCCTATTGTCTTGCCAAACCCATTAATTACATGACTTGAGGCAATTAACTTTTCCTTAAATAGATTACCTTGATGTGGGATGATAGCTGTTACACCCGTTTGTTTTTCATTATCACTAAGAGTTACATGACCGACAGAAACTCCTTCAACATCTGTAATTGAGTTTTGGTTCCCTGTTTCTAGTTTCCCACTTTTTACTCCATAATCTCTAATTCTTTTTTGACTAAACATAATCAATCCTCCCCTCTTTATTGTTCAAGTAACC
>JBDNGJ010000204.1:0-9859 GCA_041689365.1 Virgibacillus sp.
AGAAAGCCTCTTCCAGTGGAGGCAGAATACGCAGACTCCTATGGGAACAGCACGTTCCGAAGACCCCGGAAGAAGCGTTCTGTGCTTCTGAGGAGGCTGAGGTCGTGCCCATGGAAAGCGAAGTATTCTGCCGGAACGAATAGAAGCACTCAGCCTTTATTAAAAATAGGGAAAGCAGCAAAAATCTACGTCGCATTTTATATCAAAAACGAAGATTAATAAGCAGCAAATTGTACGAAAAGAATATAGTGTATAAGCAAACTATTCGCAAGGATATACTAACGATGATATACTCAACTTAAAGATTGATTGAGGAGGAATGAAAATGGCAATTGTTCATGTTACAGATCAAAACTTTACTAAAGAGACATCTGAAGGCTTAGTATTAGCTGACTTTTGGGCTCCTTGGTGTGGACCTTGTAAAATGATTGCACCAGTATTAGAAGAAATTGATGGTGAAATGGAAGATAAAGTATCAATTGTTAAACTGGATGTGGACGAAAATCAGGAAACAGCTGGTAAATACGGTGTCATGAGTATCCCAACTTTATTACTATTTAAAGATGGCAATGTAGTTGACCAGGTTGTTGGGTTTCAGCCTAAGGAAGCACTTGTTGAACTAGTTAATAAACATGCATAAATAAGTGGTAAATAGTATAATAAACAGTAATGTAAATCCCTTGTTGCTTTTTTGTAGCAAGGGGTTTCTTTATACTATTGAAAATACATAAATTATTATTCTATATTCTAAAGAGAAAGCGGATATTTAAAAAGCTAATTGAACACATATAACAAGGGATGAATTTGACTATGAATCAACAAATAAGTGAAAAGTTAGCTGTTCTTCCATCACAGCCTGGATGCTATTTAATGAAGGATAAAAATAATACAATTATATATGTTGGAAAATCCAAGTTACTACGAAATAGAGTAAGATCTTATTTTACTGGAGCGAATGACAAAAAGACACAGCGTTTAGTTCTTGAAATAGCGGATTTTGAATATATCGTAACCACATCTGAAATAGAAGCATTAATCTTGGAAATGAATCTAATAAAAAAATATGACCCAAAATATAATGTGTTATTAAAAGATGATAAATCGTATCCATACTTGAAGATTACCGCTGAAAGGCATCCAAGACTGCTAATCGTGCGAAAAGTAAAAAAAGATAAAGGGAAATATTTTGGTCCATACCCAAACGTACTTGCTGCACGGGAAACTAAAAAACTTCTTGATCGATTGTATCCACTGCGCAAATGCAATAACCCATCAGGTCGTGTTTGCTTATATTATCATTTAGGTCAGTGTTTAGCGTGTAGTGAACGTCCGGCATCAGAAGAAACTTATAAAGAAATCACGCAGAGTATCACTACTTTTCTGCACGGTGGTCACAAGGAAATAAAAAAAGATTTAAAAACCAAAATGCACGAAGCAAGCGAGAAGCAAAACTTTGAACGAGCTAAAGAGTTACGCGATCAAATTCAGCATATTGAAGTCGTAATGGAACAACAGCGAATGACATTAAATGATCAAGTAGACCGTGATATATTCGGGTACAGTTATGATAAGGGCTGGATGTGTATCCAAGTGTTTTTTGTAAGACAGGGAAAGTTAATTGAAAGGGATGTGTCGATATTCCCGTTTTTTGATGATCCATCTGATACTTTTATTAGCTTTGTAGGAAGGTTTTATTTGCACCAGCAACATTTGAAGCCAAAACAATTACTTGTACCTATTGGAACGGATACTACACTACTAAGCGAATTACTGGAGATAGAGGTACACACCCCATTCCGAGGGAGAAAGAAAGAGCTGGTTGAATTAGCCATGAAAAATGCTACGATCGCATTAGAAGAAAAGTTCTCAATTATCGAACGTGATGAAGAAAGAACTATTTTAGCAGTAGAAAAGCTGGGTGAAGCTCTTCATATTGAGATGCCCCATCGTATTGAAGCCTTTGATAACTCTAATATACAAGGGACTGATCCTGTATCAGCTATGGTTGTTTTCACCGATGGCAAGCCAAATAAAAAAGAGTATCGTAAATATAAGATAAAAGATGTAAAGGGCCCTGATGATTATGAAACAATGCGTGAAGTAATTCGTCGTCGCTATAAAAGAGTTCTAAAGGAAAACCTTCCATTGCCAGATTTAATTATTGTAGATGGAGGTAAAGGGCAAATTAGTGCAGCACTAGATGTTTTAGAAAATGAACTCGGACTGGATATTCCTTTATGTGGTTTGGCGAAAGATGACAAGCATAAGACGAGTGAATTATTATATGGGATCCCACCGGCAATTATACCGCTGTCAAGACAGTCACAAGAGTTTTACCTTGTACAGCGCATACAAGATGAAGTACACCGGTTTGCAATTTCTTTTCATCGACAATTACGTGGGAAGAGTTTGTTTCAGTCGGAATTGGATAAAATT
The DNA here is from genome assembly GCA_041689365.1 of Virgibacillus sp. Lineage (GTDB taxonomy): Bacteria > Bacillota > Bacilli > Bacillales > Amphibacillaceae > Lentibacillus. The sequence continues at coordinate 2,437 of JBDNGJ010000204.1, forward strand.
CCAGGTGTGGGTGAAAAACGAAGAAGGTTGCTGTTAACGCATTTTAAATCAGTGACGGAGATTAGGAATGCCTCATTACCTGACTTAACAAAATTAGGTGTACCAACAAACATTGCTGAAGTAATATTAGACCACTTAAAGAGCGAAAAATAAGAAGCGAAACGTGTATATTGTTTCGCTTCAGATCAATTCCTAATAATCTGTAAAGATAATAGAGAATTCTACTTGGTGAACTTTTTTATGTATTTCTTCTGTACATTCACATGGTATCCCTTTAATGATTTGAATTGCTTCAGCTAAAAATCCAGCCTCCAAACGAAAATCTGTTTCAAAAGGTGCATTTAACCGATATACAACAGAGTCAGACATTAGCTGGAAAATGAGTTCTTTCTTTTTTTCCTTAACAAGTTCCAAGTTGCCCCAGCCCAGTTTATCAAACGCGAAAATGATATCCGTTGTGGACTGAATTTCTAGTTTCCTGGCGATATTTTTGCCCATGAAATAAAGAAGCGTATTTGATTCAGTCCCAAATACCTCAGGTAATCCTATATATCGCAGTACGTCATACCCGGCACCAGATGTATGGAGTTTATCCAAAAGTGAAACAGACATGGACTCGTGTTCATTTGACATAGATGTCATCCTTTCCTATCAGTAACCAACTCACAGACACTCTGGTCACGATGTTGTTCAAGATTATCTTAGTAGTATAGTAGTTTACTAGTTTTATTATCTATATAAATTGGTTATTGTGCAAGTATCCCACTAAAAAAATTAGGGTGTTTTATAAAAGAGTTGTCGTTTTCGGCTAGAAAAGGTCACGTCTCTGAAGACTCCGCGTACTGAGCGCTTTTGCTGGAGCGTTCCCCGTGGAAAGCGATTATTTTTCCGCAGTGTTGGTTTAATCAGGGAACCTTTGTCAGTGCAGGCAGATTACGTAGACTTTGGGAAGTAATACGTTCCGAAGCCCCGGAAGAAGCAACTAAATGAAGGCTGACTAAAACCGTCCTTTGCGGACAACGTCGCCGAGGCAAGGAAGCTTCGGTCGTGGCCATGTATAGCAAAGTTTATTTTAACTATGAGTAATTGATGGTAAAAGCACAATGTTTTATAAAACAGCTAAAACTAAATTATAAAATACTAAAAAAATGAGATATGTCACAAAAAAAAAATAAAGTGCCTCCTTTTCTTGACGCTTCATATAGTTAGAAGTACAATAAATATGTCATAAATTGTACATTTTTGGACAATAACTATGTTAGTGCTTTATTGTCATAAAATATTGTGCATTACTAAGAATTAACATAACATAATAACTGAGGGGGGTAACACATGGCAGAACATCGTGAGTTTTTTTATCGTAGACTCCATTCCCTGTTAGGGGTAATACCAATCGGGATTTTCTTGATTCAACACCTGGTTGTAAACCATTTTGCTGTATATGGTGAAGAAAGTTTTAACAAAGCAGCAGGTTTTATGCATGACCTACCATTTAGGTTAGTATTGGAAATATTTATTATATTCCTTCCAATTTTGTTCCATGCAATCCTAGGGGTTTATATTGTATTTGTTACAAAAAACAATACAAAACGATATGGTTATTTCCGTAACTGGATGTTTTACTTGCAGCGTGTAACAGGTATAATTACATTTGTTTTTATCGCATGGCATGTCTGGGAAACACGTGTCCAAATTGGTATGGGCAATGCAGAATTGGACTACAGTCTAATGGAAAACATTCTTTCTGATCCTGTAATGTTCTGGTTTTACATCCTAGGCGTAATCTCTACTACATTCCATTTTGCTAATGGATTATGGAGCTTTTTGGTATCATGGGGCATTACACAATCACCGAAGTCCCAGAAGATTGCTACATATGCAACATTGCTCGTCTTTCTGGCTATTAGCTATATCGGTGTAAGAGCATTAATTCAATTCGCTTATGGAGTTTAATTTAAGAATAATGGGAGTGAGTAAATATTATGAGTAATCGTAAAGTCGCGGTTGTAGGCGGCGGTTTAGCCGGTCTTATGGCAACAATCAAAGCAGCTGAAGATGGTGCTGTAGTAGATTTGTTTTCTATTGTGCCTGTAAAACGTTCTCACTCTGTATGTGCCCAGGGCGGTATAAACGGTGCGGTAAACACAAAAGGTGAAGGAGATTCACCGTGGAAACACCTTGATGACACGGTATATGGTGGCGACTTTCTTGCAAATCAGCCACCTGTGAAAGCGATGTGTGACGCAGCACCGGGTATAATAAATTTACTGGACCGTATGGGGGTAATGTTCAACCGTACTCCTGAAGGTCTTCTTGATTTCCGGCGTTTTGGTGGTACAAGTGTACACCGTACAGCATATGCAGGAGCAACTACAGGTCAACAATTATTATATGCACTCGACGAACAGGTTCGACGTTATGAAGTTGAGGGGTTAGTAAATAAGTATGAAAACTGGGAGTTTCTTGGTGCTATTATAGATGATGATGGTGTAGGAAAAGGAATTGTCGGACAGAACATTAAGACACATGAAATAAAATCCTTCCCATCAGATGCAACAATTATGTCTACTGGCGGTCCTGGAATAATCTTTGGCAAATCTACAAACTCAATGATTAATACAGGGTCAGCAGCAAGTACTTTGTACCAGCAAGGCGCAAAGTATGCTAATGGAGAATTTATTCAAATTCATCCGACTGCAATTCCAGGTGATGATAAATTACGTTTAATGAGTGAATCAGCGCGTGGTGAAGGTGGTCGTATTTGGACATATAAAGATGGAGAGCCATGGTACTTCCTGGAAGAGAAATATCCTGCTTACGGGAACCTTGTTACCCGTGATATCGCTACACGTGAAATATTTGATGTCTGTGTAAATCAAAAGCTAGGCATTAACGGGGAAAATATGGTTTATCTTGATTTATCACATAAAGATCCAAAAGAATTGGATGTTAAACTTGGTGGTATCATTGAAATTTATGAAAAGTTTGTTGGTGAGGATCCTCGTAAAGTTCCAATGAAAATATTCCCTGCAGTACATTACTCTATGGGTGGACTTTGGGTTGATTATGATCAAATGACTAGTATTCCAGGTATATTTGCAGCAGGTGAGTGTGATTATTCACAACATGGTGGTAACCGTCTGGGTGCTAACTCGTTACTATCTGCAATATACGGTGGCTCTGTTGCTGGTCCAAATGCAATCAAATATATTGAGGAACTTGAAACACATGTTGAAGATATGTCACCTGAGTTATTTGAGAATAGGGAAAAAGAGGAACAGGAAAAGTTTGAAAAGCTTATGAAAATGGAAGGCGATGAAAATGCTTACCAGCTTCATAAAGAGCTTGGAGAACTAATGACAGATAACGTAACAGTTGTACGTCATAATGAAAAACTTAAAGATGCGATTGAAAAAATTAAAGATCTCCAGAGACGATGGGAAAATATTAATATGGACGATACATCCCGTTGGAGTAACCAAGGTGTGATGTTTACTCGGCAATTACAAAATATGCTCCATTTAGCACATGTTATTGCTCTTGGCGCTTATAATCGTAATGAAAGCCGTGGCGCACATTATAAACCGGAATTCCCTGAAAGAAATGATGAAGAGTGGTTGAAAACGACTATTGCAACATTTGATGAGTCAGAAAACGCTCCGGTTATAACATATGAAGAAGTTGATACTTCTCTTATAGAACCGAGATTAAGGGACTATTCTAAAAAATAATTGAGGGGAGAAAGATATGCATGGCTGAACAAAGTACAGTTACATTTATCATAACTCGACAAGATAGCCCGGATACACCTTCTTATCAGGAGACATTCAATGTGCCATATAAAAAGAATATGAATGTTATTTCAGGTTTGATGGAAATTCGCCAAAATCCTGTTAATGCAGATGGAGAAAAAACAGCACCTGTCTACTGGGATATGAGTTGTCTTGAGGAGGTTTGTGGAGCCTGCTCAATGGTTATAAACGGGACAGCACGTCAATCATGTGCTACGCTAGTAGATAAAATTGAGCAGCCAATTCGCCTGGAACCAATGAGCACCTTCCCGGTTGTTCGTGATCTGATAGTAGATCGCGAGCAAATGTTTGATGCATTAAAACAGATTAAGGCGTGGGTACCTATTGATGGAACCTATGATCTTGGCCCTGGACCTCGTATGCCCGAAAAAAAACGTCAATGGGCATATGAGCTTTCAAAATGTATGTCTTGTGGTGTTTGTTTGGAGGCTTGTCCAAATGTTAACGACAAATCAGATTTCATTGGACCTGCAGCACTTTCGCAAGCAAGATTGTTTAATGCTCATCCAACTGGTGAAATGAATAAAAGTGAACGTTTAGATGGGTTAATGGAAGACGGAGGTATTTCGGGTTGTAGTAATGCACAAAACTGTGTACAGGTGTGTCCTAAAGGTATTCCGTTGACAACATCAATTGCTGCTATGAACCGTGATACAAACATTCAATCTTTCAAAAACTTCTTTGGTAGTGACAATGCGCATTAATTCTATCAAACTATGAAAATACCATGGCCCTTACCTAACATTGGTAAGGGTCATTTTTCGGCAGCATAGAGGCTTTCTTACTGCCTAAGTGCAACAAAGGCTTATCTAACACTTATCTGCTGAAAAACAGGTTTTCTAAACAGGAAGGAGAAGTTTTATTTGAAAACTGTTTCATATATTGGAGATTTAACAAAATGGCAATCTGAATTTTCCTTTTATATACCAATTAAAATCCGCTTCTCAGAAACGGATATGTTTGGTCATGTAAACAATGTATCGGCATTTATTTACTTTGAAGAGGCGCGTATAGAATTTTTAAAGTCTGTCGGTTTATTTCAAAGTGAAAAAAGTAATGATGAAGGCATACCAATTGTTGCGGATTTACAATGTGATTATCATAAGCAAATGTATTTTAACGAACAAATGTGGCTTTATGTAAAAGTTAACCATGTAGGGAACACTTCACTTGATACCCATTACATGGCTTTAAATGATAAAGGTGAGTTGTGTTTAACTGGTCGAGGGAGATTAGTTTACATACATCCTGGATCGGGAAAACCAATTCAGTTCCTAGATTCGATGAAGGAAAAACTATTAGTAAAAACCGACTTCCAATAATGAAAGTCGGTTTCTTCTAGAGCTTTAATTCCCCCATGCGAAGGAGCTCTACTACAGCTTGTGATCGCCCCTTGACTCCTAACTTTTGCATAGCATTTGAAATGTGATTTCGGACAGTTTTCTCTGATATAAACAATTCCTGGGCAATTTCCCTTGTTGTTTTGTCTTGTACTAAGAGTTCGAATACCTCTTTTTCACGTTTGGTTAATAATTGCTTCGGTTTGTACTCGTTGTCCTTCAAATGTTAACCCCTCCTTGCTGTCATAGAGCTGCAGAATGAGAGGAAATTATTTAGTCACTATAGCTTATGAAATTAAGCGCAAACGGTGAGTACAATTATGGTGAATTTTTCTGAAACCGTTTTGCTTGGGATATCTATATTTATATCCATAAACATTATTTTGTTATACTATTAATTGAAGTTATGTAACTCCAGAAATACCCCTCATTACCTACATCCTTTTCATAATTAAAAGGAGGCTATCCATGCTACATGAAATTTTAGAGTCAAACCAATTCATAATGCTATTGGCATTATTACTAATTATTAGTGTTCTTGTTACCAAGTTCTCTGCACGCTTAGGTGTACCATCTCTTGTATTATTTATCGGTGTCGGTATGCTGGTGGGAAGTGACGGATTAAACATTATATATTTTGATAATGCCACAATAGCGCAGTTAATAGGTATTATTGCACTTATAATTATCTTATTTGAGGGTGGTTTACAGACACAATGGACAAAGATAAAACCTGTATTGCCATCAGCATTGACTATGGCGACATCAGGTGTACTGGTTACTACAGGGATTGTTGCAGTTGCTTCTAAGTATATGCTTAGTATTTCCTGGCTGGAGGGATTACTTTTAGGATCTATTGTGGGATCAACTGACGCTGCTGCAGTATTTGCAGTATTAAAGGATAAAAATATCAAAGGGAAAATTAAGTCGACACTTGAGGCTGAATCGGGATCAAACGACCCAATGGCAATGTTTCTGACGCTTTCGCTTATTCAGTTAATAATACAGGACCAAACAGGGATAGGTTCATTGATATGGTCATTTTTCTGGCAGATGGGAATTGGGTTATTATGCGGGCTGATAATTGGAAAGGCTGGCAGTTTTTCGATTAATCGTATTAACTTGGATTCAAGTGGACTGTATCCTTTATTTGGACTTGCATTCGCATTTTCTGCCTACAGCATAGCTGCATTGGTGGGGGCCAGTGGGTTGCTTGCTGTTTACGTCGCTGCACTAATTATTGGTAATTCAGAATTGACCTATCGTCATTCTATTCTTCGATTTAATGAAGGATTTGCTTGGATGGCACAAATTGTTATGTTTGTTATATTGGGGTTATTCGTTTTTCCAGCGGAATTGTTCCAATGGAATTATCTAATCAACGGATTATTAGTTTCAGTTGTTTTAATTTTTGTTGCACGCCCGATTGCTGTATTTCTTAACTTAATAAAATCCCAGTATAATCTTAAGGAAAAAATATTTTTATCATGGGCTGGTTTGCGTGGAGCAGTTCCAATTGTGTTATCAATATTTCCTATGCTGGCAGAAGTAGAAGGAAGTCAGGTGATGTTTAATGTTGTATTTTTCGTTGTTTTAACATCTACACTGATACAAGGTTCCACTATTACATATCTGTCCTCCAAGTTAGGGTTGGAAAATGAAATAAAAGAAAAACCGGTACACTCTTTAGAGTTGATTTCAATGGGAAAAACCAATGTGGAGATGGTTGAATATGATGTAACAAGTAAAAATAAAATTATTGGTAATACCCTTGAAAGTATAACGCTGCCGGATAATGCATTAATCAACGCAATTATACGAAATAATGAAATTGTCACACCTAACGGGCAAACAGTAATAAATGAAAATGATACGCTTTATATATTGGTATCCCGAAAGAGTAAGCGGAAATTAAAAAAACTATTAGAAGAAGACACTGATAGTGCATAAGAAAATTCTTATAACTATTCAACTTTCGCAGCGTAAAATGAACACATAAACCTTGAAGGAATTAGAAAGGCTGAAGATACACTACTTGAGTTGACTTTGGATTAACGGTACGTATTAGCTATATGATGTGACGTAGATTTTTGCTGCTTTCCCTATTTTTAATAAAGGCTGAGAGCTTAAATTCGTTCCGGCAGAATACTTCGCTTTCCATGGGCACGACCTCAGCCTCCTCAGAAGCACAGAACGCTTCTTCCGGGGTCTTCGGAACGTGCTGTTCCCATAGGAGTCTGCGTATTCTGCCTCCACTGGAAGAGGCTTTCT
>JBDNGJ010000205.1:0-2704 GCA_041689365.1 Virgibacillus sp.
AATTTGAACTATCTAAATTCTAGCATTCCCTTTATAATTTGACAACTTTTGCTAGATTAAAGTAATAGATTGATAAGAGATTGAATCTATCATAGCTCAAATTGTCATTTCTAGAGGTTTTCTGGTTATCTTTATTGCAAATGCCGCTAAATATATTACTTATCTCAATTAACGCCCCAGGGCTCTTTAAATGATTATATTTGTCCTGTAGTTTTATTAAAAGGTTTTGTTTTTAGCAGTGTTGTATGGAAGCCCCTTCTTTTGTGTACTATTGATAGGCTTCCCTTCCTGTTATTCATCATTTCCAGGTCATTCTTTTGGTTCGTCTTTGCTCCCCCGATTTGTATTCAAAAGATCCTTATTACCTTCTAATGCGTTCTTAAATGGATTCACAGACCCGTTATTCATGTGTTGCATATAAAGTTTAATAGCTTCTCTCATATAATACGAATGAACGCCATCCTCAAGACTATCAAAAAAAGCTGTAACTTCCGGATGTTTTATTGTATTATATGATAACAGTTTTTTCTTCGTAGGTATGAGAGATCAATCCTTTCTATTTTTTCAATGCTTATTACAATTAGATATCTGTAGATATCCTTTTATATCTTTATATATAATATTAATCATATAATTTAAACCTTAAAAGTGCAACAGAAATTGTATAAAAAGGTACCTTTATACAATTTTATACTACCTATGACAGTGGTAAAATATTTAAACAAGTAAATAAACGAATAAACGTTGTCTTTAAAAGCAGGGTTAAATTAGTTTGTTAGAGGATCTACAAAAGTAGGTTTACACGGTGAGTGGTAATACCAAAACTTGTTAATTAGCGTAATATAAATGACGCAAGCATTTATGGATGAAGTTGTTCAAGGGATTATTTATTCTAGACCGAGATCAAGGTAGCTGCCTTCGTCTCGTTTAATTACCTGTATACACTTTATATAACATAATCTTCGTATCCCAGATTAGAGTTGATCTTTTGAAGTATCCGTAGGCAATTTAGTTAGGCAATAATGTTGAAGAAGGTAAGGAATAAACGTTGTTTTATTCCTTACCTTCTTCACCTTTTTTGAAAGAGGTTGCAATTCATTTTTTTATTTTCTTATAAATATCACTTGATTGTCTTATAATTCTTAGAAAAATATCAATATAGGAAGGAATAAACGTTTATTCCTTCCTATATTGATTTAAATGTTGTTTCCTGTACAACAAACGATACATATATATATTTATTAAAATTTAATTGACTAATGATAATATTTTCATGCACGGATTTATAGAATTCACTTTTGCATTAAAAACAAAATGGTGTGAGGTAATGAAGTAATGAATAAACGTTGTTTGTTTTGTTTATTGTTTCCTTGCATTAAAAGATTGAATAGTATAAAGTAAGAAAGGAGGGAAGGAATAAACGTTTATTTATTTAAACAAACTTGATAAATATAAGAAGAAACCAATGTTTATTTATCTATATGAAGGTGAGGAGAGATTGCGATGGCAATTACGATTACAATGGGCATACAAAAAGGTGGTTGCGGTAAATCGACTACAACGGGGATGTTGGCATATCTCATGAGTGAAAAATATAAAGTACTGGTAGTCGATATGGATTCACAAGGAAATTTAACAGAATTATTATCTGGAGAACCGTCCAATGAATTTGTTGGAAGATCTATATTAGAGGCTATGCAGTATAACGATGCTTCTAAATATATAGTAAGCATAAGTGATAATATCCATTTGCTACCAGCAAATAACTTTTTGGCTACGTTTCCTAGGTGGATTTATACAGGGAAAAGTTATTCAGGCGATGCATTTCCATATAGCGGAAGTCCGAGTTTGGTGTTGGATAGAACATTACAAGTTATTGAAGGTGAATATGATTTTATATTAATTGATACGCCACCATCACTTAGTGAACAAACAACAAATTCTCTGTGTACAAGTAACTATGTTGTAGTCATGTACGAATGTTCAAATTGGTGTTATTCAGCTATTCCTAACTTTATGGATTCCATTAACAGTGCGAATGAAATCAGTAGTAAAAACCCAGAAGCTATTGGCATTTTAAGAACGATGAATGACGTTCGTAGAAATGATGCGAAAGCGTTTAATGAACTTATAGCTGAGGATTATCCAGATCTTGTTTTTAATACAATTATTACACGAAAAGCTCCGATTGGGAGGTTGTCTTTATATGGCTTTAACGACAATAAAGAGTTAAAGAAAGCTAGTTATCAATATGAAAAATTTTATGAGGAGTTGATGAATCGTGTCAAAAACAGATGATATGAAGAATAGAACAAGGCAACAAAAAAATATAACACCCACACAGGCTTTAAGTGAAGATATAGGTGAAAAAGAAAATGATCAAAACAAAAACCAAAAGAAAGTCGAAAGAAAGAGAGTGTCATTTGATATAAGGACGGATCTTCATAAGGAATTAAAAACACAGGCTGTAGTTCAAGAGAAAAACATTTACTTACTTATTGAAGAAGCTCTTGAGACGTATTTGAATAAATGAACATATAAATGAAGGAAACAACGTTGTTTTCTTCATTTATTCATTGCTGTGGATTTATAACTCTTAATTATGGAAACAATAATAGCAACTTTCTTCCCTCTATCATATTTTCTACATATTGTTCATTGTATTTATCTCTAAAGTTAACATTGGTTTGTTATTTTTTGAGGC
>JBDNGJ010000206.1:0-1855 GCA_041689365.1 Virgibacillus sp.
GCAAATCCTTCTAATTTCTCCCCACTCTTATCAACTGCACCGTCTATCTTTTTTAAAACCATTGACATGGCGGTTCCGCCAGCCTCGCTCTTAATCAATTTGTTATCGTTAGGCTCTTTATCCTAACCTCTGCACGTTTCCGTGCAGTTCAGACTATATCATCACCTACAACTTAATGCTTAGGTGTCGAGCGCTCGTGGATTTTCACCAATACAAAAAGCCATTCTATAAGAATGACTTCGAGGGTAGGTTATTAATCTAGTCGTTGCACCTTCACACCATTTCTAGTGTGCTTGGATCAGGATTGGCATAGTGTTTTAATAGTTTTTCGTCCAAAAATGAATTAACATCTTTAATGGTATATGGTATCTCAATCAAAGGGATATTGTTTTCTTTACAGTATGTTTCCTTGATTCTATCTCTAATCTTAGTCATTTCATATCCCTTTTTCCCACCAAACACTTCAATAGGGGTGAAATGTTGGTGCCCTTGATATTCTATTAAACAAGTAATCTCATCATCTTTTAAAATAGCGAAATCAAAAGGTAGTGGTCTTTTATATCTACAATCACCAAATCTATATTGCGGTTTGAATTCATATTTGTTTTCTCGTAAATACAATTCTACTTTCATTTCTCCCTTGCTTGACTGGCAGTGTGGACACCTTGAGCCTTGTATAAATTGTCCTGGCGTTACTTCATATTCACTCCCGCATGTTAAGTGTCTCAGCTTCACTTTGTTGACAGATAAGGTATATTGGCTTAATAATTCATATTTCCCAAAACCAAGTCCAGCTATCTTTTCTTCAAAATCGCGTTGCGTCCAAGTTTGGTTTAGGTGTACTTTTTTTGCTTGACAAGACTTACACCTAGTCCCTTGGATAAAAGAAGATGCTTCAACTTCGTATATTTCCCCGCAGTTTAAGTGTTTAACTTTTATCTTCAAATGGTCTCTTTTATACTTTGAAAGTAGTTTATAGTCGCCGTTACACAATTGATTAAATTCCTTCTCAAACGTTTCGGGACTTTTTATCCTCGATAGCCTAAGGGCTTTTTCGTTACAAGCTGGACATTTTGACTTTTTATTCAAAAGACCATCAGGTGTAGCTTCATAGTTATGACCACATTTATTGTGAATAATTTTAACTTTATTTCTAGCACCCTTATAAGTTCCAATAAGGTCATATTCGCCCTTAAATACGACATTAAATTCTATTTTGAATTGTTCGTGAGTTTTCTTTTGATTACCAGCGCACTTAGGGCATCTTCTCCCACTACTGAATTTATAAGGTGTCACAAGGTATTCATTTCCGCATGAAAAATGTTTCATCACCATCTTAGCGTCCGCACCTTGATATTCGCCAACGACCATATACTCATCACCTGTAAGTTTTTTCACTCTTTTTAAAAAATCATTATGAGTTAGCTTTTTCCCCATTGTAAATAAACCTCCCGTAGTTTATTCCCAATTGTATTAATGCAGGAAGAGCGTTTGGGATAACACTCTTTCGATAAGGGTAATTAATCCTTATCTATCCTACACCCCTATTATACCATATTTTACTATTAAATACCTTAACTTTCCCCTGAATTCACTCGATATTTTAAGCCACTGATTTCTCAACGACGGGGCATTTTTGTTTACCCAGAGAGCTCATAGATCCTGCCAAAGCTAGAATTTGAGATTCACTTAAACCAACAAGTGAACCCTGAGCTGCTAGCCGTAAGGACATTTCAGAAATTTCTTTTTCAGTTGTGGCCATAGAATTTCCAAGTGAAACCGTTGAACTTCCTAATTTATCAAAATCATCCTGCGACATTCCAGTTATGTTTGCAAGTCTAGCAAATGATGTTGC
>JBDNGJ010000207.1:0-7001 GCA_041689365.1 Virgibacillus sp.
AAACCCAGCGGAGGAAATACACGGAGACTCCTGTGGGAGCAAAGGCCTAGGTGAGACCACTGAGTGCGTTTGCACGAAGAGGGCTCAACAGCCGCCCACGGAAAGCGCAGTGTATTTCTGGAGCGATGTCATCGCACATAAATTATTTTAATACTACGTCACATCATCTATCAAATACGTACCGTTGATCCAAAGTCAACTCAAGTAAGCTTAATGAAGAATAGCTCTAGACTTTTTTAATAGAAAGGTTTAGAGCTATATTACGCTTTCCCCAAGAATACTCCCTCGAGTTTTACAAGTTTAAAAAATCATGTTATATTTGTACTGTTAAAAATATATTTAACAAATTTAATATTTAAAACACAGTCGAAGAAAATGAATAGATTGCATGAAGTTTCTGATGAATATTTTTAAAATTTTCTTTGTCTACTGTATTCCATTTAACAATTTTCAGGAGGTATTACAGATGAATCAAACATATGACTATATAATTGTTGGCGGTGGCAGTGCAGGTTCTGTACTTGGCAATCGTCTAAGTATTGATAAGAATAAAAGTGTTCTAGTTCTGGAAGCGGGGCGTAATGATTACTTTTGGGATTTGTTTATTCAAATGCCGGCAGCTTTAATGTTCCCGTCAGGCAATCGCTTCTATGACTGGATCTATTCGACGGATGAAGAGCCTTATATGAATGGGCGCCGTGTCCCACATGCACGGGGGAAAGTGCTTGGAGGATCAAGTTCCATTAATGGAATGATTTATCAGCGCGGGAACCCAATGGACTATGAACGGTGGGGGGCTGAATCAGGTATGGAAACCTGGGATTATGCCCATTGTCTTCCGTACTTTAAACGACTGGAGACAGCCTCTGGAGCAGACCCATCTGATGAGCATCGCGGTCACCATGGTCCTGTTAAATTAAAGCGCGGACCTGCAACGAATCCTTTATTTCAAGCCTTTTTCGATTCAGCTGTTGAGGCTGGTTACACGAGAACACCCGATGTAAATGGTTTTCGTCAAGAAGGATTTGGCCCATTTGACAGCCATATACACAACGGAAGACGGGTCTCCGCTTCACGCGCATATTTACGTCCTGCTATGCGACGCAAAAACCTTACAGTAGAGACGCGCGCTTTTGTGAAGAACATTAATTTTGATGGTAATCAAGCGACGGGTCTAACATACCAGCAGAATGGAAAAACCCATCATGTTAACGCGGGTGAAGTAATTCTTTCCGGTGGCGCATTCAACACGCCGCAGCTGCTTCAATTGTCCGGTGTAGGGGACGCTAACCATTTGAAGTCACTTGGCATTGACCCGGTTGTTGACTTGCCAGGTGTCGGTGAGAACCTTGAAGATCATCTCGAAGTATATATTCAGCACGCTTGTCCACAGCCGGTTTCAGAACAACCTAGCTTAAATAAAGCAAAAATGCCATGGATCGGCTTACAATGGCTTCTTGGACGTACTGGTCCAGCAGCAACGAACCATTTTGAAGGAGGCGGGTTCGCCCGTTCGAATAACGATGTAGATTATCCGAATCTGATGTTCCACTTCCTGCCGCTTGCAGTTCGATATGATGGGAAAAAAGCAGACACGGAACATGGATTCCAAGTACACGTTGGACCGATGTACTCCAATTCCAGAGGCAGTCTGAAGATTCGTTCGCGTAATCCTTTTGAGCATCCAAGCATTGTATTTAACTATCTATCTACTGAAAAGGATCGACAGGAGTGGATTGAAACAATACGCGTTTCACGGAATATCCTATCTCAGCCTGCAATGACTCCTTACAGTACAGGCGAAATCTCACCTGGTCCATCTGTTGAAACGGATGAAGAAATACTAGAGTGGGTAGCAAATGATGCGGAAACGGCACTCCATCCATCCTGCACGGCAAAAATGGGACCTGCATCCGATCCGATGGCAGTCGTAGATCCGCTGACGATGAAAGTTCATGGCGTGGAAAATTTGCGGGTTGTTGATGCATCGGCCATGCCGCATACAACAAACGGAAATATCCATGCACCGGTATTAATGTTAGCAGAAAAAGCAGCAGACATCATTCGTGGACAAAAACCAATGAAGCCTGAGTACAAGGATTATTACCGTCATGGCGTTCATCCAGCAGATGCGGGTACGGTTGAGAAGTAAATTTATATAGGCTTGTTTCACAATGAAACAAAAATCCGAACTACTTCAAATTCTATTTCAAGAATTTTGAATCGTAGTTCGGATTTTACTTTGACTAAATACTTTTTTCACTGCCAAAATAGGTCAGTCCTCCATTACGCTATCGCTTTAGCACTGGGGACTGACCCATTTAATCTGAAAGAATTCGTTTAATAACGTTACTTAGTTTTTGAACTCCCTCTACGATATCTTTTTCCTCCGCATAACTAAATGATAGACGAAGGTATTCCGCTCCATCCTGCTGATTCAGGAAAAAATATTTGCCCGGGATATAGGAGACACCTTCATCGAGAGCTTGAGTTAAAAGTTCCGACGTATCAACTCCAGCAATTTTGACCCAAACAAAGTAACCACCTTCAGATACATACCAGGAGACCGATTTTGGCATGTGCTGGTCCAATTCGGAAAGTAGGACGGTACACTTACGTTGATATGTTTCCCTTAAGGATTTAAGCCGCTTATCGAAATCATTTTCTTCTAAATAGGAAGCCATTGTTGCTTGGGCAAATGGATGGTCTAAATCCTTTTTAAACCAAGCCACAGCGGAAATCCATTCGGGCGTTGCAGTTACCCATCCGATTCGCATTCCCGGCGCAACTACCTTGGATAAAGAACCAAGATGAAGCACACGGCCTTCGTTGTCCATTGCTTTTAAAGGGTCTGCTTGTTCATGAAAGTATAATTCGCCATAAGCATCATCTTCTAAAATAAGAAAATCATATTTGGCAGCAAGCTCCAGCACATGTTTCCGGCGATCCGTTGTCATCGTTGTACCTGTTGGATTTTGAAAAGTTGGGATGGTATATAGAATACGAGGAAGCGGGAGCCCTTTCCTTTTCCTTTCCGCTAACGTCGCTTCCAATTTATTTGTTTGCAGACCGTGCTCATCCACTGGAATGCTAATAATGTGTTCCGTATAGTTTTGGAAGATTTCTAACGCTTCCATATATGTTGGTGATTCTATCGCAACGACCGTTTCATGATCCATTAAAACGCGGGCAACCAGATCGATCGCCTGACATGCACCAGATGTAATTAGGAACTCTTCTTCTGAAACACGAATACCGCGGCGGAACAATCTATCTTTAATCTGCTCCTTGAGCTTTGCCATTTTAGGACTTCCAACATAATGCAGTGGTAAATCCTTCTCTTCTTCAAGCAGGTGGGTAACTGCTGCTTGAAGCTGCTCGGCCGGAATAAGATTAGGTGCCGGGAATCCGGAACTTAAACGTATACATCCATCTGGAAGTGTTGGCATCCATTCGCCCGGTGGGTTATTCTTAAGTGCGGCCTTCGTGCTTTCAGTGAAAAAAGATTCACTATTCATTTCTATCATTCACCTTTCCATTAATCTTGCTGTTATATGCAGATCACTACCTCCATAATACCAAAATAATAATAGAAAGCATTGGGTAAATATTTTTTGAAAAAAACCCTGCTATTGAAGAACAATTTTTAATGGAGGATCCGCTTCGATTGTCTGGCGGATCCCCATTCGTGTTTTCTCCCCTAAAACTGAACTAGTCTAATTCACTAGAAAAATAACAGATGTGCCATTAATGCAGCAACCGGCAGCGTCACGATTGTTCTTTGCAGAAAGATAATAAACAGCTGCCCAAATGAAACGGGAATTTTTGATTTAATTAATAGTATGCCAATTTCAGACATGTAGATTAACTGAGATAGGGACATTACACCTATAACAAAACGTGTAAGTTCTGACTCAATCCCACTTCCAATTACAGCCGGTAGAAACATATCTGCAAAACCAACAAGCATTGCAGGTGCAGCAGCTTGAGCCTCTGGAATTTGCAGTAATTGAAGTAATGGTACGAATGGATATGATAAGTAATTAAAGATAGGCGTAAACACCGCAATAACAAGTGCTACCGTCCCTAACGCCATCACCAATGGTATTAAAGCGAACCAAATATCGATCACATTCTGTACCCCGCTTTTTATAACACCAGGGTAACTCTTGACTTGGTCTGCTTTTTCAACAGCCTTTTTTACGCCCCACTGGAAACTAGATACTCCTTCTGGCACAACTTCATCTATTTGTTTCCCAACCGGCCCGTAATACGTATCTTTCTTATTTGAGAGAGGTGGGATCCGTGGACAAATTATAGCAGCAATTACGCCTGTTACAATTACGGTAAAATAAAACTGGATAAACATATGGTCAATGTTTAGAAACCGTGCAATCACAAGACTAAAGGCTATCGAAGCAATCGAAAAGTTCGTTGCAACTACAGATGCTTCACGTTTTGTATAATAACCAGATTCATATTGTTGTGTCGTTAATAATACACCGACTGTTCCACTTCCCATCCATGATGCTAAGGCATCAACAGAGGAACGCCCAGGTAGCCTGAATAAAGGAAACATCACTCTACGTACCAATGTTCCAATAAAATCCATCAACCCAAATTGAAGTAAGAGAGGCATAAATAAACAAGCAAATAAAAACCAAACCATTAATACCGGAATTAAATCATATAATACTACTCCGCCCGTAATATCCGACCAAATAAATTCAGGACCTATTTGATTCAATGTAAGAACAGCAAATAACGCGCCAATACATCTCAAGATTAACCAGAATGACGTGATGTCAAATAATGCCGTTAAGAATGCACTCTTATTAACCGCTTCTATTGTGGTATATTTAACAAGCAAACTACCAGCAGCAGATATACAGAGGATAATTGTCATCATTAAAGGAATATAATCAGCTATGGCACCCTGTAAACCATCCGCTAAAATCCCTAATCCAATTGTTACTTTTCCATTTACTGAAATAGGGACTAAAAACAGCAACACGCCAATTAATGAAGGAATCCAAAAGCGCATATATTGTTTAGCTGTAAACTCCTTTTTGTTCGTAACTTCTTCTGCCTGTTGTAGTTTTTCAGTTAACATGTAGACTCTCCCCAACTTCTTCGTATTTTAAGTAGATATTCTGGAGCAAATTATTTCCGCTTAGTTTAATATCTTATAATATACATGGATTTGTATAAATATGCAATAGTGCTTTTTATCTTTCTTTGTGTGACTTATCTTACTAATAAAGCCTGTCTTCTTTTTAAATGACTAGAAAACAGGCTTTTCGGATATAAAAATAAATGTATAAAATATAGTATATTTTTATGCAATTACTTCTGTTATTCGATACTTCCGCTCCCTTAACAGAAAATCTGTATTTACTTACCACTGCGGCATATTCGACACTTTCATAGATTTGCGATTGGTTAGTCACTATAGCAATGTCATCCATGAACATGGTGGATTGTTATTTAAGCTAATTTTGTATGATTTAATAAAATGATTTAACCTATGCACTTACTATTTTTAATTGACGTAGTTCTTCTACATTTTTAACACCGGACAACATCATAGAAGTTTGAAGATCCTGAAGAAAATTAGCTAAAAATTGGTCTACCCCTTTTTCGCCACCTGCAGCTAGGCTATAGACGTATGGACGGCCAGTCAGGACAGCATCAGCCCCAAGAGCTAGCACCTTTAAGGCATCAATCCCTCTTCGGATCCCACTATCAAATAATACAGGAATTTGACTATCTACAGCCTTTACGATTTCAGGTAGAGCATCAATGCTAGAAATAACACCATCTAATTGCCGTCCACCATGATTTGAAACGATAATTCCATCAACACCATATTCAATAGCCCGAAGAGCATCTTCAGGATGTAAAATCCCTTTTAAAATGATTGGCAATGACGTTCTATTTTTCACCTCTTTGACATGTTTCCAATTTAAAGCTGGGTAATTAATATTATCTACAATTCCCTGAAATATAGTGCGTGAATTAACCTTTTCCAATGTTTTTAAGAATACAGGATCAGATTCAAAGTTTCCTTGACCGTAGCCTTGTTCCAATGGTGAAAAGCGATGATACATGTCTTTCTCTCTATAACCTAGTGTAATAGTATCTATCGTTAAAACAATCGCTTCATAACCTGCTTCTTCAGCTCGTTTCACCATATTAAAGGAAATTTCCTCGTTGGTAGACCAATATAATTGAAACCATTTAGAACTACCACTTGTAGCTTGAGCTACATCTTCAATTGAATAACTCGAAACGGTACTTTGTATAAACGGAATCCTGTATTTGGATGCTGCCCGGGCAACAGCCAGATCTCCCTGTTCATCAGCTAATTTTAAAACACCCACTGGTGCAAGTAATAGTGGCGTAGGGTATGTTTGTCCAAAAATAGTTATACTCGTATCCAATTTGGAAACATCATTTAATAATCTTGGGGTGATTGAATATTTCTTAAATGCATCGGCATTTTTCCTGACTGTCTCCTCACCACCGGCCCCAGAAGCGATATAACTAAAAGCAGGAGCAGACATAGCCTGTTTTGCTACACTTTCTATTTCCTCGAAACTAATTGGAAAATTCTCCTCTATATCAGGAGATTGAACGACATTATCATTACTTTTAAAAGAATTAGACATCCTTTGATCATCCCTTTACTATTTATTCATGGGTACTATTAAAAATAAGTTTATCACTTTCTTTTTGTCAAAACAGAAAAATTCCCGTATGTTCTTTTTTCCCAAAAAACCTAGTTTATCAACTTATTCATGAGAGAAGTACAGCGACGGCCCAGCCGCTTCCATTAGGAAATACGAAGCAAGTGCTCCGCCCCCATGCTTCTGAAACCCCGATAAATTTATTTCTTCAGATTATTGTTCTCAATAAATTGATCAAAGTCGTCGTTTGATTGTTGTTTAATTCGATGTTGATTATATTTATCGTACTCTTGAATGGCAACTTCATCAGCT
>JBDNGJ010000208.1:0-8395 GCA_041689365.1 Virgibacillus sp.
CGGGTGCGTGAGTGGACCTGTGTATGTGGTGCACATCACCATCGAGATATCAACGCAGGATTAAACCTTAAAAACGAAGCAATAAGACTTCTAACCGCAGGAACTGCGGGGATAGCCTAATCCATAACTGGCGGTTACGCCTGTGTTCTTAGGAATCCCCACTTCAATCGGACCGTAAGGCCGATAAGTGGCGGGTAGTTCAATATTTGTCCAAGGATTCCACATTTCTGTTCGCGATAATCCAGGCGCCTTCCTGATATTGATAGGTAACGGTCAGACGGATATTCCCTGTGAGTTCGTTTTCTTGTGTTTGTGTTAAATCGTATTCCTTATCACTGTTTTTGGTTAAGTTATATTCTGTATCGAAATCAATTAGTGGTGGACCTCCTGACTCACTTACAAAAAGTTCTCCATCGCTGACACGGAAAAATTGATCTGCACTTTCTACTGCTAAGTCCAGACTCATTATTTTGGTAAAGACATCAATCAGTTCCTGTTTTGTGTCATAATTTACTACCTCAAGTTGTTCTTCTTCTTGCATGATCATACTTTCATACTGATTTTCCAAGTCCTCCAGTGGTGGTCTATCTGGTTCAACTGTTTGTATCTTAGGATCTTCACTTGGCCCAGAAAGATTTTCATTTGAATCTGTTGCATTATCCTGTAGTGAATTAAAGGTGATATAGGCCGGAACCATTAATAAAAGCAAGAGTGTTGCTGCGCTCAATATTCTTTTGTTCCACATTGAAAAGACGCTTCCTTTATTTTTTTTAGAGATATGCTGCATCACCTGTTCACGGCTCTCATCAGAAAACTCAATGTTGTTTAAGCTGGATTTTTTTGAGAATTCGTTTAGTCTTTCCTTCATTTATGGTCCCCCTCCAGTTTTTCTTTCAGCATTAGACGAGCTCTTCTTAATCTTGACGAAACTGTTGGCACTTTGACATTGAGCAATTCACTGGTTTCGTTGATTGAAAGTTCTTGAAAGTGATAACAGATGATTACTTCCCGGTATTTAACAGGAAGGGAAAGAACTTCTTTCGTTAGTTCGTCATGCTGATCCTTCTTGGTCATCTCGGTTTCTGGAGATGGAGCTGTGCTTTTAATCCAATGAGAAAAATCCACATTTAAACGCAGATGTTTTACCCATCCGCTTCGAAAATGATCCTTGCACTTATTGATAGTGATGCTGTTAATCCACGGTTTAATAGCTGCACCCTTCTTAAGATGATGTATCTTTTTATAACATTTAATGAATACATCCTGTGCAATGTTTTCAGCAGTCTGTACATCTTTGACATAGGAGTAGGCCAATCTTGTGACCTGTGACCCGTAATGTGTCATCAATTCTTGAATTAATTGTTCTTTATCGATTTCGTTGTTCCGGTATTGTTCGACAAATTTATCCAACGAGGCACCGTCCTCCCATTTCATAATTCTTCTCTATATATAAGACGAATTAAAAGAATAAAACATTCATTTTAAAAATAAAATATTTGTTTAGGTATTCTTATGATACCCATCTATCCGGTTGACCTTCTTGATTAAAGGAATTTGGACATATGTAGAGAAATATATATAGTAAGGAGTTCTTCAACTTTAGGGGGGATGATGCTGAGATTAATTGTATTTTCGATGATGGTGATTCTTATAATTTCAGGCTGCAGCCAGCAAACTTCAACCCAAACCATACAGGACCAGGTTAATGATGAAGTCAAATATAATGTCGAAATTCCAAAATTTCGAGGCTTTGTTATGAACTTTGCTAGTATTGAATATCTTCCAGTAGGTGAGAACAAGAGATTTCGATTAGGATACACCACTGAAAAAGACAATTTACCAGAGTTGACCAAGGAAGAAAAAGAGCTTTTAAGAAAAGGGCATAACATGAATGTTTTATTTGGGAACCCTGACAGCAGGAATGACTTTTATATTGAGGTAAGTAACTCTGAATCTAAAATAGTTAACTCTGATGTTACAACTATTTTAGGAGAAAAAGTTCAAATTCTAATTGACGATAAGCATGCAATATATACAATTAATACTGGGGAAAGTTCGTACAAATTAAATGTGGTATTTAATGATGAAATAAATAAGCAGGTTTCATATAATATTGCAGAACAGCTTGTTAAACAAATAGTACACTAGTAAAAAATATGTGTGTATTCCAGGGGATGAGGACTCTTGAAATCCAAGTATTTATATTTATTAATGTACATCACAAATCCAGGATAGGGAGCGGGTAAGAATGATAAAAACAAAGTGTTCTTTCTGCAAAAAGAATTATACAATTGATTATTCAGATGCTCAGTACCAAAAAATTAAAAAGAATCCAAAAGCTCACTATGTCTGTAAAAAATGTAACGAATCAATGCAAAGGGAAGCTCAATCAACTACAGGATTAGATCCGGATGTAATTGATAAATACGATAAATTTTTACGATGACGTAATGCTTATTATTCGAAGGAGGGATTAGTTCATATGTTCTGGGTAATTTTCTTAGGTATGTTTATATTTCCGGTTTTGATTTTTGGTGTTGTAGTTGATTTGAAACGCAAAAAGCGAATCAACAAAAATTACGATCAATACAAAAATTCAAATTCTGATACAGGTGAAAGAAACCATTATTCAATGGGGGAGAATATTCGAGGGGATTAAAATTCTCAAGGGATTGGAGTGTGCATCTTAATTGAATCGTTGATGCAGATTTAATTTAAAAATACGGAGTCGTTGAAGAGATGGTTCATATGGAGGTAGAGATGTGTCAAAGCAAAACATAATTTATAGTATAGCAATTGGAATTCTCGTTATCATTAGCCTATTAAACTACGTTAAAATTAGTAATGTAGAGGACCGGATGCAGACGTTAGATAATATGCAAGGTCAGATTCAGAATGTAAACAATTCGGTACGAAACATATCTTCGCAAGTAAATTCACAAATGGATGAATTTTTACAAGAGCAATTATGGATACCTGATAAGGAATATAAAATTACTAATGTCAATCTGAAGGAAAATACAATTGACGTAATTTTGGAATGGAGTTTACGTGACCTGTCTGATGAAGAGAAAATAGCTTTCTTATATCGAGAAGAAGGTACTAAGAAGTGGTCGGAACTTGAAGTTAAAAATAAGGGTGGGCTAAACTATTCTCTAGAGCATACTTTTCCATTGAACGGAAATTATGAAACACAAGTAATTGCGACATCAGCCGATGGTAAGAGAAGTGAGGACCTGTTAAACTTAAAATTTAAAGAACAGTTAGATAATCGAATCATGATTGATGCTTTTTTACATCCAAGAGGTAATGGACAATTTGAAGTGAACATAAACATTCATAACCGCTTAAAGCAGGAACTTATGCTCGCAGAAAATAAAGATGATTTAAAAGTGAAAAGTGCTAATGCATATCTGTATGTGAACGGCAAACTCATTAAGGAAATGGATATATTAAAGAGAAATCAGGGCATGCATTCGGACCCTTTTACGGAAAATATCAACTACCATAATTCCTACAATCTTGAAGATAAGATAGACAATGAAGCTGATGTTGAACTTCGTGTCACTGTTGAGGATGGACTGGGATTGAAATATGAAACAATAGCGGATACCACGTATTAAGATTACTTGCAGGTTACCTAAAGGGAGAGATATCGACTTGACTTGAAATTTAGTTTTTCAACTGGAGAGTGAATATATCGGCCTAAATGTGAATTTTAACCAGAAGGAGAACTTCAACCGGGTATGTAGAACTTCAATCGGATATCGAGATCTTCAACCTGCAGGCCGCACAAGTAAAACTAACATGCAACGATTAAGAATGAATATTGCATATACAAAGACAATATGGGAGAGGGATCAAATGATTACTCCGTTTGGTAAAAAGGATGAAGATCTACATAGCGTTGCAGCCCTTTATTGCAAAACATTTATAGGAGATACCTATACTTCCCAGGACTTTGAAAGTGCTGTTGAAAATATCAATAAACATACTTGTTATAATGGTTTCAAGGGATTTATGGCCAAAGATAAAAGTGGAACGTTACTTGGATTTACATATGGCTATACAAGTTTGCCTGGTCAATTTTACCGCGAAAAGCTGGCAGTACAATTAACATACCAACAAGAAATCGAATGGTTAAACGATTGTTTCGAGTTTGTTGAATTAGTTGTAGAAACCAAGGTTAAGCGCATGGGGATTGGTGGGAAATTGCATGATAGACTACTAAACGAAATTGATCATGATACATCTGTCTTAACAACTTCGGCAGAAAACAAACCTGCGATAAATTTATATATAAGCAAGGGCTGGGCAGTCATTAAGGAAAATGCTGTAGTTATATCAATGGATGATGTTCAGGTTATAATGGGAAAAGGGATTTACCGAAGTGACATTTAATAATACCAGGAAACAAAGGAGGAAATTATCATCACTACTATATGCTTAATAAGACATGGAGAAACAAATTGGAACGCATCCCAAAAGCTGCAGGGAGCAACGGATATACCTTTAAATAGAACGGGTATTTTGCAGGCTGAGGAATGCGCTGCATTTTTAGAGTCCTCGCAATGGGATGTACTAATCACAAGTCCGTTGACAAGAGCGAAGCAAACGGCTGAGATTATAAATGAAAAATTGAATATCCCTTTTGCTGAGATGGCTACTTTTAAGGAAAGATCTTTTGGTGATGCTGAAGGAACGACGCCACAAGAGAGAGTAGAAAAATTCCCGGATAAAATATTTCCAAATCAGGAGGAAGAGCAGGAATTTAAAGAACGAATTATGACAGGCATTCATGAAATAAACCAAACGTATCATGGTAGTATGGTTCTGCTTGTAGCACATGGTGCAGTTATAAATTCTATTCTCGGTACTGTTTCAGATGGTGATATAGGTTCAGGAAAGACCAAACTAGTAAACGCCTGTATAAGCAATATTTATTTCCAAGAAGAAAAGTGGAATGTGAAAGATTTTAACCAAGCTGCACATCTTTCACGTTAAAGTTCACTACAAGAATCCATAAAAGAAGTGAGTTATCCAGTTTGCTTTTGCTGATCATACTCATTTCTTTTTAGCTGATTCACGACATAAGCCATCAAAAACACTCCTGTCATACCCCCTAACAGGAAACCACTGCTTATAATATACCCTGGCAAAATTCCACCAATTGTGATAACAGCACCTGCTATAATCATTGTCCCTTGACCCATGAAACTATTCAGCGCAAGGTAGGAGCTGCGATGGGATTCGTCTGCTAAATCAGCAAGCAAACTTTGGCGAACTGGAGCATACATTAGTTCACCAATTGAAATGAATACCATCAATCCAATCAAAAGTAATGGGTTAGAAGTGTAACTTAAAATGGCGTAACTACACACGTAGAGTGCCATTCCATAGATTAGCCGCGTATAATCAGATTTTTTTCTAATAAACCAGCTTACCAAACCAACTGCTACTACGATAAGTAATGTGTTTTCTGCGTGTAAAATGCCAATCATATTTATCCCATCGACTGTAATGAATCCGAACAAGGAAGTTTCCTCAACTGTATGTTGTAAATGAACTGCTATATAATTAGTCAGATGACTTTCAAGCGAGACTACACATAATGTTGCAATTAGAAATGTAATATAAATCCGGTCTTTTAAGACATGTTGATAATTGGACCATATGGAAGGTGATTTTACTGCCTTGTCATATTCTCCAACTTTTTTGGTGAATGTCTCACTGATGTATAAATAAGTTGTGACTGAAGATAGAAGTGCTATGGATGCGACAAAAATAAATAAATAAAAATGATATTCTTCAAATAGGAATGCCCCCGTTATAGTCCCTAGTGCTGTTCCCAGGTTTGCAATCCAATATATAGCAGTAAAAACAAATGTACGATCTTCTTTTTGTACCAGATCGTAAATCATGGAAGTTGAAACAGGGATATATATCCCATTAGAGAACATGTTTATTAAAAAGAATGCAAAACTTACATATGGCATTACCGTCCATGGAGAATTAACGAAAGCAATTGCTAAAAAGGAAATACCAAGACCCAATTCAGCTAAGACAAGTAGCTTTTTTCGTCCAATCTGATCTGACCAATATCCGCCGAATAATCCACCTATGATACCAGAGCAAATGACAAGTACCACAAGCAATCCAGTTATTTTTGGTCCAACTAGGCCTGTGAAGTAAACCGCTATGTAGGGCATGATGGTGGCACTTGCCAAGATAGTTGCAAACTGCAAATACAGGCGAATTTTAATAGATTTATGCAACGTTTTAAATCTTGTCATATACCATCCTCCTAGACAACAATTCCAAACAAACGTAAAGCCTGATTCTTAAATGCATTGGTTAATTGTACGTTTGCATGATCGGTAAATGTCAGCCGAGCACCCATTAGAAAGGCTAGATAGCCATATCCAACTTCTTCAGGATTACTATCCGGTATAACACCTTTTTCCATGCCTGATTTAACAACATCTTGAATGAATGACATAAATTCTTCGGAAAACTGATCCAATTCTTCCATCATTTCAGGAAATCTATCTGGCTGTCCAATAACATATTGAATCACACGCAAGTAATCTTCTTTCTCTAAGAAATACGTAACATGTTCATCTACCATCTCTTTTAACTTATCAAGGGAAAAGTTTTCTAAGACCCGACTTGTTTCAAGAAGATAATTTCTAAACTCATCAATTGGTTCTGTGACACATAAATGGAAAAGTTCATCCTTGTTTTCGAAGTAGGTAAACACAGTACCAAAGCTGACATTGGCTTCTGCAGCAATGTCTTTGATAGTGGTTTTGGAGTATCCGTTTTGGGCGAAAAGACTAAGCCCAGCCTGAAAAATCTTATTGCGCTTTTCACTAGATCTTGGTTTAGCCAAGGCAATGCCTCCTTTAAATGATTGATCAATCAATTATTTATTATTGTATAATTATTTTGGTGAGATTGCAAGTAAAAATTAAAACGCTTTATCTTACGTCTGAAACGGGATACTATAAAAATTCTCAGTGAAGTCCAGACCACTTAGAAAGAGGTGAAGTGAATCCTCATTCCGCTAAAAGTACAAAATTAATGGAATATGGGGTTAAAAAAGGCAAATAACGGAATGAGGATCCGAAGCTAAGCTTGAAGCAAGGGGTATGTCACAAATAACGGAACAGGGATCCGTCTGGCCAGCAATGTGTGTCCTGGTTCCGCTTAATGCTCCTTTCTGTAATATACTAGTCCAGTTGTCTGGAATATCGTAAGGAAACTTGTTTCTCTCCGGTGTCGGTAATTGTATTTTTTTCCTTTTGATATATAAAGCCTCTTGCCTCATAAAAAGGGATGCCCCGCTGATTTCCTTTCTGCACAGATACCCATTGCTTAGTTGCGCCACTGACAATTTGCTGTTCCGTAGATGCTTCCAGAAGACGTCTTCCTATTCCTTTGTATCGATGCGTTTCATCTACATAAAGGACAAATATCTCTCCTACAGTCGGACCAGTCATAGCACCTCCAATTACTCCGGCAACTTGTGAGTCGACTAATGCTACATGTGAATAAAGCCCAGCTTGTATGTCATTGTAAACTTTTTCATGGTTATACCAAAAATCAACATTTTTCGTTTGGTATTCTTCGCTTAACTTTCCTTCTACGGTCTGTTTCCAGTCTGCTGTACATATATCAGCAATTGCCGTTGTATACGTTGTGTTTGCTTTTATGATTGATAGATTCATTATTTCATACCCAATATTTAATATAAGATTATTCTAACATATAGTTCACACGTAAATTATCGAAGAATTATTCGATTTTTTAAACATATATTTATCTATAATTCTAGATTAGGATGAAAGGAGGGAGTCATATGGCCGCGCGGTTTCTTAAGATTGCAGCAGTATACTTTGTTTTAGGAGTTTGTTTAGGACTTACAATGGGCATTACAGAAAATTTTAGTTTCACTTCTGTTCACGCACATCTAAATTTATTAGGTTGGGTTTCCTTAGCGCTATTCGGAATTATTTATCATTGTTTTCCAAAGGCTGGTGAGTCGAAATTAGCAACTATTCATTTCTGGTTGCACAACATCGGTTTGCCGCTCATGCAAGGTACACTTTTTATTATGCTATTAACATCCAATCATTCAATCGTTGTTTTAACGATTATTGGATCTACTATGGTTGTAGTCGGTGCGATTTTGTTTTTAATTAACGTATTTAAAAATGTAGGCTAACAAATATAATAAATGTTCATCTATTAGTAACTCAACTTTCGCAGCTTAAAATGAATGCATAAACCTTGAAGGAGTAAGAAAAATTGAAGATACACTACTTGAGTTGACTTTGGATTAACTGTACGTAGTTGATTTAAACTGTGACGTGCTGTGGAAAAATAATTTCAG
>JBDNGJ010000209.1:0-4833 GCA_041689365.1 Virgibacillus sp.
ATCAGGTTCCCCATAGCCTAAAACACGCTTACCCCCGGCCAAAGAATAAAAACCAGCACGCAAGGCCAATCGATACCACTTTTTTCTTGGAAAATCACTCCGTTGGCCCTACGTTTTTTCTAAATGGGACTTTTAGGTATAAAAAAGAGGAGTGGAAATTATCGATTAACTGATCTTGGTAATAAATTTGTATTCGACAATTTATCTAATAAATTAAAAATTTGAGTAATATTTTAAAACTATCCTTAAAAAACAAAAAAGCCACCTAACAAGCGCTTCAACAGGGACGCGCCTCGCCGTCTCGTGCTAGGGCTTGGTTTTGTCTCTCCCCTTTCGTTGATTGCTAATCAACGTTAATATGCGCGCCCGTTAAGCGCGGGGCCGTTATACCCAAAATAGATTCATTATTTTTTGACATTAATACTTATTTTACTTAAAATACTTATGAACTTTAAGTAAAACTTAGATATATGAAGTATTTTAAAATTGAAGTTGACGAAGAAATTTATAAATATCTGAAAGGTAAAGCTGAGCCTTTTGTTGATACTCCTAATGAAGTACTAAGAAGGGAGTTACTCAAGCAAAAGAATGGAACAAAAGAATCTAAAAATTTGGGGAGGTTTCCTGAACTGCCAAGTGGTATTCCCGCAGCACTTCAACAGGTATTGGAGGTCACATATTTAATCAAACAAAAAGGTATTTTACGCCCAGAAGCAACTAAAATTGTTGCCAGCAGACATAATATTGCTCCACAAACTGTAATAGATAAATATTGTCGCCAATTAGACAAAAAAGCTTATGAAATAGATAAACTGTTAGAAGAAAAAGATTTAAGTGGTTTCAAAAAAATTCTTGAAGGAAAATTTTCTGACCATAAATCTGTAACTGAAAAACTTATTAATGAATTAATAAATAATACTTCAAAGAAGTCTAAAAGGAATAGAGATAAAATAGGAAAAAGTTATATCTCATTAAAAATTTTAGAAAAACGTGGCGATGAGTTAATAAATACTAAACCAAAATCTTTGCTTATCAATGAAAATGAGTATAGAATTAACTCTTGGAAAGATTTCGATAAAGCAGTAGTCAATTGGACAATAAATAATGGTTACTTGGATATATCTGTATTACCGATTCACGCTTCTAATTCTACCGATAGATACTTCTTGAACACCGAGCCTCTTAATCCAGACAAAGAGTCGTGGGATAAAATTCAAGACGGCATTTATATGAACTCTAAGTACAATGCGCCAAGACTTTTAAAAAATGTATTGAAATTAATAAATCATCTATCAATTCAGGAAAAATGTAACATAAAATTAACTTTAAAATAATTTTGGGCATAACAAGCGCGTCAACGCGGACAGGCCTCGCCGTCCCGTCGCTGCTTTAAAGTTCCGTGTTTCAACAGTACATTTTGTAATAATTAAGGTTAGGTCGCCTGCCGGTTACGCGCGGGGCCGTTATACCTCTTAATCAAAAGCTTAAAACTATGAAAATACACAAATTTATGATTTTACTGTTTGTGTGTTCTTTAACTATTTATAGTTGTGGAACATCAGGCAGTGCAACACGAATTGGAGAGAATTATTACGAACCTACTGTGTCAGACCAAGTATCAGTTTATTTTGGAGATAGCAAAATTGACAGTGAATTTGAAGTAATCGGCAGAGTAACTGCTGAAAAAACTGCTGGTTGGACCTTTACAAATGTTGATCAGGATAAGGTTATTAAACAACTCAAAAAAGAAGCTGCCTCTATAGGTGCAGATGCAATTGTAATTGGTGAAATAAAAGATGGAAGTGTTCCATGGGCTGTGCAAGGTGCCGGAGGAAGTAGCTCCTTAAACAGGAAAACAGCAGTAGCAGCAGCCATTAAATTTAAATAAACAGGTTTTTCTTATGACTCATCGATTTGATTTACTGATCCGTACAGCAAATGAATTGCCAAGCCCAGCTATGGCACAAGTATATGTCAAGACTCCACAACAAGATGATGAAGGGAGAATATTAGTCACTCAAGAAATGACTCGTTCAGAGATTGATGGTACGATTAATCAACTTATTTCAGAGCTGGAAGAAATCCGATCTGATGCTAAGAAAAAGTTGGAATAAGAGGTATAACAAGCGCGTCAACGCGGACATGCCTCGCCCTTGATTGCCAGGTTTTAATTCATCAATTACTATAGTACATTAATAAATAAATTTCGTTGGTCCGCACGCCGGTTACGCGCGGGGCCGTTATATGGCCCAATGAAAAATTATTTGGCAGTCAATAATGAATGAAAACATCAACATTAAAACTATAGATGATCTTGATTCAATACCTAAAATATTATACAAGTACAGAAGTTGGGATAATAGTTACCACAAAACTATTTTAACTGAACAACAGGTTTTTTTTGCTTCTCCCACATCTTTTGAGGATCCCTTAGATTGTAAAAATCAGGTTAGATATGATTTACTAACAGACGAAGAAATTTTTCAAAAATATTTGTCTGATTCTCAATTTAAAAATCCTAATTATTCAGAAGATCAACATCATAAATGGGCTAAGAAATATTATGAAAAATCCCCTTTAAGAGATCCGGCAAGACTCAATAAAATTCAGAAGGAAATGTTTAAGAAATATGATAGACGCATTGGAATATTAAGTTTAACTGCTCACCCTAAAGAAAGTAAAATGTGGGAAAAATATTCAAATGAACACAGAGGTTTTTGCATAGGTTTTAATGCTAAGTCTTTATTTAAATCCCTTGGGGGTGGAGGAATAGTCGATTACGTAGAAGAACTACCAGATATTCATCCTTTTTTTTCATTTGAAGAACAACACTATTTACAGGTATATAAAAAACTTGAGAAATGGGAGTTCGAGAAAGAATATAGGACTCATATATTTTCTAATTCACCTAAATCTGAAGGAGATCGAATAGTTAAAGTTCCAGCTGATTCCTACAATTGTGTAATAATTGGTTCTCAAATGCCTAAACTCAAAAAAGAGGAGTTGAAAAAATCGATAACTAAAAAACTCAAGCACATAGAAATATTAGAAGCTATCATTATTAATGGGGAAGTATGTATCAAATAATACCAAAAGGGCCACATAACAAGCGCTTCAACAGGGACGCGCCTCGCCAAATTTTGCCAACTCTTGGTTTTGTCTCTCCCCTTTCGTTAATTGCTAAACAACGTTAATATGCGCGCCCGTTAAGCGCGGGGCCGTTAGCCACATTTTTAATCAAAAAATAAATTCTATTATGAAATACGTTGCAGTTATTTTAACATTTTTCTTTATCGGTACAAGCGCATTTGCTCAAAGTCCAAGTGATGAAATACTTGTTAAAGCATTTATCAAAGCTTCAAAAATTCAAAATGACAGTTCCAGACTCGCTAGATTTGATATGCTTGCCAAAAGGGCAACTTTACTTGCAGAAGATTCAAGTGAAGAAGAAAGTAATGGAAATTGGTTAATTCAGACAAAAGATAATCCATTGGATGATACTAAAACAATTTTCGGGGCTATCAGAGCCGATCAAGGAACAAATAGTTATGGAGATAAACCAGTATTTGTAGCTCGGTGTAAAAGTGATGATATAACCGTTTTTATTAATTGGGGCGAATATTTAGGAGATGATGCCCGAATTACATACAGAATTGGCGAAAGTGAATCACAATCAAAAAATTGGAGCGTTTCAACCGATTCAAAATCAACATTCATTCCCAGAAATGAAGATGATTTTCTAAAAAAACTTCAAAATAATGATCGTTTTGTAGCTCAAGTTACACCCTATAATTCTAATCCCATAACAGCAGTTTTTAACATTACCGGAGTTAACGAAGTGGTTTCGCAAGTGCTTTCATGTGGTAAGTAAATGTGGCTAACAAGCGCTTCAACAGGGACGCGCCTCGCCGTCCCGCAGCCGAGCTTGGTTTTGTGGTTTTCCGTTCGTTACTTGCTAATCAATATTCAAACGCGCGCCCGTTAAGCGCAGGGTCGTTATACCAAATTTAAGTTCCAGTACTTTAGTCTAATTTCATGGAAGAGCATACGCTCAATCTAATTTTAGCTATCAGTTCAATATTAACTGCTATCGGTACTTTATCAGCAGTAATTTTATCGCTTTATCTTTCTACAAGAAATCGAAATATAGATTTAGATGTCTCAGTTAATATTTCCAGACAAATTCTGATGGCTGATCCACCAATCCCTGATGATAATAAATATTTGTCCTTTTCAATAACAAACGTAGGATTTAGAGATGCCAATATTACAAGTGTAAGGTGGGAAATGGGTCTATTTGACAAAAAACATTTTTCCCAAATATTTGATTTTTCTCATCCTTACATAACAAAATTACCAGCAAAATTAAAAGATGGCGACCAAGCCAATTTGTTTATCAAAGTAAGCGAAATGAGAAACAATGAAGACTTCCTACAGGAAATTTACAATGGGCCTTTCAGTAGAATTTGGTTCCTTTTTTTCAAATTAAATGCAGTAACATCAACTGGTGAAGAGTTTAGTTGTAAGATGAATAAAAGAGTAAGAAAAATGTTTTTGCGTCTTAAAAGAGAAGAAAATTTGGTATAACAAGCGCGTCAACTCGGACACACCTCGCCAGTGATTGCCAAGCTCTTGAAGTTAAAGTTTAAATTTACGTAATTGCTTTAAATAATTCCTGCGTGTGCCGGTTACGCGCGGGGCCGTTAGGTACATTTTCTAAGAATTGCTTCCCTTCTCAAAAAGTACTACTTTAGTATCACTATGAAAACAGAACTCGTTACTACATTAAAGCGTCAGGCCACAAAACTCCTTGCCGAACTCCGGGAGGAGAAA
>JBDNGJ010000210.1:0-3168 GCA_041689365.1 Virgibacillus sp.
AATGCCCCGGCACCACCCACCATTGTACCGATTATCGGGGATAAGGCTGGTAAGGCTGCAATAAAACCACCACTAAACGCGTTACCGGCAACCGTTCCGAATGATTGCATATTGTTGGCAATGCGGCTCATCTTGCTTTGGAATTTATCTACTCGGGCGTTAACTTTGACAGCTATTGCGTTCGGAATCGTTCTAGCTATTTTATTAACCTTCGCCATTTTACGTTCAAATTCTTTTATCCTAGCGCCGACGACGGCTTCCATACGTTCTTCCACGCTCTAACCCCCTTTCGGAATGAATTCAGGTTTAAATCCTTTAAATGCTTTGTTTAATTCGATGTTTCGCTGAATGTCTGCATCGTTGTTTGCTAGTCCTTCATTGTCTAAATTAAGCCTTGCTTGCTTAGCATTAAATATCTTGCGTTCATTCGCATTTTTAACGTTTTGTGCATAACGAAAAGCCATCGCCTGCTTGGCCATAAATTCGTATTGATCAATTTGTTTATGCTGCGCGCCCTTTAGAAATGACATGTACTGTTTTGGCGTCCACGACATAATTAGATCAACGTCATACACATTTAAATATCTAGCAGCATTAAAAATAATTTCGTCGTAATCTATTCCGTTAGTTTTTCGTACCTCTCCTTCATATAGGCTGTCATTTCCTCTTGGTCTAGTCGCTCTTTCTTCTGTTCGTCCGTTTCGTTGTCTGCCACTTTCGGCTCCTTCATCATGTTGTCGGCGATCATTTTCGCCCTTTCGCTGAAAAAACCCGACTTATCCAACGTACTAAAGGCTTCTTTAAATAACGGTTCTGTTCCGTCATCCTCGATACGGTTCTCTAATGCTTTTTCGATTTTTTTAATGGAAGGTTTGTTGTCATGGTGGAGTAAAGCGCAATCCCAGAAACTGCGAATACTTTTAATGTCTCCTTGAAGCAACCCTAAATAAATCGCAGTTAGCCCATCTACGTCTTGCGTACTATATTTTTCATCTGCTCGATCACTTGCCGAAAAATTAATTTTAGCGTGAAATTCTTTATCATCAATCGTTATAAAAGCCATGTATGATTTCCTCCTAATTTATAAGTATAAAAAAGAGACTGGCGTTAGCCAATCCCTTATAATGTAGTTACGCTTAATGCAGTACTTAATGCCGATTCTACGCCATTTGTCCCAACTGCAGATACCTGATAGCTGTAAGTTGTAGCTGTTGTTAGCCCTGTCACGCTATAGCCGTTGGTGGCCGAACTAGCGATAATCACACTATCCTGATAAATGTTATAACCGCCAGCTTGCCCAACTAAATCCCACGCTAATTCTACACTTGTAGAAGTAACGTTGGAAGATGTTAGGTTGGCGGGCGCATTAGGGAGTCCCTGTTTCTCCTGCTGTTTCGAAGGCGTATGATGATTTAGCTGTTGCCGCCGCTGGTAGTTCGGTCAGTGCGCCTTCTTGTGATTCGCCCTCTACTTGCAAGGTTGCTGTGACTTCTTGAAAAGAATCTCCATTTGATTTTTCAACTGATTCCACAAAGCAATAAGCGAATGTCGAGTCATAAGTTCCCGCTTCGTTTGCGACAAGATCAACTTCCCATGCTTTTAACTTCTTTTTTTGCTTGATAGCAGCAATTATTGCAAGTTGACCAGGATCTCCTTTTTCGCCAAACGCTGTAACCTCAAACGATTCACTGTTATGACCGTATGCAAGGATGCGCCCCATTTTTGTCATTTCGTCTATTAATTCATTTTCGACGGAATAACTGTTCTCTGTCAGATTAGCGATAATCATAGATTGATCACCGATTGTCGCGTCAATTGGTTGAACTAACAAGATCGTTTTTTTACCTTCTTTTACCACGTAATTACCTCCTAATTATTGATATAAAATCTTAATTCCATAACACCGTGTTTAACCCCGTTTTCAACAGGATCATTTAGCACGTTCATGCTAACTAAATCACGCCTAAGCATTAAAAAAGAACCTCCTATGTTTAGGGGTTCGTGTAATATACCTAGTATTAAATTAAATATGTCATAGACTTCTTTTTTGCCGTTGTAATCACTCCACACATGCAAGGCTACGACTACATTTTCCCCATATGATAACTTAGTAGTAAACGGGGTTACAAAAGGCTCACCTATTGTTATATAGGGTTTTAAAGCCGTTCCAGAAACTTCATCGTAAACGCTTAACGTTGTGCTTAATCGACCATATAAAACCTTTTGCAATTCCCAAAGCGACGTTTTCATAATTTGTTCATCTCCCTCTGGAAATGATTTAAGGCTTGCTCAACACTTGGACGATAGAACGGTTGTGGTCGAATGCCACGCGTGAATACATATCTTCCTAATTTATCTGAATAGTACACCCATCCATCTTTTCGACCTGTTCCGGATTCAGAATAAATTCCTGTTCCAAATTCTAGAAATACCGCGTAAAACGCACCAACTGTAATCTTAGCGCTCAACCCTTTATTAAAATAGTTAACCTCAATGGAATCGCGTAAGTTGCCGTCATCGACTGGCGCAAGTGCCCTCATTTGGTCGGCCATCATTTCAGCGGTTTCAGCTACAACGCGCTTAACTTCTTTAATTTTTTTTCGTCGAAAACGACTGACAGACCTTTCAAAATCAGGGAATCCCCTACCTGTTATCCCGACTCTAACCATTGAGTTGAGCCTTAACCATTAAAATTTCACCAATTCCGCCTTGATCTAGCGGATTAGAACGCAAGTCAAGGGTTTTATCCCTATCCACCCACAAAGCCCTCATATTGCCTTTAACGCCATCATTAAAAGGATAATAGATTTCATGGTCAATCGGATTGGTTAATTGTTGAGCGCTCACATACTCACGACTAGATACAGGTTGTACATGCGCTTCACTGGTAAAAAGGTCAGTCCAAGATTTTGTATACCCTCCACCACCATCAGGCGTTGTGGTGTATTCCTGGAATATGACTTCATGTGGAAATTCATCCATCCCTACCACCTCAATTTCTTATATGGGTTTAGGTGTTTGATTATTTTATCTGGTAAATCGGTATCATACGAATAAGAAACGCTCCCCATCGAACGGGAAGCGACACCTTTTGAGCTCAATTTATGTTTAATCGATTCAGCAATAAAGACTTTCACCCCTGTGGGTGGTTGTAAGTTACCATCTACG
>JBDNGJ010000211.1:0-4282 GCA_041689365.1 Virgibacillus sp.
CTGCCATCGTACCTAAGTTGTGACCGTCAACTTTTTCGACTTCTAACTGATAAATGTGATAACCCTTATTTTCTTTCTTGTACTCTTTTACCACTTTCTCTAATTCGTTTCTTAATTCGTTATTCATTTTAATTCCTCCTAGTTTTACTTATACCCTTCTTTGCATAAATCTTCATTTTGGATAGCGACGGCGTCAAAAAACATACGGATTGTAGATTTTTCTGTAAGAACTTTATTTACCATTTTGTTAGCAACGTCAAAGTTTTGGTCATCAAAACCTTTTTTGATTAATTCAACAGACAGGTTCACACGCTCTATATTCATTTTTCTTGCATCAATGCGATAAGCAAAAAAACCTTTGTGAGATTCAATGAATTGTGAAACTGTTTCTAGATTATCCTCCCTCATTTTTTCAACTAACTCAACTGCCTTTTCCTCGTCTAACTTCCCAAATTCTTTTTCTCCTAACTTGCCCAACAAAGTATCCCACTCGTTAAATTTAATTGATTCAAATCTTTCTTGTAAGTTTTTCATTTTAATTCCTCCTAGTTTTTAGTAGGAGGGCGAACCCTCCATGATTTTAGTAAATTAATTTAAAGTCGTTGTAGTCGATGTCGTCAAAGCCTTGTTCACTTAAAAAATGTTCTTCATCAAAGCTGATTAACTCCAATGCCTCACTTACCGTTAAACTTTTGTTCGTTTTAACTTCCCCAATTAAAATTTCTTCATAGAATACTTTCGCCATTTTGTTTTCCTCCTTATTTTTAGCCACATACTCTTCAATCCAATTTCTTACCAGCAATGATGGTATTTGCGAGTTATTGTTAGCAATAGTTTTAAATTGTTCTTTCAATTTCTTAGGTAGTCTTATTTGCATTTGCGTTTCCACTTGCTAACCTCCTTGTTTTCTTTATCTTGAATACATCTTATCACGTAATGTCACTACAAGTCAATACAATTATATAAAATAATTAAATTTATTTTCAAGACAAAGAAAAGACCGCTATCAACGGTCTTTTTCGTATAGATCATCGACTGTGCAATTGAGTATTTCTGCTAAATTAACAGCGGTATCTAAATACAATCTTCTTCTACCTGTTATGTACCTGGATAAAGTATTCGGATCAATACCCATTTCCTTTGCTACGTGTTTTTTTAAATATCCTTTTTCTTTTATAACTTCATTTATTTTTAATTTCAATTTTATCACCTGTTAATTAGTTTCTACATTAAATGGTTTAAATCCTTCCTATCATTTGGTCAATTATTTTATGCCTATTTGGCATAGTACAAGTTAAACCCTCATACACTCTGTTATATACCATCTACAATTCATACGAGGAAAAGTAAACGGACTTTTTAAAGCTTTGCTATGTATGGTTCTGATGCAGTTGGTATATATGCCACTGACGAGGGACTATCTTTACAAGATACCTACAAAGGGGGTGCGGTATGATTTTTGAAATCTTATCAACATCAAGCATGTTGGCTGTTGCTGGGTCAACTTATTTTTTTCAAAACAAATCAAGCAACGATCACGACAAGATTAAAATTATCGCTGATCAATGTGGATTGAAAACAAAAGACGAAAGCATTCGTATCTATCGTAAGAGCCACAAAAAGAACTACTCCGAGTATATTTATAAAATACCTCTAGGATTAACGCTAAAAGAGTTTCAAGCGCATGAACAAAACTTTATCGATGGATTAAACAACAAAAGCAAGCCTGATTTAAACCTAGTAAACTTGAAAAATATTAATTGGAAAGGTGACGTAATCAAACAGATTAGGAGTTTAATAAATAACCGCGTGAAGCTAGATAAACAAATTGAAATAGAGTTTGATGGAATGTTGCGGTTCAGGGTTTACAATGAAGGTTTAAAAACTCAGTATGATTTGACGAAAGAAATTATAAAAAATTGCAAGAAATGGAATGTACCTTTAGGCGTAACACAAAGTAAACAAATTTTACATGACTTCGAGACTGGACCGCACGTATTGATTGGTGGACCTACTGATATGGGTAAGAGCACTATTTTAAATGTTATTATCAATGCTCTGATATTCAAGCACCCTGACGATGTGGAATTCACTCTCATTGATTTAAAAGGAGGGTTGGAATTTGGAGATTATGAAAACCTTAATCAGGTTAAGCGTTTTGCAATTGATATCGTCGGTGCTGAAAGAGTATTAGAAGAAGTTAAAAATGATATGAGTAATAACTTCGATATGTTAAGGCGAACCAGTAAAAAGAACGTTAAACATGCAGGAATTAAGAAAAGACATTTTGTCATCATAGATGAAGCTGCTGAATTATCCAGTGCCGGTGAACTGGATAAAGAGGTAAAAAACAAAAAAATTAACTGTGAAAATCACATCAAAGACATAGCAAGAAGAGGTAGAGCTAGCGGAATGAGACTACTATATAGTACTCAGTATCCAACAACTGAAACTATTAGTTCGCAAGTTAAGCGTAATTTAATCACTCGAATATGCTTGCCAGTAGATACGTCAACAGCTAGTAATGTGGTGTTGGATGAGGGCGGAGCAGAAAAGTTACCACTTGTTCCAGGGAGAGCGATATATAAACGCCACCGCGCACAAACCATGCAAGCTTACAAAATTGATGAAGATTTAATTGAAGAGATTATCAAACCACACATCAACATCCGACCAAAGGGGGGATTAGATGCACCCATTAAAAATAAAGAGTACACAAAGACAGGAGCAGATTCTATTGTCTTTCAAGAAGTTGGATTATCTCACAAGAAGGCAAATGCAAAAACTTCATGATTTAAAAAGCGATAGAAACGCTCGTCGTGTTATCCAAGAAATGAGCCGATACTTGCACCACTTTTATGACGGCCAAAAGATTTACTATCTCAACAAAGAAGGAAGGGAACAAGTTAATTGTGAGGTTATTAGAAGCAAGATAACTACAGCTAATCACTACCTAATGAGAAATGATCTCTATATAAATTGTGGTCAACCGGAAACCTGGAGAAATGAAATTAAGATGGTAAGTGGGGAAGGAAAGAGTCAAATCACTGCAGTAGCTGATGCACATTTCATAAAAGATAAAAAGCACCACATCATTGAAATAGACAATACGCAAAAAATGAAAAAGAATGTAACCAAGATTGATAAATACAGAAGGCTCATAGAGCGTAATTCGTTTAAAGGTATGCCTGTTATCATTTGGGTAACTACCACACCACATAGGCAATCAGTATTGAAAGAACTATGTGAAGGATTAGACGTATTGATTTACCTAAATACAGATTTCAACTAGGAGGGTTCAAATGGATAAGCGAGATGTGGAATTGTTAAAGTCAGCTATAGAATTATTCATTGCTAATGACCATGATCCGAAAGAGTTTGAGAAAACCCTAAAGAAAATGGAGGGATATTATGAAATTGACAATAAACGACAGTGAACAAAAATCTATGGAGAGAGTCGTGAAGGAATCCATAATATCATTAAAGTCTTATGGATCTGTGGATGAATTTACGCACCTGGCAAACCTGTTATACGTTTATAGAAAATTAACAGGCGAAAATTATGAGGAGGGTGGAAATGAAAACAAAGACGTATGATTTTAAGGAATTTATGAAGGGTGACCATCTAAATAATATTAAACCTCCAACTACGTCACTAATCCCTTTAGCAACTGCGCCTTTGTGGACTGTAGCTCATGCTAGTGCTGAAACTTCCATTCAATCGCAGATGATGACAGCCTTTGGGCCATTAATTGACTTGATACAAGGTATGGCTTACCCGGTAGCGATGATCGTTGTACTAGGTGGCGCTTTGTTCATCATGATAGGCAATAAGGAAAAAGGTTTCTCCATGATGCAGACGGCTGGATTAGGGTATGTTTTAGTTATGTTAGCTCCAATGATATTAAATGTATTAGTTGATGCCATGAAAGGTGTGGTGTAATGATTAAGGCACCCGTTGAATATGGTTTAGAATGGTTAACGGATAAAGTTGTAGGTGACTTTGTAGCTGATTACATCCTGGCATTTCCGATATTAATTGGTGTTGCAATCGGCGTTTATGCTTTATGCAGCATGATTAGTAAAAAGTTAGCAAGTCTGGGAGTTGTTGGTGTTTTTGTTTATGGTGCATTAATTGTTGTTGCGTAAAAATCGGTGTTAAATTTAAAATATATTGAAACCTTTTCCACACAAGAGTAGTATTAGATATTATAACAATAAAAAGGGACGGGATAATATGGCTGAAAAAGAAACGTTCGGAAGTGCTTGGAAAGAATTTAAA
>JBDNGJ010000212.1:0-20408 GCA_041689365.1 Virgibacillus sp.
CTTTTATTAAAGATTTTGTAAAATATAAGTAACTAAGATGTGGAGGTTTCGCAATGGGAAAAAATATCTTGATATCGGTATACGGAGCAGAACAGATTTGTGCAAGCTGTGTTGGAGCCCCTGGATCTAAGGACACATATGAATGGCTGCAGGCTGCAATAGGGAGGAAGTATATTGATGATATTATTGAGTATGAATATATTGATATGAATCAGCCTCCTGATGTCGAGAAGCATCAGCAATTTGTTAAACGAATCTTTGAGGAAGATTTATTTTATCCAATTGTATTAGTAAATGATGAACTGGTTGCGGAAGGAATTCCAAAATTAAAGACGATATACAGTGAGTTAGATAAAAATGGAGCAGTTCTACAGCCATAAATGGAATGAGGTTTGTTTTGACATGGAAATCCCTTTTACGAAAATGCATGGATTAGGAAATAATTATATTTATATTGATTTATTTAAGTTCGATATCGCTGAAGAGCATCTGAAAGATTTAGCGCAGGGGGTATCTGATGTTTATACAGGGATTGGCTCAGATGGCATGATCCTGATTCAGCCTAGTGATGCTGCGGATGTTGGCATGCGAATTTTTAACAAGGATGGCTCAGAAGGACAGAGCTGTGGGAATGGATTACGCTGTGTAGCGAAGTATGCATATGAAAATGGGATTATCCAGCGTGAGAAATTTCAAATTGAAACGCGTGCCAATACAGTTGAAGCCAAAGTGAGTGTGAAAGATGGTCTGGTCAATGAAGTCACAATTAATATGGGGGAACCAATATTACGACGCCAGGCGATTCCGATGATGGGTAAAGATTCGCTTAAGGTTGTTGCTGAGCCATTTACTGTTGGAGATGAAAATTTAGATGTTACTGCAGTATCAATGGGCAATCCGCATGCAGTATTTTTCGTGGACTCTATAGATACCGCGCCACTGTATGAACTTGGACCGATAATAGAGAAGGACCAACGCTTTCCAAATGGCGTAAATGTAGAGTTTATTGAAGTGATTTCTAAAAGAGAGCTTAATTTTCAGGTTTGGGAACGTGGTTCTGGTGTAACACAAGCATGCGGAACGGGGGCATGCGCCTCAGTAGTTGCTGCCATTTTAAATGGAAGTGTGCAGCGGAACGAGGACATTATTGTTCACCTGGCAGGTGGCGATTTAATTATTAAATGGGATGATAATGGTTCGGTCTGGATGACTGGCGGAGCAGATGTGATTGCAACTGGAACATATTTTTTAGCCGATAATATTTGAATACTTTCCTTGTAGTTTGTATACTAGTAGGTAACATATTGTATTGATCCGTCTGAAATAATGAGGAGGGAATTAAGATGGCTATTACTGTCACAGATCAAGCAGCAATCCAAGTTAAAGAAATGATGGAAGAAGAAGAAGAGGGTGTCCGTCTGCGATTTGGAATTAAAGGTGGCGGATGCAGTGGACTATCATACTCAATTGGCTTTGATTATGAAGTTAATGAGG
Organism: Virgibacillus sp.; assembly: GCA_041689365.1. GTDB lineage: Bacteria > Bacillota > Bacilli > Bacillales > Amphibacillaceae > Lentibacillus. The sequence continues at coordinate 1,495 of JBDNGJ010000212.1, forward strand.
AACTTGATATGGTTGACGATATTAATGGTATCCCTGTTGTGATTTATAAACAGGATATACCTATTATAGAAGGAACAACGATAGACTTTAAGCAAAACATGATGGGCGGCGGATTTAGTATCGATAATCCGAACGCAATGGTATCATGCGGCTGTGGATCTTCATTTAAAGCAAAAGAACGGGAAGGTTCACCTGAGAAGTGCTAATATATAAACCAAAGCGCAGGAAATAAGGCGCTTTGGTTTTTTTAGTTATATAATCCCGCCATTTAATTTTTCCATAAAGAATTATTCCATTAAGTATTCGCGACTAAGTAATACACAAACAGCTAGTAATGGCCGCTTACAAAAGTATCTAATACAAGTTTTGCGGACATGAGGGACCTTATTTTATGGAAATCAAGCAATAGTAAGGTTAAAGCGGACACCAGATACCTTATTTGCTAGAATCACCCCTATTTCACGTGGATATATGTTAAATAAGGGCTCCTGTGTCCGCGAATCACTAAAAAAGCAACTTGTTAATCGAAATAGCAGCTCCTGTGTCCTCCAGTAAGCAAAAAAAAGTCTTTCCTAGATGGAGTATGGCATCCAATCCAGGATGATGGATCATCTTCAGGATTTTCTGTGATGTATAGCGAAGACACGGCGTTCGCATGTTTGCCGAACCATTTTGTTTCTTCTTAAACTTGTGATGAGTCAAAAGTGTACGGAAACTGAATAACAACCGATAAGGGCTGAATGAAGCTAAATAAAGACTGATAAACACTGGTGGAAAACTGAATAATGCCCAAAATGAATAATAAAAACTGAATTATAGTCGGGAAGACTGAATCAAGCGAGCGCACTAATTAAAAAAAAGGCTCTGCTGCTGATTCCGTCAATAAAGTTTAAACCAGCAATTTTTTAGAATACAGCTAAAAAATAAGCCTGAACACTTTATAAGGTGTTTAGGCTTATTATTTAAAACATACTTGTTGAGTGCTTTGGCTGAATTCGGGCTTTCGGATCGATATATTGTTTTGCGTTGTTTATGGCAGTTGGACCTTCGCCGAATCCGGTGGCGATTAGTTTTACTTTCCCTGGAAAAGTAGTAATATCCCCCGCACCATATATCCCTGGAATATTGGTTTCCATTTTCGAATTGACAACGATACTGTTTTTCTCTATTTCCAATCCCCAATCTTTAATTGGACCAAGTGTTGATACAAATCCATAGTTACATAGAACGGAGTCGACTTCAACGTCCACTGATTTTTCACCTTTTACTTCTTCTAATGTAACTTTATCAATTTTTTCGGTACCGGCAATAGCTGTTGGAACAAAAGGTGTCAAAATTTCAACATTTGAATCCATTAATTTTTCTACACTATGTTCGTGTGCCCTAAATTTGTCGCGACGATGGACAAGACTTACTTTATTAGCAATTGGTTCAAGCATTAATGCCCAATCGACAGCTGAGTCTCCACCACCCAGGAGCATGACGTTTTGATCTTTATATTGATTCATATCTTTTACATGGTAATGCAGGTTGACGCCTTCAAATTGATCACAATCTCCAACGTTTAGACGACGTGGCTGGAATGCACCATTGCCGGCTGTAATAATGATTGTTTTAGTATAATGGACTTCTTTATCTGAAATCAGTTTGAACGTGTCATCTTCCATACGTTCAATTTTATTTATCGACTGTTCAAGAACAATCGTTGGATCAAACATATTTGCCTGTTCCTCAAGGTTGTCCACCAGGTCTTGTGCACGGATCTTCGGAAAACCTGCAACATCATATATATATTTCTCTGGATACAGGGCAGTTAATTGCCCGCCAGTATGCGGTAAGCTTTCAATTATCTTAACACTGGCTTGTCTCATCCCACCATAGAAGGCAGTGAATAAGCCAGTAGGTCCAGCGCCGACAATTGTTACGTCATATACTTTATCTGACATGGAAATCCCCCATTTATCTTTTTCGGTTATGTGTACCCTTCCTATATTATCATAAACAATTACTCTATGTGTATTGTTGCACACAAGCAAGGAAACATTGTTAAAGTCTGAAAAATACATCTTTTATAAATGAAAAAATAAAGGTTGAAAATTGTCGAAAGAACGTCTAATATAATCAATAGATATTTTGTATTACAATCGTGTAACAAAAGATATATAAATGAAATGAAACCTTTAGTACTTGGCCACAAGCCAAGTTTTTCTAATGTCTTTTTACGTGAAATAAATCACAAACGTATCGAAATAATACAGATGGAAGTGATGAGAGATGAACAAGCCAAATATCGTCATATTAGGTGCAGGTTATGGGGGAATGATGACTACTGTAAAATTACAGAAGTTACTCCATGTTAATGATGCTTCTATTACGCTGGTAAATAAAAATGACTATCATTACCAATCAACATGGTTACATGAAAACGCTGCTGGAACTTTACACCATGATCGTACACGGATTCCGATTAAAGATGTAGTCAATATGAGTAAAGTCAATTTTATAGAAGACACAGTTGTATCTATTAAGCCTGATGAAAACAAGGTGAAATTGGAAAATAGTGTGTTAGATTATGATATTCTTGTACTAGGTCTCGGGTTTGAGGCAGCAACTTTTGGAATTCCGGGATTAGAAGAGCATGCCTTTACTATTGGAAACATAAACAGTGCCCGACTAATAAAAGAACATATCGAGTATAATTTCGCAATGTATCATAATGAAAGAGAAAAGAATCAAGGTCGTCTCAATATTGTTGTTGGAGGCGGGGGATTTACAGGGATTGAATTTGTTGGAGAATTGGCAAACCGAATTCCAGAGCTTTGTGATGAATACGATATAGATAAAGCACTTGTACGTGTCATTAACCTAGAAGGATCACCATCTGTATTACCAGGGTTTGATCCACAGCTTGTAGAGTATGCTATGAACTCCTTGGAGGCGCGTGGCATTGAGTTTATCACTGGTGCAATGCTAAAGGAATGTAAACCAGACAGTATTGTCTATCAGAAGGATGATAAATTGGAAGAAATCCCGACCCATACAACAGTTTGGGCTGCAGGAGTTCGTGCTAATTCGATTGTTGAAGCTTCAGGGTTTCAGACAAATCGTGGAAAAGTGGAAGTTCGCCAGGATATGCGTGCACCAGGTTATGATGATGTATTTGTTATTGGCGATTGCGCACTAGTTATGAACGAAGAAACTGGAAGACCATATCCTCCAACAGCACAAATAGCAATTCAAGAATCTGGAGTAGTTGCACATAATGTGAAGGCCTTAGTACAAGGAAACGATGAATTAGAAGTGTTTGAGCCAAAAATTCTTGGGACAGTTGCTTCGCTTGGTCATACGGATGCGATCGGTGTAGTGCTGAACCAGCGTAAGATATTTGGCTGGAGTGCTACTGTTATGAAAAAAATTATTGATAACCGTTACCTATTAAAATTGGGAGGGCCAGGGTTATTAATAAGAAAAGGAAAATTTAATATATTTTACTAGATTAGAAGAAATATGAAGCAAAGGCTATAGTGATGCCTTTGCTTTTAATCATTTTTGTTATAAAATGGTTTTTGTATGCAAAGTGTGAAGGGAGATACAACGGTGATACAGCTTGTAGTTTCTATATTATTGTTTTTCGTGATATTTTTTGGACTGGCCTTTATTTTAAATATGTTATTAAGAAAAATTTGGTTAATGGCATTTATTTATCCGGTAATTGTCTTAATGATAGTCGATGATATGTCATCACTTGAATACTTTAAAGATCCAGGTGGCTCTTTTTCAATAGCATTTTCTAAATTAATGGATATAACAGCTGCTGATATTAGTATTCTGGGTGCTGGTTTTCTGGGGACAATCGTATCTGGAATCGTTATTCGATTTTTGCGTAAGAGTGGCTATCAAATGTTTTAATGGACAGCAGATAAGCGTTAACCCAACTTTCGAGGGTTAACGCTTATTTTTTAGGCAGTTAAGAAAGAAATCCTTGCTTACTGCATAATTGCAACTAAGGCACTCGCCATTTAGGCTTGGCGAATGCCAAGTTTTCTAATAGTTTAGTTTGCTGCCCAGCCATCATCTATCATCTTCAAATTTTTGTCATTAATTCATCCAGGAGATGAACAAATCTTTCTTTTTCTTCATGAGTTAAATTCTTATCCCCGTATCTTATCTTTTGGTATAAATCAAGATAAGAAGGATTTATATTCAGACGGGAAAACCATTCCTCAATTGTTTCTGAAGGCTGTCTCCCCGACCCATTCGTATGAGCTTTCTGTTCAAGCTTGAATACTTTTCTCCTTAAAGGATTTACTGTTTTCCAGGATGAAAAGTACTTCCGTAAGCCCCTTACTTCATTTGTTGGTGAGGGGTTAATTGGTACAGCGGTTGAGATGCTGCTCTGCTTTCCATCAGGGACATTTTCTTGAATAACTTTTTTCCTGAAAAGAAAAATTGTGATAACAATAAGTAAGGTTAAAGCGATTAAAATGGTCCACCAGTTTATAATCTCTATCCCGCCATCGTAGGAACTGTCAATATTAGCTATTTCGTCGAATTTATCCATATTTTCTTTGAAACTGCTTGTCGATTGATGAAAGGTTTTTTCATCTACAAGATTAAGCAGAACCCCAAAATCAAGACCTAAGAAGCCAGCGAAATTAACGATACCGAACACGATGTATTGAAACAGGACACCAATACCTGACAAAATAAAACTGATAAGCCCTTTGACCCAAGGATAAAGGCCATAAGTAAATATACCTCCTGCCAAAAGGAGTATTCCGAAGGTGCTAAACGTTAAAGTTGTCTTTAGTTTACTATGTGTTTTCATATTGTTCATCAGCTTCAGCCAATACCCACAAAGAATAATGATGAATTGTAAAGTACCAAGCCATATAAGGTTAGGATGATTGATAAACATGATTTCAAGAAAAAACATAACGCTAGTTAGAGTTAGGATTGTGAGTTGATTGTCGGATGGACTATTCTTCTCAATATCAGCATATCGCCAAGTAATAAATCCAAGCCAAAGAGCTATAGCAAGTATTGGATAATTAAAACTATAATACATGAACGAAAAAGCTATTGCTATAACCGGTATATAAACTGCGTAATTTTTTATCATCCTTAGGCAAATATCAAATAGAATTAAAGTTAACCCTGTAATAAGCAGATAGCTCCAAAAGGGATAAGGGTCTTGGGTAAAAGTAAAAATAGGAATGAGTATAAAGTAAAACATAATTGATTCCGAGAATAATTGCATGAACTTTACTATACGATTGTTATTATCCATACATATCAGTTCTTTTTGTGGCTGGAATAATATGAGAATCATTAACATGGAATAGCTGATTACCTTGGCTAATCAGCTTATTTATATAGTAGTTATTCGATTCATCATTTTCTCCGACCACTATTATCATTCGTGATTTTGTTTGGGACTGGCACAGACGATACAATATGTTCTTTACCGGGATTATCAAACTTCCCTCACCAACACGAGTAAACAGTTCCAAAGTTTTCTTTAAGTGTCGGATGTCATGATCCTCAGGTAAATGAATAAGACTATTACTGTTCAGATAAATTTCTACTTTATGACCGTCTTTTATAATATTACGTGTTATGTACGCTGCTTCAGATAAAATCTTTTCCAGTTTTGGACTTGTGTATAAATTACCCAATGAACTTCTCTCGGCTATGTTAACTATAATCGTCCAGGCGATGTAACGGTTTCGTTCGTATATTTTGGTTTGTAGCTTTTGTGTCTTGGCACTTGCTTTCCAATGAATCCGCTGAAAGGGATCAGAAGTTACATAATCCCTTGTTCCTAAAGGTTGAAGTACATCTTCATAAGGAGAATGAATTGTAATACTCGTACCAGGGCTTTGGTTGCGAATTTCTCGCAGCTCATCTACTGCTTGTAATTCAGGAAAAACAATTAGTTCGTTAAAATTCTTTTCTTTAGGATATAGTATTAAATATTCAAAGCTCAGCAGGTGCGAAAATGTAAAATGGAGGTCTTTAAGACGGCCAACACCACGTTTTACAGTCTTAAATGGAATTGTTAATGATATTTCACTCTTTCCCGAGAGTGAAATAGGAATTTGGTAATAATTTAAGCCCCTCAAGGTTGTTTGTAAGTGGTCCTTATTCAAGACATGATCCTTCATTTTAAAAGATATATATCCATTTAAATAGGGAAGCAGCGAGTTATTTTTTATCTTGATTGTTAGGTTTAGCGTTTCACCGGGAAATGCCCTTTTGAACTGTTTGGGAATTTCCAGAGTTAAATTTCTCCCAATTTGACGATTATATAATTGCAATCCAAGATAATAAATAACGATTATACCAATCAAAAAGAATACGAGAGATCTATCAAGGTATAGACTGACAATTGTTAGGAAAACGATAAATGATAATATGAGTTGGCGGTAAACATCGTTCTCTGTAGTTTTTACTATTTTCCATTGCATTATCTTGTTGTCCTCGCTTCGACAGGTACCTCAACAGACTGAATTAATTCTCGTACGACTTCTGTTTTTTCAGTACGTATTGCACCTTCCATGGAAAGAATAATACGATGTTCGAAAACATGGCTTGCAATAGATTTAATATCCTGGGGGCTGACAAAATCGCGGCCGTCTATAAATGCGCGAGCCTGGCCAGCCCGCATTAAAGCTAATGCAGCTCGTGAACTGACACCAAGTTCAATATCCTTATGCTCCCTAGTTTTATGGACGAGCTGCAATAAATAATCCATTACAATGTTTGAAACACCAACCTGTTTTACTTCCTGCTGTAATAAAGTTATTTCTTCTGTTGACAGAATGGGTTTAACCTCTTCTATTGGGTCATTAAGGCGTTGATTTAATAATATTTCCTTTTCCTGTTCATAGCCTGGATAATCCATCATGATTTTCATAGAAAACCGATCAAGTTGAGCTTCAGGCAATGGAAATGTCCCGTGATTGGACTCAATTGGATTCTGAGTCGCAATAACAAAAAAAGGCAAAGGAATTTCTATTGTTGTGCCATCAATTGTCGTTTGGTTCTCTTCCATGACTTCAAGCAGGCTTGATTGTGTTCTGGGTGTTGCACGATTGATTTCGTCAGCCAATAAAATGTTTGTTTTAACAGGGCCGGTTAACAATTCGAACTCCTGTTTTTTTGGATTGAAGAATCTGATACCTGTTACGTCACTAGGTAGTACGTCAGGTGTAAATTGAATACGGTTGAACTGACCATCGATAATTTTAGCAAATGTTTTTGCTAATTTCGTTTTACCTGATCCAGGTACACTTTCGAGTATGACATGTCCATTACTTAAGAGAGCTGTAAACAATAAATCTATTGCAGCATCTTGTCCTAAAATTATATGGTTAATTGTATCTTTTGCCAGTGTGAGTTTATGGTAAGCTTCCAAAATAAGATACTCCTTTTCATATAGCTAATAATCTTACAATTTATTTTATCACACATAATACTCGCCATGTCTTCTCATACATAAGTGCTTTTCACTTTTTAGAATATTTCATAGAATTCATTACTTTTCAAAAGCTTATGTGTATAATAATTTGATACTTGGTAACACTGTCCAGATAGGTAGTTATTTTCAGTTGCAGTTTCCTGAGGGTATTATGCCCAAAGCTGTTATATAAAATTAGCATGCTACCAGAAAGGTGTTATCATTGATAAAAACTAAAATTTTTCGAAGAGCTGGTATGTTTGTTTTATTCCTGGGAGCGTTTTTGGTGACTTTATCGTCTATTTCAAATATCACGGTAACAGATGTAAATGCGTGGGTTGCAGAAGGACCTGAAGTTTCTAATGAATTTACAGGCAAAACAGCAGGAAAAAGACAAGTTGCATTAAAAAAGAAGAATCTAAATGTTGCTAAACAACAGAAAAGATATATTTCAAGTGAGCAAGTAGAAGGCCCGAAAACACTGAAAGAATATAGTGAAGAATTTATTGTGGAGCAGTTTCCTAGTACTACAGTTATGGCAACTGGTTATACTGCTGGTGTGGAATCAACAGGTAAGACACCTGATCACCCCCAATATGGTATTACGTATTCAGGAGTAACCGTTAAACGAGACTTGTACTCTACTATAGCAGCAGATTTAAGCATTTATCCGATAGGAACAGTGATGTTTATCCCAGGTTACGGATATGGTGTTGTTGCGGATAAGGGTGGTGCTATTAACGGAAACAAAATTGATCTGTATTATGAAACAGTGGAAGACGTATATTCAGAGTGGGGTAAAAAGCAAGTTGAGGTATATATCATTGAACGCGGCGATGGTGATTTAACAGAAAAAGAACTAAACAAACTAAACGAGAATGAATCATTACAAGTATTCAGGAATCAAATTACAAAAAGCTAAATCAAAAAGAAAGGCCTCCAATAAAGTGGTTCGGTTACGGCGTACAAAAAGGCAAATTTGTACTCATAATTGGACTGCTTTTTTTATGGAAGCATCCTTGAATAGTCGATAAGTAATAAATTAAGTCGATATCCTGTTTCTCAAGTTGATAAATCACAATTGAAGTCGGTCACCTGCATCTCAAGTTGATAAATCACAATTGAGGTTGATATCCTGCTTCTCAAGTCGATAAATCAAAATTGAGGTCGATATCCTGCATCTCAAGTTGATAAATCACAATTGAGGTCGAAATCCTGCATCTCAAGTTGATAAATCGCAATTGAGGTTGATATCCTGTAATTCAAGTTGATAAACCAGAACGGAGGTTGATATCCCGCATCTCAAGTTGATAAATCGCAATTGAGGTTGATACCCTGTATTTCAGGTTGATAAATCGTAATTGAGGTTGATGCCCCGCATCTCAAGTTGATAAATCACAATTGAGGTTGATATCCAATCTATCAGGTTGATAAATAATCACATTCACGGTCGAGAGGACTCGCAAAATATAGAGTGCGGAATTCAGAGTCCTTACCTCGTACATGTGAAAAGCCAGCGAGAAGTAGTCACTGTTTCATTCATTCAACATAATGTAAAAAGCATCAAATTGCTAGGCAATTCAATGCTCAATCGTGAGACTATTAATATAATTGATAAATTAAAAATGCAATTGCAATTCCTGATAGACCACCGAAAAATACTTCGATTGGCTGGTGCCCCAGCAGTTCTTTTAATTCTTTGCGTTTTTCATAATCTTCCTTTTTGCTCCAGTCCTTGGCACCGTCCATGAAGTATTGAAAGTCCTTGACTAGTTGATTTAAAACAATTGCTTGTTCTCCTGCTTGCCTGCGTACTCCTGAGGCATCGAACATAATAATAATGCTGAAGACACATGCAATAGCAAACATAGTGGATGGGACCCCTTCTGAAATCCCAACACCGGTCGTTAATGCGGCTACAGCTGCAGAGTGACTACTTGGCATACCTCCATTGCTGAAAGCTAAACCAGGTTTAAATTCTTTTGTCACAAAGAAGCGGATAGGAATTTTTACAGCCTGTGCAAAAACAATTGCAGACAATGCTGCCCATAATGGAAAATTTGCAAAGAAACCCATGAATGTGTGAACATCCTCTCTGTTGCTTTAACTTTATTAGTCATGATTAATTCATGAATCGATCATAAAGTTTTAAAGACTATAATTTGTAATTTTATCACATATACGGAAACTTTTCATTTAATGAAAAAAGGATACTCCATAGGGAATATCCTTGCCGATTTCTCATGCATTATGCTTGTACAGTGGAAGTCCATCTCGATGGAACACGCTTAGCTAAGCTTACCATAAATACTGCAGATAAACATGCCAGAGCAGTGTCTTTTACGAGAAACGGGATCATGCCAATCCATGCTACCGGATAGGAAATCTGCAGTTCAAGCCATGTATTCATTGCAACATACATATAGCTTACACCTATTCCATAATTAATTACTAATCCAACCAGAGCCGCTACGGTATATACTGGAATGGAAGGCTTTTTGCTGAACTCTGCAATGAAACCTACAAAAAATGCTATGAATACAAATGAAATTATGAAGCCTCCAGTAGGGGAGACAAGTGCCATAGGGCCTGCAGACATCTTTGCAAAGACAGGGACTCCGGCCACACCAATTAGAATATATGTAATCATAGAGATACTACCTAATTTTTTACCGAGCATTAATCCTGCTAAAATTGCAAAGAATGTTTGTAGTGATAATGGCACGGTTGCTCCACCAATTGGAACTGCGAGCATCGGAAACCACACTGCTATGTTGGCTCCCACAGCCATTAAACATACAAAGACTGAACCGAATGTTAAATCAATTGGACGTAAACTTTTCACTTCAATCGCTCCCTTCAATACTGATGATATAAAATTACGCTGTTATTGTCAACTGTATTTTAAATTGGTTAACGATAGAAGTGAAAAATACAGCCTCTCATAATTGAAAGGCTGTCCTTAGTTATTCTTTTATTGCTGCATCAAGTGCGATTTCCATCATTTCATTAAATGTAGTTTGTCGCTCCTCTGAAGTAGTTTCTTCACCTGTAAGGATATGGTCAGAAACTGTTAGAACTGAAAGAGCCTGGCGATTAAACTTTGCAGCCAGTGTATATAATGCTGTTGTTTCCATTTCGACCGCGAGAACTTTATATTTAGCCAATAGTTCATTTAGTTCTTGTGCATTATCACGATAAAATGTATCGCTGGTAAACACATTTCCCACACGTAATTTCATTCCCTTATCAATTCCTACATCATACGCATTCTTCAATAAATCAAAATCAGCTAATGGCGCATAATCAATACCATTAAATATCATCCGGTTCATTTGCGAGTCAGTTGTTGCCCCTTGGGCCAAAATGACGTCCCGGACTTGAACATCTTTTTGAATAGCACCGCACGTACCTACGCGAATTAGTTTCTGAACATCGTAACTTTGAATCAACTCATTTACGTAAATTGAGATGGATGGCACACCCATACCTGTACCTTGAACAGATACACGATCACCCTTGTATGTACCAGTATATCCGTACATACCGCGTACTTTATTATATTGTGTGACGTCCTCTAAGAACGTATCCGCAATAAACTTTGCTCGTAAGGGATCACCAGGTAATAAAATCTTATCAGCAATATCGCCTTTATTTGCTCCAATATGCACACTCATGTGAATGTTTCCTCCTATATTAGATAATGATACAAAATAACGTTATCACAACCAATGTGCAAAAACAAATAAGTTAAAGAAATCATTAATTTATTGCTTTTCTGTTTCAATAAAGATTATAATTGTATATAATGAATGAAGGTATTTCATAATAAAGAGATACATATAAAGGATATTATTGTTGGAAGGATGAGTTAAGATGCAAGAACAATCATTTACAATCACAGCAGATACTGGTGTACATGCACGTCCAGCTACACTGTTGGTAAATAAGGCTGGACAATTTGAATCAGAGGTTGAAATTTCATATAATGAAAAAAGTGTTAACCTTAAGTCGATTATGGGTGTTATGTCACTAGGAATTCCTAAAGGAGCAGAAGTGAAAGTCTCTGCAACAGGAAGCGACGAAGAAGAAGCAATTAAAGGTGTAACAGAAGTGCTTAAAGAACATTTAGGGGAATAATAATCGAGCTAGGGACTATTCTCTAGCTTTTTATTTTTCACTGATGGAAAATATGGAATTTTTAGAAAATGGCATAAGTAAATAAAATAAGTATGTACTCCGAAGTAGACATTTTCGAAATCCCCTTTAACGGTAAACCAAGTTTTCTAACATAAATATGACTATTAAGAAGAGGTGAATTTAATGAACATTTCTGTTTCCCAGCTTCCTGGAATTGGCCAAAAAATTTCAATGAAGACTGCAGAAGATGACATGCTGGTAATAATCGTACACCATACAGGTAAAAGAGAGCTATATTTCTTTGATGACGCTGATAGTGATGAAGCGGATTTTGCCATGGATCTTACGCCGGATGAGACTCGGGAAATTGCTGCACAGTTACTTGGTGCAACCTATCAGCCCGTTGGTATTGATAAAATGCGTATGTTTAAACGCCAGATTATTATTGATTATATAACATTGGAAGAGGCATCTTCACTTGCACATAAAACGATTGAAGAGTCAGATGTTCGAAATAAAAGCGGTGCAACTATAATTGGGATTGTTCATGGTGATGATGTTACAGCAATACCTGAAGCAGACACAACATTAATACCAGGAGATATTCTGATGTCGGTTGGAAAAGAAGAACAAATTTCCACCTTATCAAAGCTATGTAAGGGTGAGGAATGATGAGTTTTGTTCACTGATTTTCCGACGCTATTAGGTGCCGGGATAGTATTACTCGGTATATTTGTATTAGGGTTTATCGGATTCAGAACAAGGTTTCCAAACGTAATACTGTATATTTTATTAGGTGTTTCGTTCGCTGGATTTCTGGAAGGCAATGAATTACTACACTTTTCCAGTGAAATTGCCATCGTTTTATTGTTCTTTGTACTTGGGTTGGAATTCAGTACAAAACGATTAGGCGGAATAGCTAAAAAAATATGGAGTTCAGGTCTTTTGGATGTAATCTTAAGCCTGGGTGTTTCTACTATAATTGCATTTGGCTTTGGAATGGACTGGTTTACAGCATTTCTCATTGGTGGTATTACATATGCGACAAGTTCATCGATCACAGCGAAACTGCTTGATGATAAGGGAAGGATGGCAAACTCAGAGACCGAGTATATCTTAGGTATATTAATCTTTGAGGACTTAGTTGCGCCAATAGTAGTTGCCATATTAATTGCAATGAGTTCAGGTGATGCCTTTGGTGGTGTGGATTTTGCAATATTGTTAGGGAAAATAATTGGTATGGCGCTCGTAGCGATTATTTTAGGAAAAACGTTATTCAAGCACTTTGAAAAGTTTCTGCAGCGTATCGATGATGAGGATTTCAAATTTGCCTTATTAGTGGGAATCGCTGTTTCCTATGGTGGGTTAGCACTATACTTGGGATTATCCGAAGTGCTGGGTGCATTCTTAGCTGGTGTTATGCTAGCTGAAATTGGTAAAATTGATCGAATTGAAGGTACGGTATCCCCGATTAAGAATCTTGTTTTACCAACCTTCTTTGTCTATTTTGGAACAACAGTTGATTTAGGTGAAGGTGTACCAATGCCGGTACTGCTAATTGTACTGCTAATATGGTCAATTGTAGCTAAAATAGCAGTCGGTATTGTTGGCGGAAAATTATATGGCTTGTCAAAGCGTGTAGCGTTACGTGCTGGATTATCGCTTTGTGCAAGAGGGGAATTTTCAGTAGTTATTGCAGGAGTTGCCGTTGGATCAATTAAAATATTCAGTGGTGTTTATATTGTAATAGCAGCATTTTTAGGGATGGTTCTTTTCAATTATGCTCCCAAAATAACAAGGAAAATATATGGGCAGCCGGAGAAGAAAAAGAAGAACATGAAAGTTCCCACGGCGTAATAAAGCAGTCTCACAATAGTTGTGAGACTGCCTGCTATTTATAGCGGGTTTAGTTTTGGGAGAGTTAGATGCTAACAACAATAATAATTAGCATGCATTTCGCCCTGTTGTTAAGGAATCCATTTTTTAACGGGATGAGGATCCGGTTTACTGTCTTGGCGGATCCTCGTTCCACTATTTGTCATTTCTGCCTCAAATTTGGCTGATTTTTTGCTTTTAACGGAACCAGGATCCGTCTCACTGTTCTGAGAGCACCTTTTTTGCTATTTAGCAGAATGAGGATCCACTTCGATTGCTAGGCGGATCCTCGTTCAGAATGGCAATACTTTCACCTAAAACTGAACTCGATATGCTATTTGTAATAGCTTTTTGTATAATATTTTTCTTCCAGTCCTTCAATCCATTCCAATGCCTTTTGGTTGTACTCTGAATCTTTCAAGGCTAGCTTTTGCTTTTGATTATCAATTGCCTCATGTAGTGATTGATTATAATCAGGAACTTCTCCTTCAAAAGGATGTACTGCTGATTTAACTACATTCATTTTTTCATAATGTGCCAGAGCCTTTCGCTCATGAAAAAAAACGCCATCCACTTGACCAGGATTATGAAGATCACCTTGCATTGGATGTTTTTCGACTGCAAGAACTTTAATTAAAAATCGCTTGTCACGATCTTCCATTACTTCTCCTATGTATTTTCCTGAATTATAGTTCGCACGTACGGTATCTCCAATATTAATTGTTGTCATGATTAGCCTCCCTTTACTCTATTGTGCCAAAATAGTAGTCATTTGGGCAATCATTAAGGTTTTTTATTTAGCTGATTATTTAAACGTGATATAATGTAATCTAAGGATGTGAGCAGCAATGATGGAGTTTTTGTATTTTCCAGAAGATAAAACTGAATATATTCCGGCTATAATACAGCTAGTCATTTTTATGATTGGTGCCGCAGTAGTTATGTACTTTTTCTATAAAGTTTCTAAAAAAGAAGAGAAAAAGTTTAATGAACAATACCAGGAAAAGTCTTTCGATGATAAAGAGTAAAACGAGCTTATTAAAATTAAGCTCGTTTAATTTTTGCCTAATTGCAGATACTTGTAGTAAAGCATCTGCAAAGGAGTAGCGTTGATGAGGGTATTCTTCGTAATATTACTACTTGTTTTAGTTTCATGCCAGTCAAATGAGGAAACGACAAGATCCGTTGATATGTATAACGAATCCGGGGATATGATTGGTACAGTAAAGTTATCGGACAGACCAGAGGGTGTACAGGTGAAGCTGAAGCTTGAGGGTTTGGAGCCTGGCTTTCATGGAATTCATGTTCATGAGTACCCTAAGTGTGAGGGACCAGATTTTATTAGTGCAGGAAATCATCTCAACCCAGATGGAAACGAGCATGGACTAATGCATCCAAAAGGAGCGCATTTAGGTGATTTACCAAACATTGAGGCAGATTCTGGTGGGCTTGCTAAAGCTGACTTAATGCTTGCTGGTGCAACACTTATGGAAGGGAAAAAGTCAATTCTTAAAGAAGAAGGGACATCCTTAATTATTCATGCTGGACAGGATGATGGAATTAGTCAGCCTGGTGGAAATTCCGGTGCAAGGGTAGCATGTGGCAAAATATTAAAAGATACTAATGAAACAAAAAAGTCCCCGACAGATCCTACTAAGTTTAATGAAAAGCAAGAAGAATAAATTGTTTTTAGTAAGTGTAATGAAAATTGCTCTCTCAACATTAGTCGAGAGAGCAATTTTATTATAATTTATTCACTGCAGTGATTATCCGTTTAACTCCTTCTTCCAACGTTTCTCTAGGACATGCGATGTTCATACGCATGAATGTTTTTCCTTCTTCACCATAATCGGTACCTGTATTCAGTCCAACTTTGGCATTTTCAATCATGAATTTCTTTAGTTGTTTGCTGTCCATTTGCATGGCACTGCAATCAATCCAAAGTAAATAAGTACCTTCTGAACGGATAACTTCAAGAACATCAGTGTTTTCCCGGAACATTTTTGTTACATATTCCTGGTGTTCCTTTAGTACGGTCCTAAGCTCATCCAGCCATTCTTCTCCATGTAGGTAGGCAGCCTCCATTGCGGTGTTACCCATTGTATTTAACATATGGTGTCCTTGACTACTTAACTGTTTGTTAAGTGCGTCTCTTTTTTCCTTATCTGTAGTGATAACATACGATACTTGCAGTCCGGCAAGATTAAACGTTTTTGATGGGGACATGCATGTAATTGTTTGGTCGGCAATATCGTCAGAAAGTGAGGCAATCGGAATATGATTCTCGTTTGGATATGTCAGATCCCCGTGGATTTCATCTGATAAAATTAATACATCATATTTCAGGCAAAGCCGTGCCATTTCCTGTAACTCTTCTTTTGTCCAAACGCGACCCACAGGGTTATGTGGGGAGCATAAAACGAATGCCTTAACTCCTTGCTTTAATTTATTTTCAAAGTCGTCAAAATCAATGTGGTAATAACTATCTTTCTTTAGAAGAGGGTTTTTAACAACTTCTCTGTTATGAGTCTCTATTACACTGTAAAATGGCGTGTATACAGGTGTTTGAATCAAAACCTTGTCATTTGGCTCTGTAAATGCCTGAATTGCCATATGCAGGGTTGTGACGACGCCCGGGCTGAATGAAAGCCAGTCAGAGTTGATTTCCCAATCATGTCGCTTGGTTACCCAATTTATGATTGAGTCTTTTACATCATCGTCAATAATGGTATATCCATATATACCGTGATCAGCACGATCTTTTAATGCATCATTTACAGCTTGTGGAGCTTGGAAATCCATATCAGCTACCCACATTGGCAGGACATCTTCTGTCTGAAATACTGGTTTTAGCATATCCCATTTTACCGAACGTGTATTTTTACGGTCGTGAACTTTTTCAAATATTCCCATTGTAAAACCTCCTACTAATCAATAACTCAATTATATCGGAATAAACACAAAAAAAAAGCAAAGCGCTTATACGCCTTGCTTACAGGGGGAATACGAGAAAGTCTTACAATTATAGTATTACCCCCAGTATAGAAATTTAAACATAAAGTGACAAAAAAACTATAATTTTTTTCCAACCGATGAAACTTATAACATCATTTGTATCGTTTCATAGTTACGAGGCAGGGAGGAAGGCAAATGGAAGACGAGGAACTTAAAAGACTAGCAAATTTAGATGATGAAGAGGAATTTGGAAAGCTGGTTGAGACCTATAAACCAATCATCGAAAAATTTGCTTTTCAATTTGGAATTTCTGAAGAAGATGTCGCTGATGTTGTTCAGAATACGTTCCTGAAAATATATCGAAAACTTTATCAATATCACAAAGGAAAATTTTCAACATGGGTTTATCAGATCACACTAAACGTGGCAAGAGATCACCATCGAAGAAGAAAACGGGATTATAAAATTTTCAACAGGAAACTGCAAGAACAGGAACAATCCATCGGTTACTTGTTTGAAAAAGAAGAACACCTTTTGTTGCATGAATATCTGCAGCACTTGGATCAAAAGTATAAGCTGCCACTTATCCTCTATTATTTTCATGATAAACCTTACGCTGAAATTGCACTTATTTTAAAGGTGAAATTATCTGTTGTTAAAACGCGAATTCATCGAGCAAAGAAAATCTTAAAAGACATGTATGAGAAAGAGGAGGAGGTGAACTCACTTGGATAATAATAAGCTGGATGAAATGTTGCACGAAATGAAAAAGGATTACGATAAATTACCAGAATATGGTGATAAGGATACAATTATGAAGCAAATTTTTAGTAAAAGGAAAATCAGCTGGAATAAGCTTGTACCAACTTTTGCTGCAATAGCAGGACTACTTATCTTTGTTGTAATAACACTTGGTACGATTGATACAGAAAAGCATTCAGACGAAGAGGACAGCGAACTAATGCAATTCTTCTTAGAGAAAAAAGAGGATTTTCGACAATCGCTCGGAGTGGAAAATGTGGATTTTTTACAGCGGGTGAAGCATGCCAAGGGTCTGGTCGATCATTATGAAAGCTCTGGTGATATAGGGAAAGGGAAGGAAAGTATTTATGAATTATTGGAAACGCCGGAAATGAAAGTGAATGCTTTTAATGAAACTGTTTCAACTTTGGGAGCACCTGATTATTATAATGTAAAAGATGTCATTTCAAAAATGAAAGATTATCAGTCGACATTTCAATATGTTTTGGATAGAGGTCTTGCTAATACTCAATTGGATAGCTCAGATGAGCAGGTAATAATCAGATACCAGGACAATGTTAAAGCGTATTATGGTCCTGAAAAGATAAAAGGACTTTTACCCGTATTGAACAGACAAGGATACTTGATTACTCGAAGTATTAGTGGTGAGTTAACCGTTAAAGTTGATTATAAATATATAATAGAAAATTTGGATTTTCAGCATAGTGAAGGAACTGCATATGTCGATTATCTTAAGCTCCTGGCCACACAAATAGACCCAGATAAACCTGGGATTGGAAATGATTATGGAGTAGATTGGACAGAATTTGATGAAGTTTTATTGTCAATAGAGGAACTTTACAATTCGTATGAAAATGAACAGAGACTGCACTTTAGAGCACAGATGTATTATTACACAACAGTATATCTCAATGATTATCTATCGGCTGGAGTTAATGTTAGTGAGCCAATACCACCGGATGCTCAAAAGGAATTCGGGGTATTTTTGGAACAACATAAAAAGTCGAATTTCGCAAGTTTAATTAAGGAAGCGATAAATCAATATAAAGCTAATAATTGGGTGAGAACTGATTATCAGGTTTCTGAAGAACTAGCGAGGAAAACGCTTGAATCGGATAGTGTTTATAACGTGCAGGAACCAGAGCATGATAACAAAATAGAAGATGCTCTATTACCTATTGAAGGGTCTTTATTGGAAACATATAATCAATTTAAGATGTCCTTGGATTCTGAATTGCTAAAGGGGTTATCTGCGTTTGAAGTAATGCAGCTCTATATGCATGCGTCGGCTAATGGAGATTTTGATGCGTTGTATGCGATGTATGATAAGAAAGGTGTTCTTGCAGACGTAAGTAAAAAGGATTTGTACCAGGATGCTCAGAAGGTTGGGAGTTCGGAATTTCATGACCTGGCTAAACAGACGGACTATGTTCTCGTCGATAAACAGCCTAATGAACAGAGGATAATATTTTATTTTGTGAAATCAGAAGGAGCAAATCAAGCGAGCGCGTTTCAAATGGTCCAGGGTGATCAGGGGATCTGGAGAGTTCCGTTTATGCCGATGCAGTAGTTTTTTTAAAAAAGAGGTGTAAGAATTAAGCGGTTCAGTTTCGGGGTACAATTGTACTTCTAATTGAACTGCTTTTTTCGTTGGGAGGATTGTGGAATTACCAGAAGAGAGAGCTGAATCCCCAGAAGGGAGTGCTGAATCGCCAGAAGA
>JBDNGJ010000213.1:0-2722 GCA_041689365.1 Virgibacillus sp.
ACAAGAACAAACCGAACAGGAATCATTCAAAGTAACTAATGACGAGCAAGCTAACTGGGCTTTACGCAAGATTAAACAGCATCAAGATCAACAGAAAGAAAATAATGCACTAGCTGTAGCTGAAATTGAGAAAATTGAAGCTTGGAACAGGCAAGAAAATGATAAAGCGCAGCAAAGTATAGATTACTTCCAAGGCTTGCTTTCCTTATACGCTTTAAAACAACGTGAATCAGATCCGAAATTTAAATCTCTTAAACTACCGAATGGAAAAATAAAATTCACTAAGCAACAGCCTAAATTTAATTACGATGATGATGTTTTAGTTAATTATCTTAAAAAAGCAGAAAGAACAGATTTAATTAAAGTTAAAGAATCACCTGACAAAGCAACAGTTAAGAAATTGTTTACTATTCAGGGTGATAAGTTGGTTGATACCGAAACCGGTGAGTTCGTGGAAGGCGTGAGTGTTGAGCATCGTGAGGATAACTTCAGTGTGGATACGGAATAAGGAGGTGGAATGAATTGGACATTGTAAATGCTAGTGAAATAACGAAAGACAATACAACTTATCTGCTATATGCCGCGCCTGGTGTTGGTAAAACGTCCGCATTGAAATATCTAACTGGTAACGTTTTATTGATTGATATAGACCATACTTCTCATGTTTTGCGAGGAGAAAATCATGTAGATGTATTTAAATTTGATACTCACAACGCGTGGGCGAAGTGGCAAGAATTAGTTAAGGATTTATCTGAAATGGATTTATCAAAATATGACACGATTGCATTTGATAATTTAAGCGAACTCACTCACTCGATGCTTGGAAGTTTGGGGAGAGATGGAAAAAACAATAGAGTGCCAGAAATGCGTCATTATCAACAAATTGATTTTTTCATCATCGACAGCGTTAGATTTTTGAAAGGCTTAGGAAAGCGAATTGTATTTTTCGCTTGGGAGTCCACAGATGAGTGGCAGACGCAGGACGGACAGATATTCAATAGAGCGTATCCGATGATGCGAGATAAAATAAGACCAAATTTAATGGGATTGTCAGATGTAGTTGCTCGATTAACTTATAATCCTGAAACAGGAAATAGGGGATTTCATTTGCAACCGAGTAATTCAATTTTTTCTAAAAACCAGTTAGATAATAGGAAACATTGTCTGCAAAGTGAAATATTTAATGTTGGTGATGTTAAGAATGACGATTAAATTAAGAGATTACCAGAAAGATTTAATAGATGATATTCGTCAATCGTATTTAAACGGCAGTAGAGCGCCGTGTGTTGTTCTTGGTTGTGGCGGCGGTAAGACTGTACTGTTCGCTTACATGGCTCAACAATCGCAGGAAAAAGGCAATACAGTATGGTTTGCCGTTCATAGGCAGGAACTTTTGCAACAAACAATAGACACATTCGACAGATTTAATATTGATAGGAAAACAATTCACATAGTCATGGTCGGTACTGTATCAAGAAATTTGAATAAATATCCTAAGCCTGATTTCATCATTTTCGACGAGTGTCATTTTTCAGCAGCTAAAACGTGGGGGAAAATTATTGATGCTTTCCCAAATGCAAAATTAGCTGGTTTAACCGCAACACCCAGTCGCTTGGACGGAAAGCCTTTAGGGAATATTTATGACGATATGGTCGAAGGCGAAAGCATTAAAAATCTCATCGACAAAAACCATCTAGCGCCATATAAATATTACGCGCCGAGTGTCGCAGATTTATCCTCTTTAAAAAAGAAAAGCGGGGATTTTGATAAAGAAAAAGCGGAAGAAATGTTATCTACTAAAGCGGTTTTTGGAGACGTGATAAAGCATTATAAAAACTACGCGAACGGTAAACAATCAATCTGCTATTGTTCCACAATTAAACATAGCGAAATGATGGCAGAGGAATTTCAAAAAGAAGGTATCAACGCCATACATTTTGACGGAAATACATCAAAGAAAGAACGGATCGAAATAATTAAAGACTTCCGAGAAGGTAAAATAACGATTCTTTGCAACGTAGATTTAATAAGTGTCGGATTTGATTGCCCAGATGTGGATTGCTGCATCTTGCTAAGGCCAACAGATTCCACAGCTTTGTATATTCAACAAGCGTGTAGATCATTGCGTTTTCGTGAAGGTAAAACAGCCGTCATATTGGATCATGTAAATAATTATGAACGACACGGTTTGCCTGATGATGAGAGAGAGTGGAGTTTGGGAGATAAGTACGAAAAACCTAAACGATTTCAAGAGGACGGGACTTTAAAAATAAAACAGTGTTTAAACTGTTTTGGAGTATTTGAAGCTGGTATTAATATCTGTCCGCATTGCGGCCATGAAATCGAATTAATCAAACAGGAGTTAGAAAACATTAAGGATATAGAATTACAGGAAATAAAACGTAAAAAGGAAGAAGAAACAAAAGAAATTGTATTGGATTTTGACAGACCTGAAGAATGTAAAGATTTGAATGAATTACACGCTTACGCAAAGAAGAGAAATTTTAATCCAGGGTGGGTTTATCACCGTGGGAAAGCAATGGGCTTTATAAAAAAATAAAACAAACAGAAAAGGATGATTAATTATGACACAATTCAATTTAGATTTTAATGAGGTTTACGGAGGTAATGGCGGAAAGGTTGAAGATGGTTGGTATGAGGTTATCGTCAATCGTTGCAATGAAGATGCAACTCCTTCAGGTGCAGAATACACAGAGTTTGA
>JBDNGJ010000214.1:0-10490 GCA_041689365.1 Virgibacillus sp.
CCTTCAATTGCAGTACCCATATCAAATTTTACAAACGGTTTCTCAATTCCAATATACTTTTTCAAATTCGGTAACTTGGCTGCAAAATCCCCTAGAATCAGTTCGTTTTGTTTGGCTTTTTTAAAATTTTCGCCATTAATCCAAATAATATCCATCGTTCCTTTAGTTTTACCCGCTTGTTTTTCTGTTTGTAATTTGGAAATAAAATCTGCTGTATTCATTGGATGACGCTCAAGATTGATTGCGTATCGATCTTTTAATTCCGGAATAACATAATCATCAAAGTATTGATTTATCCCTTCATCTCCACCCCACATAAACAAATGAACCGTCTGTCCTTCTCCAGCTTCTTCAATTGTGGCCCAATCTTCTGAAAGGACATCTGTAGTGGGTTCTAAATCTTGACTGGTACATCCTGCTAAAATAATAAAGCCCAGGATTATCGGAAAATAAACTAACTTACTCAATTGATCCTCACCCTTCTTAGCAACCTTCATTAATTAATCTTACATGAGCCAACAACATTTAACTGTAAGGAAGATTACATCTAAAAAATAGATAAAGTTACTTATGTACTATTAATCTAAGCTCTCCATACTTTGAATACATCAATATTTCTAAATAACATTGTATTTATTGGGGTAGCAATGATGGATGATTAAAATAATGGGAATGGTACATGAAGACGGCAATAAATCCAATAGTAGTGGCAACTGTATTTTCGGGGGAACATAAGAAGATGACAACTCAGTTTTCGGGGGCGGCCCTTAAACAGGTCTGTTTTAAAAGTTACTTATATCACAAAAATTGCTACTATAACTAGAACACTTTTTTATTTTACATGCCACTTGTTTAGAGATTGTAAAGATTTTGTGATGATATAGGATTGACGCTCGTTTTCATAAAAATAAGAGTATTACAACCTACTATTAAGAAGAAATGCAAAAATTGAAACTAACTTTATTCAGCACTCATGAACTTTTATAACTTTTCTAATTTAAACGAAATGAGCATTATCAATTAAGACTACGGTTTTCCATTTTATAAACTTCTAATTTTCTTATAGTTTAAATCTATAAAATATCTTTCGTAAGATTATTTTTTCGTAAAAAAGATTAATTTTCATGAATAAATTCAAACAAACGTTCGATAATAACAATACAAAAATATAAAACAAGATAGGTGATACCAATGAAATATATAGAGATTTCTCTACATAGGTCCAAAATATATTTAACAGAGAAAGAAATTTCGACCCTTTTATCCAAGGATATTGATATTTATAAACAAGGTCTTAAACGTGGAAAGGCATTTACTCGAAATAAAAAACAAAGAGAACGTGAACAAACGAAATTTAATTTAGATTCTAAGTATTAATCCTTTTATCTAAAGGGATTAAAGAATCATTTTTAATCATTCTAGGGCATATTATGTCTTTATGAATGCCGACTTGATTTTTAGTTAGTACATTCCAAAACAATATTGACTTTTTTAGCCTTTCTTTTTGTCTGTACTCTATAAAAAATAAAGGCAAATTTTCACAGCCAAATGGGATACCGTAGTTGGTTATATTATTACAGTCATGATTCTTAGAATAATTTAACCAGTTATAAAAATGGTTGATAGATAATATACACATTATTCTATTTAAGATAGAAATTATCGCTGTTCCACTAATATCGATATCTTCAGAGCTGGTTTGGAAAATACGAATAATATTTTGCAGATTATTGTTATCCTGTTTTGATGCAAATTCAAAATCTAAAGGGGATCGATTTTTTGAAAGCCTCAATCCGTTCTCTACTTCCCAATAATTATTTAGCCCTTCTAGATTTTTCCTCCAGTGGACAAAAGCATAAGCATATGGGCATATGTCACTATCATGAGCCATTCTCTTATAACGATTAATGCAATATTTATGTTTGAACAATATAGTTTTTTTCATATAACGAATAAGAGACTTTAATGTTTGCCGCGTTGATATATAGATCTCTTCTTTTAAAGTGTTATTTTCTATAGAAATCTTTGCGGGTTCTCCGGATTCTCTTGGGGGAAATACCTGCACAGCACTTGATTGATGTTTAGATGTAAAGCTGTTTGAATGTAATACGTTTCCCAATACTCTTAACATATCCACATTATGATTATAATTAAGATTATCAAATAAAATAATATTGGAGAAGTTAACTGTATTTTTATTTAAAGACAGCCATTTAATTGTTATCGTATCCTTTATTCGAAGATTAGTTGTTTCTTTCCATAACAAATAAGTAGACTTTGGGTTATTTTTCTTAATAAATGAGTAACCACATACACAATGAAAGGGTGATTGAGTATAATCATCAGTTAGTATATAAGGCATTGTCCTCCTACAATCAGGACATTCATCTGTTAATTCAATTAAATGAAATGGACACTTATTTATTAGTATAAATTGATGTAAAATGCTATGATAACCAAAACTTATGCATTTCTCGCAAAAAACTAAATTATCACTAAAATACTTCCTCTTTCCACTTATATCCTTAGGAAATACTGAACAAACACTTGCTTTATTTTTCTCGTTTTTACTTTTTAGAGAGAAGCCTAAAAATCGCTTCACCAATTTATCATCAATGCCATTAAGAGTATA
Organism: Virgibacillus sp.; assembly: GCA_041689365.1. GTDB lineage: Bacteria > Bacillota > Bacilli > Bacillales > Amphibacillaceae > Lentibacillus. Next base: position 2,633 of record JBDNGJ010000214.1, read on the forward strand.
CAAATCCCTGTGAAATTTCCCAGGAGCAGTTTTCAGTTGTTTTATTTGAGAAATACCGAATAGAAAAAATATATCTTCTAACCTCGCAGCATTAGCATATTGAAATTTCTCAAATATCCCCCAAGGAGATTCAAACTCTAGATTCCATTGTTTATTCCAAGTGATTTGGTTGAATTTTTGGTTCACTTTATATCAGCCTTTTTGTTTTTTATTAGTATCTCCTTCTACATAAAAAGTAGACGTTGAAAAATAACAAAGTACTTAACCGTTTATGTTAAGTACTTTGTTATTAATTGTTTCTATTATTTTAATCTTCAAACTTATATGTTTCATCTGCCTATTTTTTGGAATTTTTTGGGCAATGTAATTCATTAGATATTAAATAAATACTACTTGAGATCTTCAGGTACAAATAATATTTATTGTTAGGCTTTACTGGCGGTTCAATTATTACCTTTGATAGGTGTTCAAAGCTATTTATATAACCCCAATCAAACCCATTATTATTTGCAAAGTCTTTCGCAGCAATCACACACCTCTTGAAATCAGCTAAGATTAATTCACCTACAAATCGATTCATTTTCCAGTGAAATAATGCTCTTCTGCCGGCTTTGTCTTCACTTTCCACTTGTCCAAGAAGATTACTGATAAGTCCGTAACCTCTGTAGATTGGATAGCCATTAAAGTATTCCCTTCCAAATGGTGGCATTCCATAATTGTCAACATAATCAACTTTATTAAATCTTTGTAATCTAGTTCTCCATACAGTATATGCAATCGCAAATGGGCAAACATCCTTGTTGGTCAACGTTTCTTTCTCCGCACATCTTGTAAAATGTTTAATACAACCTATATGATTTTTTAAGATCGTTTTTCTTAGGTGCCTTGCTATAGAATTAAATAATTTATTACACAAATATTTAGATTCAATCTCGAGGTGCTTTAATTGGTAATCACCTCTTTTAAAGTTGTAATATCTTTTTAATTTGTTAGCACGTTTTGCCCTTATTTGTGAGATAGATCTTGTTTGAGCAATATTTTTCTTGGTAGTTAATATGTGATTCTGTTTGTATAAAAACACAAAAATATCTGACAATTCAAATTTAAAATCATCTTCAGTGTATGCATTACCTTCTCTCAAGCTTTCAAAGAATATGTTGGAATTTATGCAATGGTTAGGTTTTATATTGTTGATATTCAACCACTTATATTCGTAAGAACCTTTGAGATTGAAACTCTTAAATGTATTAATGCGACGATCTATTTTTGCAAATTTATATCCACATTTACAAACAAAAGGAGATTTGTAAAACTGATCATCTAAAACGTATGGAATTTTTTGATTGCATTTCGGGCATGAATTCTGAAGTAGCAACGAGTGAGTTGGGCATTTTTGAATAAAATGAAACTGATGTAATAATGAATGATAGGTATAAGTAATACATAAGGGACAGTAAGTTAAATAGTCACTCATATAATGAAGGTTTAAATATTCTCCACTTAGCATATCGTTATCAACTAACGGTTCTAATATTTTTTTCCGAAAGGTTGCATTTTCCTGTATTAATGAGAATTGTAGAGCATCTTCTATTAATTGAACATCAAATCCTTCTAATGTATAAAGGCTCCTAAGATAGTTTCCAATATTCCCCTTCATTGTTCTAACTTTCTCTGTTCCAAATGTACTATATAGTTCATTTGCACTTAAGCAATTTGTTACTTGAAACTTTTTTAAAATGCTCCAGGGTGATTCAAATTGTTCTATCCATTCTTTTTTCCATGTGTATGAATTATTTTTCGATTGTCTATTGGGAAACAAAAATCTCACGTTGCTGACGACTGAATCACCTCCGAATGTACATATCCAGATTCATGAATTGCTTCACTCCACATATTAACTGTGGGCCATTCTTCACTTTCTTCATTTGCCCCGTATTTCTTTAAAACATAATTAATAATAGCAATTAGATAATGCATTGGTATCTCTAATTTATGTTTTACGCCAGCTTTAGATCTAACATCTTGTATACATTGCCAAATGACTTCTGTTTCATTTTCAAAACGTAAACCCTCTGAAAAACCAACAGGGTAAAAGTATCTTGTATAACTCCAACCACTTTTTACTGGATATTCAGTTATTTCATCGTATGAAGCTAATAGATAAGCTAACTCCTCTTTTTCACGTATTCCGTAAAATCGATTTTCATGAATCATAAACCTACCTACAATTTGCTTATCGGTGGTTAAATAGAGATTTCTTTTGTGAGAGAGCTCTTTTTGACCAACCAGGATGGTTGTTAATGTTATACCATAGCTTTCTAATTCATTATAAACGTCCATTAACCACTCAAACTCTATAGCATCTAATCTTTGAGCATCATCAAAAAATAATACTATCTGATTTCTAACAGAACGATCTCCTTTTTCCAGTAAAAAATTTACTAACCTATCTCTTTTAGCGTCTGCTTTACCCTTATTAAATAGCTCATGTCCCACATCTTTAAGCAAATGTTCAAAAAATCGATTTTCATTTGGTATCTTCATTTTCCGAGTTCGTACAATAAAAGTGAACCATTGATTCTCATATTTAAGGTCAAATACTTTTTTAATATATTTAACCGCATAGCTTTTCCCTAGTCGCGGAGCACCATATATAATTGCTCCGGGATTTCTTAAACTAATCCATTTATGTATAGAATCTGCTAGTTCATTTATTGCAATAGTATCAATTAGATAGTCTCCTTGCTCAATTGGATGTCCACCAACAGGTATATTAGGTCTGATTTTGGTGTCTAATCGGTTGTTTTTATCAACAGAATCTTGCATATTGTTTCACCTCATTATTAGGAATTGAAAGAGAATCTCTCTCCAAATCTTTTCTCATTCCTCTTATTTTTCTTTACATTTTTATTACCCTCTTTGGAATGAATGTTAGCAATTTTATCATGGCTATTTTTACTAGAATCAGTAGTGTCGGAGGAGTTGTCCTTATCAACGTTTTTTTGATCACTAGTCATAACCTTTTCTAATGCAGCTAGTTGATTTCTAGAGCTCTTATTGTTCATTGCCTTTTCTGTTAAATAATTATGGTAAGCATCGATAGGCTCCTCTTCCAATGAGATTTTTAACTGTCGTTCCCTAACTAATTTACTAATTATCTTACGCATTTTGATACTGTGCTTCCGAATTGACCACTTCCCTGCTGCTTTCAAAAGCCCTAGCTCAGCTCCATTAGGTAAATATGCTTTTATATATCGTAAATCTTCTATATTTACGATTAGTGTAAGCTTCGTTCCAATATGATCGAATCCTTCAGAGAGAACTTCGTTTCGATAATCAACACCTAAATATCTAATGTGAGGTCTTCTCCCCTCTTTTAGGGACCCCCTTATTATTCTTGCATCTTCAATAGTTAGAAACTCGTATCCATTCCTATATTCCTCATCAAGTTTTCTGAAAGGCATTTTTCTGTTTACTCGCTGCTGCATTACCTCGAGTGGAGAAAGGCCGTTTAAACTTTGTTGAGGTGTCCCATTTCTTTTTGCAATTAACACCTCTGTCAGTTGCTCAATTTCAACCGGAGTTACCTCATATTTGATCGCTTTAGCTTCAGGATTCTGTCTTTTTGGATCGCGAGGATAACTTCCAGTTGTCGTGGTTAATTTTTGAAATCCATTCTCCTCAAGTAAATGATATAATTTCTCTACTAACGGTCTCTTTGTAGGCATTCCAACTGGACCGGTGTTTACCTGGCAACCCACAATTTTTTTTAGTTTACTTTTAACGTTTTTGGCAATATTCGCCATTGCATTGTCAAATAGTAGCTCATCCCAAATTGCAAATTCTGTTTCAGGTATGACATCTAATGGGAAACCTCCATAATCTGGAATATTAAATCCAGGTATTGTTAGTTGGATGGGGGATCTCGGGAGTATAGCCGTTTTAACACAGGTAAGGACATCTGCTGCAGAATACTCTTTATTTAAAACAATAGTATATCCCAATGTACAACTTGTCCCACAGTCAACAATTGTTAATAACCATATTCGCTCCATTACATCTACAATTTCATCCCCTTCAGGAGTTGTATATTTAATGGCAATGGTTGTATCGATTTTATGCCCATCGAATTCTACGCGATGAAAAGGTCTTACAATATTGCTGATTTGAGTACCAGAACCTGTATTATTTAGCAGTACCTCAGAATCCTTCCCATATTCTTTGACAGATCTATTGGGATCGTCTAACTTAAGATTTTTAATATATCTATAGAATGATCTTTTAGCAAAATCATCCGTATTGAACGGATAATCCCCTTTTTGATAATCAATTAACGGATGTTTTTTGCAAATGTTGATAAACTTTCTATGAAGGTCTTTCACCTGAGGGATATTCGTGGAGGGTTCGTTTCTCTTTTTTTTGAAAACATGTTCTTCTACTTCCGCTTGTATTTCTGGGAATCTATGAAGGAGTTTCTGAAAGGCGCCCGTGAGTTTTATATTTTCATCTTTTTGACCAAATCCATTAATGTTCACTTCTCGGGCATACGATTTAATTCTATAATTTGGGATTAGAGCTTTATACCCTAAAACCTGTCCCGTATCGTCAAGTACTACGCAACGTTTCAGTAACCGATACAAGTCAGTATGATTAACATTAGTAATAGAACATATTTCATCTGTGGTTTTATCACCGTCTAAATACATATCAACTGCTAGTTTCCTTTTTAAAAACCTTTCTTTCTTTCCTGGTTCTAGATTACCTTCGTAAACTGCTGGCCAATTTGATCGATCAAGTAACTCTCTAGGAAAGTCTACTTCGTTAAATAATTTTTTGTACTTACTCATCCTTTATCCACACCTTTGATAAATGATTGAAATGACTCTCTTCCACATCTAAATTTATATCGCCCTGGTAATACAGGTAAAAGATATTTAAATAAAAAGAATTCGTGTCTACTTGAATTATTTTACTTAATAATTCGTGAAAGGATATTGGCTTATGACTTATATTTTTCAATAGGCTAAAAATTAAAATTTCATTTATCTTGTCAAAATTTCTAGCATAAGGAAGCATTACCTTGAGATTGTCTAGAAATGGTTGTTTTCTGATTTGAGTTTCATCAATAGTACGATAATTGCAATTGTTATTTTTACACCATTCAGATTGTAGTTGAATACGTCTTTTAGTTCTATTAGAGGTTTCGATAGCTTTCCTGTATGCAACCTCTAAAAATTCTTCCTTTCCATCTTTCCATTTAACCCACATATCAAAGGTTGTTTCGTGAATTTTATTGTCTAAAATCCCTTTAATTTTCCTTGGTTTTTCACAGAAATCTATTACATTAAGATTTGTTTCAATATGGATCCAATGATCATATTCCAACTCACTATAAAAATGAACGTCTCGATTAATTTTAGAACTGAAGCAATCCCAAAAATTCGATCCATAGTGTTTTTTCGAAGGATCAACAACCGGATTATACATAGCCCGCCTCCTTTTAATAAATTATGATCAATAATTTTTAAGAATATACACAAAATGATAACGGAATCATTTTGTGTAATGATATGCAATCTAATCCTATTAAGACCGTCTGTGAAGATCGGTCTTATTCTTTCAATGCAGTTACTAATTGCTTGTAATACACCCTTTATTTGCTTTAACGAGGTCTAAATATACTTTTAATCCAATTAATAACACTTTTTGGTTTCGAACCACCTTCAAAGTGTTTTTCTAGTGCCTCTTTATCATTTTTTACTACTTCATTTATTTGATTGTTGGAGAAACCACCCGCCCATGCCACCATATCATTTTTAATGAAGTAATGAGATTTGCACTTTTGATTCCAATTTCCAATTGATGGAGAAAGAGATACGCTTTCACCATCATAAGTTAATTTCCATCTTGCTGGCGATAGACTTGTCACAATATCTGAACCACAACCACAAGCACACTTATGTTTTGCGACATCGTACTCAATTGAAACATAAAGTATATTTTCTTCAATTTTAGGTGGTATATATTCTACAAATTTATGTTTCATGAATTATCTCCTCTTCATCAACTGCAAAAACTGTATTGAAAAATACATCTTCTTTTAAGTAAAAACCATTCAATTTTTTCCAAGTTAGAACTCCTAGGATTGCATTTAAAGCATTTAGCTCTGATATTTGTATATTTTGAGAATAGATATCTTCTTCTGGTACTGGTCCCATTGAAATTTTATTTAAGTAAGAGTGATTTTCGGGTGTAACGAGTGTTTTCCTTATCGTACCTCTTAACGAATTTTCTACAACACTAATTCCCATACCCAGATCCACAAATGGAATTTTGGACGCTATAAGGTGATCAACTATTGCTTTTTTAGCTGTGGACTGATCGATTGATATAAATACAAAATCATGATCATCTAATAGATTGAGATTAGAATCACCAAGAAAGACATCATATTCTTTAATACCGGATCTTAATTGTTCATATTTTTTCTTATAATATGAAACTTTACTAGGCCTTTGTTTCAGTTCTTCTAGTGTCATTGCACCAGGCATTCTAAATGCATTATGATTCAACATTTCATCCCCATCAAAAAGTGCAATTTCTTTAACTGGTGTTTTGCTAATGAAATCTAAAATAAACGATCCAGTCCCACCCAAGCCAACAATCGCTATTTTTTGATCCTTTATCCCTTCCGTAATTTGAGAAAGTCCAGCCCTTGCTGTAAACGTATCAGCGTATTTAAATACACTATCATCGCTATAAGCTTCATAATCAAAGTTCTGTGCAGTAACTCCTGGATCAATTGACATTGCTGGTGCAGACAATAGATCTATATATTTCGTTATCTTTACATAAAAATCAGGATAGCGTCCGTTTGCAGGTTTTGATGAGAAATAATATGTTCCAATAATTTCGGGAGTTAAATTATTCACTCTATGACTATTCACAAAAGAGTTTTCTTCTTTTCCTAATTGATCACATGGATGCTCACCCATAAACCATACTGTATGATCTTTGGGGGGGACAGTCTTATCCCCTGATAATGTAAGCGGACAATACACTGTACCAAATAGTATTTTTTTCTGGTTATTTACATAAGGTATACCTTTTACCACTACATTTTCATTTACTATTGAAATATTAAAGCCTTCATCCTTAAGCTTTTTTAGATCCTCATTATGATCTATTAGTTGAATCGACATTAATTCTCATTCCTTCTTTCATTTTAATTTCATCACCGAAAGAATAGGGTTGTTTATGCTTACTCCCATCATCATTTTTTCTTGTGGAATACATAGTATAAGATTTTTGTGCATCATCATAGCTTCCAAATGAAAGCTCAACTACTTCTTGAAAAGAATATTCTCGTTTTTCAACCTCTTTTGGTTCACCATTAATAATTACAGTAATTAGTTTCTTCATAATATCTACCTTCCTTCTATTATTTAAATTGAAAAAGTCGTCTACATTCATGTCCATTCAAAAAACTGATTAATATTGCCAAAACTATGAAATGGTATCTATAAAACAAAAATATCCTACAATAAGAGCAACAAAACTAGATATACGAGCGGATAATTGCTTTTGCTTTGGTACGCTTAACAGATTTAATAAACACTTTATTAATAAACCACTTACCATCATTAAAAATCCAATCAATACTAGTTGGGCAGCGATATTATTCAAGGTTATACTTAATGGCGACCAATCAACTGTTAAGATTTGCATAGTTTAAACTCCTTTCCAAGCATCAGGCATCTTTGCACTGAATCAAATATAACATTTGTTACATATAATATAACATTCGTTATTTTAGTTGTCAATATCAAATAACATGTGTTATTTTAATTATTAACGA
>JBDNGJ010000215.1:0-38173 GCA_041689365.1 Virgibacillus sp.
CTAGGAGGCTGTCCGATGGAATAAATTCTGTGAATATATATGCATTCACACTGAATTATTAATGTATAATCCACCGTATTTTGAATAAATATTCGGCAATTTCACTTCGTCGGACAGCCTCCTAGGCCTCAGCTCCCACAGGAGTCTCCGTGTATTTCCTACGCTATTGATTGGAGTAGAAATCCCTATAGAAGAAATGTGTGACAGCACTACACTAGTCCGGGTGAGCGGAGGGCGGTGACTCCTGCGGGAAAAGCAACAGCTGAAGATCCCGCAGGAAGCGATTTTTGCTTCCGAGGAAGCTGAAGCGTTGCCCGCGGAAAGCATCCGCCCGGAGCGATCCCGGACGGTGGGACGAGAGTTTATAAAGATTACTCCAGCAGTTAGTTCGCAGTTTATATGTTATATGAACAAAAATCTTTTATCAATGCTGTCAAGGCAACAAGTAAAAACGTTCTGAGATTTTCAAAATAGCAGTTTGAGATTATTCTACAGATGCGAAAGTTGAGTAATTCTAGACTAAGTTTTCTATTAGTAATTTTAGAATGATATGGTAAACTATAACTAATTCTTGGAAATGAAAGGACTAAATTTATGGCACAAGAGGTAAAATTAATTGCAACAGCTGCTATGGGACTTGAGTCTTTAGTAGCAAATGAAGTAAAACAGCTCGGCTATGAAGTAGAAGTTGAAAACGGTAAAGTTTTATTTCAAGCACCAGTGTCTGCAATTCCCAGGTGTAACTTGTGGTTACGAACAGGGGATCGTGTGAAACTGGAGGTAGGTGTTTTCAAGGCATCTACGTTCGATGAATTATTTGAGTCAACAAAGGCGCTGCCATGGGAACAATTTATTATGGAAGATGGTAAGTTTCCTGTTTCAGGTAAATCTGTAAAATCTACATTATACAGCGTTCCAGATTGCCAGGCTATCGTTAAGAAGGCAATAGCTGAACGTTTAAAATTAAAATATGGTGTTGCTTCAACAATGCCGGAATCCGGCTCATTATATAAAGTAGAAGTAGCGATTTTTAAGGATGAAGCAATACTAACATTAGATACATCAGGGGCCGGCTTACATAAAAGAGGATATCGTGTTGGACAAGGTGAAGCTCCACTTAAGGAAACTATGGCTGCAGCACTTTTAAAACTGACGAATTGGAAACCTGAGCAGCCTTTAATAGATCCCTTTTGCGGGTCTGGTACAATCCCGATTGAAGCAGCATTAATCGGTCAAAATATTGCTCCTGGGTTTAATCGTGAATTCGCTTCTGAAAACTGGCCATTCGTCAAAGACCAGTATTGGGAGGAAGCCTTTCAAGAGGCTGAAGATAATGCAAACTATGATCAAAAACTGGATATCACGGGATCGGATATAGACCATAAAATGATCAAAGTTGCGAATGACAATGCTAAGGAAGCTGGGTTAGGTGATTTAATTTCATGGAAACAAATGCAAGTTAAGGATTTATTTTTACGAAAAGAGAATGGATATATTGTAGGTAATCCGCCATATGGTCAACGTATCGGAGATCAGGAAGGCGCTGCAAAGATATATCAGGATTTGGGCAATGTAATGAAAGAGCATCCAACTTGGAGTGTATATATATTAACTGCGTATGAAGCGTTCGAAAAAGAATACGGACAAAAGGCTACTAAAAAGCGGAAACTATTCAACGGATTCATCCAAACAAACTATTATCAATACTTTGGCAAGAGATAAAGGGGGAATTCAATTTGGATAATATAAAGCAGGCTGAAAAGGACTTCAAAGAATTATTAAATGAACTGAATGTATATCGTGAAGCAGTCACCCTATCACAGTGGGATATGCGTACCAAGATTCCTATAAAGGGAGTAGAGCAACGCTCGGAAGTAATTGGTTTTTTATCCGAGAAAGTACATCAACTTGAAACATCAGAAAAGATGAAATATTTTATTGATCTTTTAAAAGATAGTACTGAAGATGAAATTATCAGGAAGACTGTGAAAGAATGTGAAGAAATATATGAAAGAAATCGAAAAATACCTAATGATGAATTCAAGGAATATGTGATGCTTCAGTCTAAATCAGAGTCCGTTTGGCAGAAAGCACGTCAGACAGATGATTTTTCCCTATTCCAGCCTTATTTGGAGAAGTTAGTCGCATATAATCAAAGGTTTGCAGCATATTGGGGTTATGAAGATAATATCTATGATGCTTTGTTGCATAATTATGAACCTGGCGTCACAACTGCAACGCTTGATAAAGTATTCCCTGAAGTGAGAAAGTCTCTATCTTCATTACTAAACAAAATTAACCAAAGCAACAGAAAGCCAGATGCTGCTGTTTTAATGGGCCATTTTCCTAAAAAAGACCAGGAAGACTTTACTATTAGGGTTTTGGAGCAAATGGGGTATGATTTTTCATCAGGACGTCTTGATGAAACCGTACATCCATTTGCCATCGCGCTTAATATGAGTGATGTACGTATTACGACACGTTATGACGAAGAAGACTTTCGTTCAGCTGTTTTTGGTACGATTCACGAAGGCGGCCATGCCTTGTACGAGCAAAACATTAGCAAGAAATTAGCTAACACACCGTTGGCAACCGGAACATCCATGGGGATTCATGAATCACAGTCACTGTTTTGGGAAAACTTTGTCGGACGAAATAGGGCTTTTTGGGAGAGTAATTACGAGTTATTTCAGTCATATGCACCAAACCATTTCCAGGAGCTTCCACTGGATGAATTTTATCGTGCGGTCAATGAAGTGAAACCATCATTAATTCGAATTGAAGCAGATGAATTGACTTATTCGCTTCATATTATGATTCGGTATGAATTAGAAAAGGCATTAATTAATGACGAAATTAGGGTCAGTGATCTACCACGTCTCTGGAATGAGAAAATGGAGGAATACCTAGGGGTGAAACCACCAACTGATAGAGAGGGCGTCTTACAGGATATCCATTGGTCAGGGGGAGATTTCGGCTATTTCCCTTCTTATGCACTAGGTTATATGTATGCAGCGCAGTTTCATAACACAATGAAGGCTAAATTAAATGTAGATGATTTAATTCGAAATAACCAGTTTGATCAGATCCGCAATTGGTTGACAGAAAACATTCATCAGTATGGAAAAATGAAAAAGCCTCTTGAAATAATCGAGGATGTAACAAAAGAGAAATTAAATTCAGATTACCTCGTGGACTATTTAACGAAGAAGTACAGCAAAATTTATAAACTCTAGTATCCAAAAACAGGGGAGAGCCCCTGTTTTTTTATGTCTTCAGCAAAGGCTGTTTCTAAAAGATTGTTGCCATATCAAAGTAATGAAATTATGACACAGTTAATATAACTGCGACGTAAACTGAGGATACTTAAATTTTCTTTTTAATTTACATCGTAGTTTAGATCAACTGCGAAGATTAAAAAGTAATAAAACTTATAAAAAGATCCAAACTATGAGTTGAAGGGGGAGTAAGTGCATTAGGATTTTATGAAAAATTTGTTAAAAAACTGTTATATTTTTGTGTAAACGAAACAAACTAACCTAAAAAGGTGAGTCCATGTCGTTTATATGTTCAGTTGGATTAGGTATTCCCGCAAATGAATTATCTCAGCCTTCAGTTAAAAATCTGGTCAAGCAAATTTTTACATACTCTGACAAGCAATTATCCAGATTATTACCTGTATTTGACCATGCAATGATTAATAAAAGACAGTTCGTAGTGGGGGAGGATTGGTTTAAAGAAGAACATTCATTTCAGGAAAAAAATAATTTATACCATAAAAACGCTATAAGTTATTCATTACAGGCAATGGACGCGTGTCTAACTAATAAAGAATTTCTTGAACAAGATATTCCATATGAAGCTATTGATTTAATTATTTTTGTTTCCAGTACTGGAATTGCAACTCCATCGTTAGATACATATTTAATGAATGAACGGCCAATCCGGGAAGATGTTTCTCGGATGCCATTATGGGGATTGGGGTGTGCCGGTGGGGCAATAGGAATTTCCCGGGCCTTTGACTGGCTTACAGCCCACCCTGATAAAACTGCGCTTATTGTATCTTGCGAGCTATGCAGTCTAACATTTCAAAAAGACGATAATCAAAAAAGCAACTTAATTGGCACAGCTCTGTTTGGAGATGGAATAAGTGCTGCGTTATTAGTTGGTCAACGTTCAACTTATCTGTCATATGTTAAGAAAGTAAAGCCACAAATTAAACGTACGAGCTCAGCAACTATGAAGAACAGCAATTCTGTTATGGGATGGAATATTACCAATGATGGATTGGAAGTAGTTTTTTCAAAAAGTATACCAGCACTCGTGCAGACATTCTGGAAGAAGCATATTTTATCATTTTTGCAAGATAATATACTTAACAAGAACGAATTACATTCAATTATTGCACACCCTGGAGGTAAAAAAGTATTAGAATCTATGGAAAATGTGCTAGAGGTTCCACAAGAAAAATTTAAACATTCGTATCGTGTTCTTGAAAGCCATGGAAATATGTCTTCAGCAACCGTTTTTTATGTACTGCATGAATGGTTAAAAGAAGAGATTCCGAAACAAGAAATAAGCATATTATCAGCCTTAGGACCAGGATTTAGTTCAGAATTACTACTATTGGAGTGGGACGAAAGATGACAACATGGATGTGGCTTTTTATAACGGCAGTTATTGTACAAAGGTTGGTAGAGCTTAACATTGCCAAGCGAAATGAAAGGTGGATGAAGGATAGAGGAGGTGTTGAGAAAGGTGTAAAGCACTACAAATTGTTTATATGGCTTCATAGCATCTTTTTTCTGTCGATGATTTTTGAAGCAATTTTGAATGAAAGCAATATCGGAATTAATTATGCTTTAATAACGATATTTTTATTAACACAGTTAGGAAGATTATGGTGTATACATACTTTAGGGAGGTTTTGGAATACGAAAGTGATTGTTCTGCCAGGGGTATCGGTGATTAAAAAAGGGCCATATAAATACTTGAAACACCCAAACTATATTATTGTTGCTATAGAATTATTTGTAATTCCCTTTCTTGTCGGAGCATATCTAACTGCATTTGTATTTCCGCTCCTGCATGTTCTTCTATTAACCATAAGAATTCCACGTGAAGAAAAGGCATTAACGAAAGCAACTTTATAACAAAAGAGGATAGCATATCTGCCTATCCTCTTTAAACTTATTTTTTATGCAGGTTTTTAGCAATATACATAAATGGTGTATCGATTAGTGCTACTGCAAATTTAATTACATATGTGGTAAAGAAGATTTCCAGCCAAACAGTTGTTGGATATTCACCATAAAATGCAATAGTACAGAAAACAGCAGTATCGAGTAGCTGACTGATAACTGTACTTCCATTATTACGAATCCATAAATTTTTATCTGAAGGAAACAGTTTACGCAATTTGTCATAAATATAAACATCGAAATATTGACTAATAGCATAGGCGGCCAGACTTCCAGCAGCAATACGTGGGATCATCCCAAAAATTGTTGCAAGTGATCCATGGGCAATATCGTCTGAGCCAGGTTCAAATAAAAGTACAATCTGCATCATAATCGTCATCGCGATTAAAGTTGAGAATCCCAGCCACACAGCTTTCTTTGCATCTTTCTTACCATACTTTTCATTTATAATATCTGTTGCAAGGTATGCTGTTCCGTAAATAATATTTCCCAATGTTGCAGTTAACCCAAATAGCTCAATTGTTTCAAGCACCTGAATATTTGCAATTACGGTTGCCATACCTATCCAAGCAAAAAGTCCCGTTTTCCCAAATAACCGGTAAAATAACAGTAATAATGAGAAATTAACAAGTGCAAACAGTATCCAAATTATTTCATTTGGCATCATATTACATTCCTCCTTAGTTTTGATAACGCGGGAGTTTGCGAACCGCGATTAAACAACAAGATTCATTATACGTATTTAGAGTTTGAGAAGCAAGGGTAAGAACATAAAGTGTACCGGACATATTTCAATGCTGCTTTCTTAGATAGGCACTAATAGACATTTACTAGGTGTGGATAGTAATGGAGCTAAATACCAAAAAAAGCGGTAATCTTTTTCAGATTACCGCTTTATATATTGTTGAGTTATTTTTTAGTTACATTAGCAGCTTGTGGGCCACGTTCGCCTTCTACAATTTCAAAAGAAACTTCTTGACCTTCTTCTAAAGTTTTGAAACCTTCTTCTTGGATAGCAGAATAATGTACGAATACATCATTTCCTTCTTCCAATTGAATAAAACCATAACCTTTTTCTGCGTTGAACCATTTTACTACTCCGTTTTCCATGTAAATAAATCCTCCTAAAAGCTTTCACGTAAAACGTGTTAATACAAAGCAGACAAATGGATATTAAAAAAGACACCCTTTTATAGAAGGTAGGATCACTAGTACATCCACTTCTATAGAAGCTGCCTGTCATTAATGATTCCATACATCTTCTTTGCTTATGTTTAACTATAGCCCATTTTGGTCTGTCCGTCAAGGAGATAGGCGTAATAAAGTCTATTTTTTTATAACAAATTACCCAAATAATGTATAATGTAAACGGTTTAGAAATATTCAAAAGTAATGTGAAAAAAATGTTATATGCGTTACACTATATATTGTGAGGAGGAATATAAATGAAGACAGATATCGAGATAGCTCAGCAGGCTGAACTAAAGCCAATTGGGGAAATTGCCACAGGATTGGGTTTAACTGCAGAAGACTGGGAACCATATGGTCATACAAAAGCAAAGCTGTCAGATTCTTTATTAGACAAATTAAAAGACAAACCAGAGGGTAAGGTTATACTGGTAACATCAATTAATCCAACACCTGCTGGGGAGGGAAAATCCACTGTTACTGTTGGGTTAGGACAAGCACTTACAAAATTAAACAAAAAAGGGATTATTGCATTGCGAGAACCCTCTCTGGGACCAGTTATGGGAATGAAGGGTGGAGCAGCAGGCGGGGGATATTCGCAGGTGCTGCCAATGGAAGATATTAATTTACATTTCACCGGTGATTTACATGCAATAACAAGTTCGAATAATGCGTTATCAGCCATGATTGATAACCATATACATCGAGGAAATGAATTGAACATTGACCCCCGTCGGATTGAATGGAAACGGGTTATGGACATGAATGATCGAGTATTGCGTCAAATTGTTGTCGGCTTAGGAGGACCTTTACGCGGAGTTCCGAGAGAAGATGGATTCACCATTACGGTAGCCTCAGAAATAATGGCTATATTGTGTTTAGCAACAGATCTTGAAGATCTGAAAAAACGAGTCTCGAGAATAGTTATTGGCTATACATATGATGAGGAGCCAGTAACCGTTAAAGACTTAAAAATAGAAGGCGCGATTACACTTTTACTAAAAGACGCTATCAAACCTAATATGGTCCAAACAATTGAAAATACACCCGCAATTATTCATGGGGGTCCATTTGCGAATATTGCTCATGGATGCAATAGCATAATGGCGACCAAAACCGCGGCTAAACTGGGGGATTATGTTGTAACAGAAGCAGGATTTGGTGCAGACCTTGGTGCCGAAAAGTTCCTTGATATTAAATCCCGTGCTGGTAACTTTGAAACCGATGCAGTCGTAATTGTTGCAACAGTCCGTGCGCTGAAAATGCATGGGGGAGTTTCAAAAGACAATTTGACCGTAGAGAATATTGATGCACTAAAGGCAGGAATGGAAAATTTAAAAAAACATATAGAAACCATTGAACACTTTGGGCTACCCTTCGTCGTTGCCATTAATAAATTCCCGACAGACACACAAAATGAAACTGACTTTATTCAAACCTGGTGTGAATCCAGAAATATTGACGTTGCACTAAGTGATGTTTGGGCAAATGGCGGTACAGGTGGCATTGAACTTGCTAAAAAAGTTATTGAAAAGGCTGATTCGCCCGAGAGGAATTTTAAACGTATTTATGAATTGGATGAACCATTAGAAACGAAGATTAGAAAAGTTGCGACAACTGTATATGGTGCTGAAAATATTGAATTATCACAGAAGGCCAAAAAACAGTTGGCATTTTATGAAAAACAAGGGTGGGGGAATCTTCCGGTATGTATGGCTAAAACACAATATTCATTATCTGATGATCCATCCTTGGTAGGAAGGCCTGAAGGATTTACTGTTATGATAAGAGAACTAAGGCCATCGATTGGAGCAGGATTCATTGTTGTGCTTACAGGTGATATGATGACTATGCCTGGTCTGCCTAAAG
The DNA here is from genome assembly GCA_041689365.1 of Virgibacillus sp. GTDB lineage: Bacteria > Bacillota > Bacilli > Bacillales > Amphibacillaceae > Lentibacillus. The sequence continues at coordinate 8,259 of JBDNGJ010000215.1, forward strand.
AACCAGCTGCACTGAAAATGGATGTTGCTGAAGATGGCAAAATCGTTGGACTATTTTAATGAAAAATACCGAGAAATTAGATACTATCCGAAAATATATATACACTATTTTTTCCAATGATACTACTGGTCATGATTACTATCATATGAAACGGGTAGCTAAGATGGCAAAAACCATTGCAGAGCAAGAGGGAGCAAATCAATTTATAGCAGAAGCCGCAGCATGGATACATGATGTAGGTGACCGAAAGTTATTTTCAGATAGTGCAAATGAAATAGGTAAATTAGATGAATTTTTACTGACAATAAATTGTACTCCAGATCAATTGAAGCAGATTAAGACAGCTGTTAGAGATGTATCATTTAGTAAAGGGAAAGTTCCTGTGACACAGGAAGGTGAAATTGTTCAGGATGCAGACCGATTGGATGCATTAGGGGCCATTGGCATTGCGCGAACTTTTGCATTTGGTGGTTCAAAGGAACAGCTGATATGGGACAACATTTCTAAAGATAATACATCGGTTCAGCATTTTTATGATAAACTGCTAAAACTCAAAGATTTGATGCATACATCCAGCGCAAGGCAGATTGCCGAGGAAAGACATAGATTTATGGAAAATTATTTGGATCAATTTTTTCGTGAATGGTAATTTGATCAAGAAGATTTAAAAGTCGAGCAGAACAGTTCTACTCGACTTTCTAATTACTACAAAAACTAACCGTTATTCACAACTGTTTCTTTTTTAACTCTGCCACTGTCCAAAAGCCAATTATGCTGAAATATTTCTGTCACAGCTAGTAGAGCACCGGTTAAAATAGCCCCCAAAAAAGTAACTTCCGTATCTGCAAATAACATCGCTCCAAAGTAAACTATTACTGTTGAAGCAACAAAATCCATGAATGTACTTAACCAATTAGTTTCTTCACGTAACATAATTCTCTCCATAAAATATCCTACAAAAGCTAACACAGCCCCTAATAAAATTGGCTGATACCAGTATCCAAATTCTACATTCGGCAAGATCCATGCAGCTAAAAACAAACCAATTGGACATACAAGCAGCTTTACAACTAATCCAGTCATAAATATCCCACCTTTACGGATTAATACAGATAGTATTAATAGTAGAGGTGGAATTTATTCAGTTCAGCAAATTAAGTATCTATTTCACTCTCCTTGCACCTAAATATCTTTGATCCCAATACGAAGTACTTAACTTACTTATCTCTACGCCACGCGATTCGCCAGCATGGATGAATTTCCCATCACCAATATATATTCCCATGTGTGACGGTCCTGGTTTATACGTCTCAAAAAAGACCAGATCTCCAACAGATGGACTATCAACATGTTGGGTGAAATTCCATGCATCACTCACAGTTCGTGGCATGACAATGTTTTGCGTTTTAAAGATATATTGAATAAACCCACTGCAATCAAAACCTCCAGGTGATTCACCACCCCATACATAGGGGGTGCCGATTTGCGCATATGCTGCATCAATTGCCCCTGAAAAATTTGTGCTTGTAACTTCGACCTTTTTTGTCTCTTGTGTTTTCTCTTTTGATTCCTGTTGAGCCTTTTGTTCAATGTTCTGTTCATTTTTTGCGTCTTTTTCATATAATGCAGTTAGTGACGATTCTGTTACTTGTTCTGACTCATCAACCAGTTCTAACCCATGTTCAGCTTCAGCAATTTCTAATGCTTTTTTAGTAAGTGGACCATAAATCCCATCTATTTCTCCCTCATAATAACCGAAGTATTGTAAGGCATGTTGGGCAATCTTTACATCATCACTTTGCATCCCTGGATAGATAGATTCAGACATTTCGTTAATTTGTTCCATATACTTTTGCTTTTCCTTATTAATAATAGTAGTTAAGGTTTTTATGTTTGCTTGGCCGTTAATATTTATATTATTGTCTGCCTGAAACTTTTTCAAAGCATGTTCAGTTAAAACTGTAAAGTCACCGTTAATTTCATCATCATAGTAGGATAATTTGTTCAATTTGTGTTGTAGTACACGAACTGATTCTCCGTGCTCCCCATATTGTAACTGCTCTGCTTCTAGTAACTGCTTATTTTGAAGGACAGGATATGCATCAACATAGAAAGCAAACGGCTGACTTAACACGTAGCTATATAGCACAGATTGTTTAACTACATGTTCGATAGTACCATTCAGCATACAAATATCCCCTTTCTTGGCAATTTAGTAAGTATTTTCTAACTGCATAATTGCAGCTTGACGATGAGCCAAGTTTTATAAAGTGACTCTTCCTAACAGATTTATGTCGATTTAATGTTGAATATGCCCCAGCCAGTTTACGTTTGTGTTACAATAAGTTAAATTATAATGATGTGAAATCATAATTATATTATGATTGATATATGGAGGGTTATAAATGCTGAAAGGTGAACAAGCATACTTGGATCTGTGCAAACATGTTCTGGAAAATGGTTCTAAAAAGGAAGATCGAACAAATACCGGTACATATTCCATTTTCGGTCATCAAATGCGCTTTGATTTAAGTGAAGGATTCCCGCTTTTGACAACTAAAAAGGTTCCGTTCCGTTTAATTTCCAGTGAATTGTTGTGGTTTATTAGAGGGGATACGAATATTCGTTATTTACTCGAAAACAATAATAACATCTGGAATGAATGGGCTTTTAAAAAGTGGATTGAGAGCAGTGATTACGACGGACCTGATATGACTGATTTCGGAAACCGCAGTCAGGAGGATCCTCAATTTAATATTATTTATCAAGAACAAATCGAGACTTTTAAAGAAATGATATTGTATAACGATAACTTTGCAAATGAATTTGGTGACTTAGGCTCCGTGTATGGAAAACAATGGCGTGATTGGAAAACATCCCAAAATGAAACCATTGATCAATTAAAGGAAGTAATAGAATCCATTCGCAACAAACCGGATTCAAGAAGACATATTGTATCTGCTTGGAATCCTGAGGATGTTCCGAATATGGCCTTGCCTCCATGTCATACACTTTTCCAATTTTATGTAGCTGATGGTAAGCTTTCATGCCAGCTTTATCAGCGTAGTGCAGATATATTCCTGGGTGTACCATTCAACATTGCCAGTTATGCATTGTTAACCTATTTGATTGCACATGAATGTAACCTTGAAGTAGGAGAGTTTGTACACACGTTAGGTGATGCTCATATTTATGCAAACCATGTGGAACAAATAAAAACGCAGCTCGGCCGTGGCTTAAGACCATTACCAAAACTAAAAATTAATAAAGAAAAAAGCTCCATTTTTGACTTTGAATTGACCGATTTTGAATTAATTGATTATAATCCACATCCTGCAATTAAAGCACCTATCGCAGTTTAGAATTTGAAGGGGGCAAAATAGTTTATGATATCATTACTTGTAGCTATGGATTGTAATCAAACGATTGGCGCAGAGAACGATTTACCGTGGCGACTGCCAAATGATTTGAAGTTTTTTAAGGAAAAATCAACTGGAAATACGATTATTATGGGGCGAAAAACGTACGAATCCATGGGCAGACCATTACCAAATCGCAAAAATGTAGTGATTACGCGTCAACAAATTGAATTTCCAGAAGAAGTTGATGTAATCGATAATGTAGAGGTAATACGTGAATGGAATAAAGAGAACCCAGATCAAGAATTCTTCGTTATTGGGGGAGGCATTATCTTTGACCAGATAATGCCATACGCAGATCGAATGTATATCACCTGGATTGAAGAGTCATTTGAAGGAGATACATATTTCCCTGAATTCTCCCGGCAAGAATGGAATTTAACATCTAAGGAAAAAGGGGAAAAGAACGAGAAAAACCCTTATGATTATTATTTTCTGCAATATGATCGTAAACGATAGGAAGTGATATTTATGAAAATTTCTGGTGTTGTTCTTTCGGGTGGAAAATCATCCCGAATGGGAACAAACAAATCTCTCTTAACATTGGATGGTAAACCAGTCATTGAACATATTACAAATGAACTTCAATTAGTAAGCCACACTGTTTCAGTAATTTCTAACACTCCGTCATCTTTTGATTTTCTTGATTTTGATTTGTATGGGGACAGGTATCTGAATTCAGGTCCACTTGCTGGTTTAGAGTCAGCTTTTTACCATATTGATGCTGATGTATATATATGCGCAGCCTGCGATATGCCATTTGTACATAAGAATGTCTATAACTATTTATTACACTCATTAGGTGAATTTGATGCTGTGATTCCAATTTATAAAGAAAAAATGCATCCATTGTCAGGAATTTATACTAGTAATGTCTTACCTGAAATACAGCAGCTATTAGCGAATAGCCAGCTGAAGGTAAGGGAATTATTTGATCAGATAACTGTCAAATATGTCCGAGATTTCGGCGGTATTCCGGAATACATTTTGACTAGGCATTTTTTCAATATGAACTATCCAGATCAATATGAAGAGGCAAAACGAGAATCCCTTTAACGAATCAGTTTTTCTAAAGTTGTTAAATAAGTGAACTTCGTGTTAAACTATATACGTTTACATAAACTATGTCTATTATGTGTATTTTTCGTTTTTGGATATACGGCATTGTCCAAATATATTATAATATAATCAATCATACAAAGAAGGTGTTACAATGTTATCAAGTATAGGATTTCCAGGACTTATTCTGATTCTGATTATTTCCTTGGTCATCTTTGGACCGAAAAAATTACCTGAAATCGGCAAAGCAGCAGGTAATACGCTGCGCGAATTTAAGAATTCAACACGTGATTTAACAAGTGATATTTCAGATGAGGTAAAGGAAACCAAAAGTATCGTAAAAGGTGAAGAAACTAAATAATCTTGCGGAGTGATTATGAATGATTGGAAATATCGGCATTCCTGGATTAATTTTAATTCTTGTGATTGCTTTAATCGTTTTTGGGCCATCAAAATTACCTGAAATCGGCAAAGCTGTTGGAAATTCTTTAAAGGAATTCAAAAATGCAACAAAAGATATTGTCTCAGATGATGATTCCAGTAAAGACGATAAATCATCAAAAAAATAATTGACTTATTGAAGGTGTAGGGGAAAGTACCTTACATCTTCTTTTGCGCTTGAGTGCTGGGGAGTGAAGTAATGTCTGAAGAACAACGATTTGAGAATGAAAAAGAAATGAACCTGGTAGGACATTTATCAGAATTAAGAAATAGACTTATTGTTACAGCAGTTTTTTTCATTATTTTATTTGTTATCGGATTTATGTATGTTGAGAATATGTATTATTTCTTTACAAAAAGCCTGGATTTCACCTTAAATATTACAGGGATGACCGATATTGTTTCGGTTTATATTACACTGGCAGGTTTGGTGGCTATCATTGGTACATTACCCTTGCTCTGTTTACAAATTTGGCTATTTATCAGACCAGGTTTAACTAAAACTGAACAAAGAGCATCATTATTATACATACCTGCTATTTTCTTATTGTTTATAGGCGGTTTAACTTTCGGGTATGTTATTTTCGTGAATTTAATTGTACCTTTTTTATTATCTCTTAATAATGGTATGTTTAATGAAATATTTACGTATGATAGATATTTCAGCCTATTATTTCGCATAGTTATACCTTTTGCGCTTTTATTTGAAATTCCAATTATATCAATGTTCCTAACTAGTTTAGGAGTTCTGACGCCTGCATTTATGCGTAAAACCAGAAAATATGCGTATCTTATCCTTGTCATAGTGGGAGCAATTATTACCCCGCCAGACTTTGTTTTACAAATCGTAGTGGCGATACCTTTAATCGTTTTATATGAAATCAGTATCTATCTATCTGGAATTGTTTATCGAAAAAAAATTAAAAAGCATCAGGAGTTTATGGAGAATAATGAGGTGTAAACTATGCGATCATTCTATCATTATATGATGACACATCGGGGGAAGAAAAAAGCTGACGATGAGAGCAGACTTGCTGATTGGATTTTTTACGATCATGATTTCCCAAAGCATTCAACAGATTATGATGAGATTAGCAATTATTTGGAATGGAACAGCCCCTTTGCCAACGCTCTTTCTGTGTTCGATCAACTATGGGATATTTATACAACAAAAAATATTGATTAGGCTGGGGTGTAGTTAAAACCTTCCAGTTTAAAGACGAATAATAACAGGACATGATGTTTAAAAGGTTTATTTTCAATAGTTGGATCTAATACGTAGTTGATATGAAATGCGAAGTAACTGCTGGAATAATCTCTATAAACTCTCGTCCCGCCGTCCGGGGTCGCTACGGGCGGATGCTTTCCGCGGGCACGGCCTTAGCCTCCTCGAGAAAACCACTCTGCGGGGTCTTCGGACACGTGCTGTTCCCGCAGGAGTCACCGCCCTTCGCTCACCCTGACTAGTGTTGTGTTGTAACGCATTTATTCTATAGCGTTTCCTACCCGAGTCAACAGCGTAGGAAATACACGTAGACTCCTGTAGGAGCATGGAGGCTCATCAGCCGCCCACGGAAAGCGTAGTGTATTTCCGGAGCGGTATCATAGTACTGAAATTACTTTTCCACAGTACGTCGCATTTTATATCTAATCAGCAACAAAATAAATCCGGACTAACTCGAATTCATTCAAGAATTTTGAAGCATAGTTCGGATTTTACTTAACTAAAACACTTTTATCACGGCCTCTTATTTAATCGTAATGGATAATATATCATTAAATGGTATCGTTTCCTGAGCAGAATCAGGTGATTGCAATATTATATTATTCGTTTGGCTGTCTAACTTTATAATTACTCCAATATGTTCAAAGATTTCGCCATCAGAATACATGGACATTGAAACTGTTGTTCCTGATTCAAAGGCTTCCAGTATTTGAGCGTTAAGCATCTCTATTTCCTGTGAATCCAGTACAGGCTTTGTCATTCGGTAATCATCCTGCCACATATCCTGAAGCAGTTTAACGTGTTCTGGAAGCATCAGTGAAGCCCACTTAATCGTACCTCGATCTTTTGACATTTTAATCACCTCACACTTATTATATGCAAACATATGTTCTTATTCAACTAAAAGTATCTAATTAATGATAAACTTATCATACGAGGGGGGAAGGAAAGTGAAAATACTACATACAGCAGACTGGCATCTGGGAAAGATTGTAAACAGTGTTCATATGACAGAGGAACAGGATTATGTACTCCAGCAGCTAGTGGAGATAATCGATTCAGAAAAGCCAGATGTCATAATAATTGCCGGTGATTTATATGATCGTGCAGTACCACCGAGAGAAGCAGTTGAACTATTAAATAGAATTCTTACTAAAATTATCCAGGACTTTAAAATACCTATACTTGCAATCGCAGGAAATCATGACAGTCCAGATCGTCTTGAATTCGGAAATCAGTTATTCCGCTCACAGCAACTATATATTGAATCAAAATTAACAACTGCGCTGGAGCCAGTTGTTATCCAGGATAAATCAGGCCCAGTATATTTCCATTTAGTTCCATATCTAGAGCCGGCAGAAGTTCGGGCCTTTTTTGACGACGAAGCTATCTATTCTCACCAAACAGCAATGGAGGCAATTGTAAGTAAAATCGAACTAGAAAATGATATGAATGAAAGACATGTCTTTATTGGACACGCATTTTTAGCTGGGGGAATGGAGTCAGAATCGGAAGAACGATTGTCCATGGTTGGTGGAAGCCCTTATATTGACACAACGTTGTTCCGAAATTTTTCATACGTAGCTTTAGGCCATTTACATCAGGCACAACGTGTCATGAATGAAACAATCAGATATAGTGGATCTATTTTAAAGTATTCATTTTCTGAAGCTAAACACAAAAAGTCAATAACAATGGTTGACCTTGATAATAATGGAGAAGTTAATTTATCCCTTATTCCACTTGTCCCTAAGCACGATATGAATGTAAAAGAGGGATATTTTGATCAATTGATTAATAATCCGATCGAAAAAAGTAACGATTATTTACATATACGTTTATTGGACGAGGGACAGATTATTGATCCAATGAATAAGTTGCGAAAAGTGTATCCGAATATATTGCGTCTTGAACGTGTTATGAGAGCATCAAAAAAAGGCTTACTTGATTTAGAGCAAATTCGAAAAAAACAAACACAATCACATACAGAGTTATTTGCCTCGTTCTATGAAGAGATTAAAGGAGAAGCAATCTCTGAAACGAGCAAACAGCAAGTAGAAAAAATTGTAACATCATTACTGGAAAAAGAAAGAAGGGAATAGTGTGCGCGCGATATCACTTAGTCTTACTGCTTTTGGACCATATTGGAATAAACAGGTAATCAATTTTAATGAACTGGGTGGAGAATCAGTATTTTTAATAACTGGCCCAACTGGAGCAGGTAAAACAACGATATTTGATGCGATTTGTTTTGCACTTTACGGTCGTGCCAGTGGTTCTGATCGTGATCAGGACACACTCAGAAGCCACTTTGCAGGTATTGATGAACCAACAGAAGTAAAATTTCAATTTATTTTAAATCAAAAAGAATACGAAGTGATCCGAAATCCGAAACAGTCCAAGAAAAAGGAACGTGGAGAGGGATACACAGATGAACCTGCCAAAGCAATCCTATACGAAATTGTTAATGAGGAAAAACATCTGATTAGTTCCCGGGTTAAAGAGGTAAGTGAATCATTGGAAAAAAAGCTTGGCTTTGATTACGAACAGTTCCGGAAAATGATTCTCATACCACAAGGTGAATTTAGAAAACTGATATCAGAAAATAGTAAAGAACGTGAAGCAATATTACAGAAGATCTTTCACACCTATTTTTATGAACAGATTACTGAGCAGCTAAAAGAACAATCAAAAGACATAAAAGATAAAATTAATAACCTGGATCAGTTGATTCATCAGGAATTAGCGAAAATTGAGTGGACTATAATTGAACTTAATGAAACAGATACTATTGACCAGGTGATGCAAAAACTGACGGAGGAAATAGCATCTCTTAAAGAACAGCAGGCTGAAAGCGAAAAATTAAAGGCTACCAGGACACAAGAATCGAAGGAAGCTCAGAATAAACTGCACATAGGGAAATTGCTTGAAGAGAAATACCGTGAAGTGGATTTTCTTAAAAAGGAAAAGGATGACCTGAACAAGCGAACAGGTGAAATAGATCAAATGAAAAAGAAATTAAAGCAAGCAATAGACGCGCAAAAGATCCAGCCTTTTGAAGAACAAAGCTATGCACGTAAAAAGGAATGGCAGGAACAGCAGAATCAATTGACCAAGCAACAGGAAAAGGTAATAAACCTGGAAAAAGAATATGAAACGATTGCTGCTCAGTATAATGAAGAAGCAGAAAAGGAAAACGATCGTGAACAACTTAAAGAAACGATCAACAAATCCAGTGATCAGCTGCAGCAAATAGGAATTTACCAGGAAGAGGAAACTAATGCAAAAAGTCTAAGAAAAACAAATGATAATTTGAAGGAAGAGCTTGGTAAACTGAGGGAAAAACTAACTACACAGGATACTAGAATAGAACAAATTGAAAACAAACTTAATGATGAACAAGAAGTAACAAAAGCCTATTACTCGAAAAGTACCGGATTGGAAAAAGCACATCAAAAGGTGGATAAAATTACCGAACTAGCTAACGAAAATAAATATCTGCAGAAACTACGAGCTGAATATAAATCAGTTCATTCCAATTATACTAACATGCAGAAAGAAATTGAAAGATTACGGAGACGCTATAACAAAATGGAAGCTAAGCAAAGGGAACATTATGCTGCGTTAATGGCTAAGCAATTGCACGACAATTCGCCATGTCCAGTGTGTGGTTCACTTGAACACCCTCACAAGGCAAAAACGCATGAAGAGCTAGTGATTATGGATGAACTTGATCAGCTTCAGGAAAATCTTCAGCAAAAAGAAAAAGAGTTCGCCGCATACCAAACAACATACACAGATTCTAAATCTAAAGGTCAGAGCCAAAGGGCAACTGTCAATAAACTTTTCGAAGAACTTGATGTAGAATTAGAAGATTCAGAGCAAAATGAAATCGATAAAAAGTTAAGTGTATGGAAAGAAAAAATCGAAGCATTAACACTTGAACAATACAAAATAAAAAAAGAGATGGAAGAACAGGAGCAACTAAAAGCGGAAAAAACACTGTTAAAACAGGAAAACAAGGAATTTAAACAAACGTTTGATCAATTAACTGAAAATTTCCAGAAAACAAGTGCTTCACTAGCTAAAAGCGAGGCTCGTTTAGATGAAATAGCAAAACATTTGCCACAAGACATAGACGATTTTGAAAGCTTTCAGAAGAAGATTACACGTTATAAAGAAACATACCAGGCTTGGTTAACAAAATGGGAAACAACGAAGGATGAGTTTCAGAAAAAACACGAATTGGTACAAAAGCAAAAAACAATTCTAGAACAGCAAAAAGAATTCGAGAAAAACACAAAAAATAATTATGACATCCAGTATAATCTTTTCGCGGAATCAGTAGAAGAAAATGGGTTTAAAACAATTGAAGACTATGAAAAATGTAATTTATCGCCTGATTATTTAGCACAAATCGAGCAAGACATTAAAACATTTGAAAATAAAACGGAACAGATTAATTATCGACTAAAAGAATTAGCAGATCAAACTAATGAAACAATTCGGCCTGATCTGAATATGTTAGAAGAAATAGCGGATAGAAAGCAAACAGAGCTACAATCTATTCATGATAACTTAAACACACTGGACACAAAAATAAAATACAATCAGCAGATAAAAACAACCATCAAAGAAAATATAAACATTCAAAAACAGCTATCCAGGGAATATTACGAAATTGGAGAACTAGCCGAGTTAGCAAATGGCAATAACCAGTTAAGACTTTCTTTTGAAAGATATGTGCTAGCATCCTTCTTAGACGAGATTTTACTTCAGTCAAATGTACGATTGGATAAAATGACTGACCACCGCTACCAGCTTATTCGAAGTGGACAAGTTGCTAAACGTGGAGCACAAAGTGGGTTAGACTTGGAAGTACTTGATCATCATACAGGGAGACAACGTTCTGTTAGAACATTGTCTGGGGGTGAAGGTTTCAAGGCGGCGCTATGTTTAGCACTTGGACTTGCTGATGTTGTGCAGGCACATGCAGGTGGGGTGCAACTGGATACGTTATTTATCGACGAAGGATTTGGTACGTTAGACGATGTTTCTTTACAGCAGGCTATTGACTGTCTAAAAGATTTACAGGATAGTAATCGATTGCTGGGGATTATCTCGCATGTACCTCACTTAAAACGTGAAATTCATGCAAAACTTCAAATATCTTCATCAAACCAAGGCTCTGAACTGGAATTCTCTTTTGGATAGTTGGAACAGATACAGACCGCATTCGTATTTATTCGTCAAAAACCGTCATATATATGTAAAATTATGTAGTAACATGCGGTTGCCCAGGAAATAATCAAGTGAACAACCGATATTTCATGAAATTGTCAAATGTAGGATACCTTTATTGCTTTCTTATCATTTATACTTACAGTACAAGGATAAGAAAGAAGGGGATAATATGTTTACGGCAATTGTATTTGGTATTATTCTAACAGGAACAATTGGATTTATTATTGCAGCAGAAGTAGCGGAATAACCAGATTTCAAGCCCTTGCCAAAATAGGTAAGGGCTTTTTTAAATAAATAGTGATGACTGCCTACACCCTTTAGGGATTATTACGTACAATAATCTAGAAAATTGTTTTGAAGGGGAGGATAACATGGTATGGCCAATACAACCGCAACAATCTAGTAATCATATCTTGCAAAATCGCACGGGGTTCCAGGGAGGACCACAACAATCACAAATGCAACAGATGATGCATCGTTTCTTACCGCCACAATATGCTCAAAATTTGTTGTCCCCAGAGCGAATTGGCGGCATCACACAAAAATTAAACAATATACAGCAAGTTTTAAAGGTTGTTCAATCTACAGCCCCCATCGTACAACAATATGCTCCAGTGGCTAAGAACCTTCCAATGATGTTCAAATTGATGAAAGCATTAAACGAGGATGATGATACGGAAAGTCAAATAGAAAGTGAGGGTAAAACCAGGGCAATAGAATCTAATAATAATGATGATAAACAGGCGAAAAGTAACAAAAGTACCTCCACTAGAAATGTTGGTCAATCGACACCAAAGTTATTTATTTAACTATTCAAGGCAGACAACTTGATTTTTTTAGTTAAAAACGAAAAAATAGGGTTAAGATAACTTTGAAAGCAATGGAGGTATTATAATGACTAATCATAGTGAATTAGCAACATTTGCAGGAGGATGTTTTTGGTGTATTGTAGAACCATTTGATGAGCGCCCGGGTATCATCAATATCGTATCAGGTTATACTGGTGGAGATACCGAAAACCCCACATATGAACAAGTATGTTCAAACACGACTGGACATGTGGAGGCAGTCCAAATAACGTTTAATCCTGAAATAATGTCATACGAAGAACTTGTTTCTATTTTTTGGCAGCAGATAGATCCAACTGATGCAGGTGGCCAGTTTAATGATAGAGGGGAATCGTATCAGACAGCTATTTTTTATCATAATGAACAGCAAAAGAAAATTGCAGAACAATCAAAACAAAAAATAGATGAAAGCGGAAAGTTTTCAAAACCAGTAATTACCCCTATCATACCTGCAAAAACTTTCTATGAGGCAGAAAAAGAACACCAAGATTATTATAAGAAACAATCGTTTCATTATAAATTATATAAAAAGGGTTCCGGCAGAGAAGATTTCATTAAGAGAAATTGGCAGCAAAAGCCAGATAAAGATATGCTGAAGGAACAGTTAAATCCTATTCAGTATAGTGTTACACAGGAAAATGCTACCGAGCGGCCTTTTGATAATGAATATTGGGATAATGAAGAAGATGGTATTTACGTTGACATTGTATCAGGTGAAGTATTATTTTCTTCACATGATAAATTTGACGCGGCCTGCGGGTGGCCAAGCTTTACCAAACCAGTTGATCCGCATCAGATAAATGAAGAAACAGACACTTCTCATGGAATGATTCGCACTGAAGTTAGAAGCAAAAATGCTGATTCACATTTAGGGCATCTCTTTGATGATGGTCCAAAAGATAAAGGTGGTATGCGCTATTGCATGAATTCAGCAGCTATGCGGTTTATCCCAAAAGAAGAAATGGATGAAAAAGGCTACAGTAATTACTTGTATCTGTTTAAATAAGTCGACGATAATCTAGTTATGTAAACTGGGTGATAAGGAGAGATAGAAATGATTCATTTAAATTGGGAAGAACGCGGTACAGTGAAAACAGTTGAATGTGTCCATGCAGATGCCAAAAAATTTATTGTTCATAATAAATTAACTCCTGGGGAACAATATCAGGTAAAGAATGAAACAGAAGAGTTTTATTTTATTATGGATAATAGCAATCGTATTGGCGGATTTTATAAACATTACTTCAAAGAATTAAAATAACAGGTTTCGACCTGTTATTTTATATTATATTTTCTATTTTAATACATTAATGCTATAATTGATTTACTATTTAGAAATATTTTGAACATCCATTTATTCTTCTAAAGAAGGGGTTGACTTACTTTGAAAAATTTATATTTAATCCGCCATTGTGCTGCAGATGGACAACACTCAGATTCACCTCTAACAAATGAAGGTATACGACAGGCGCAATTACTTTCGGCCTTTTTTACAGAACAGAATATGAATATAGACAAAATCATCTCAAGCCCTTACTTAAGAGCGATTGAAAGCATTAAACCCTATGCTGAGCAGAATAATATAGATGTTAAGGTAGATGATCGCTTAAAAGAACGAATATTAAGTGAGGACCCAATAGATGACTGGATTGATGTATTAGAACATTCATTTACAGATTTAGACTTCAATTTGCCAGGCGGTGAATCAAGTAATGATGCTGTGAAGCGTGCGACATCACTAATTGAAAATATACATTCTGAAGCTAATGCAACAAATGTTATTTTAGTGAGCCACGGAAACCTGATTGCTTTGTTACTAAATCAATATGAACCCAATTTTGGTTTTGAGGCGTGGAAAAACCTCCGAAATCCTGATGTATATTTAATAAATATTGATGACAACAAACATTCAATAGAATGCTTATGGGGTGGTTAGACCCTAGGCTATAAATATAAATTCGCTAACATAATACCCAGACTTTCCTGATATATTTCCTCAAACTGAGCGAATGGCAGCGGATTAACGCCACTTCCTAATTCGATTGTAAAACCTGGACGTCTGAATTCCTGAATAAACCAATCTTTGTAGCCTGCATAACTATCTACATATCGTATTGGCTGGTAGCCACTTACACGAGCATACTCATTTACGATATCCCTAGAGACTGCTGGTTCAAGTCCTCCGAATCCCCAATAGATCACTTCCCCCTGCGTATGAAAAGCATTAACACGTAAAAAGTTTCGTTCTCTTACCAGATTGGCCATTGCAATAGCTTCTGGCTCTGATAGTGGGTAAGGTCCTGGATAATCACGCGGTTGTGGTGAATCTGGCTTACGCTCTGCTTCTATTTCCCATAGAGCTGGATATTGATTATTCAAATCAACACCAGATATATTTGCCTTCCAATTTGAAAAATCCTCATTTTGATTGTTTATTTCCAAAACCTCCTGCTGATGCTCACCTGCAGCAGATGAACCATTCAAAACAAGGTTAACACCATCCGGATTTACCATTGGAACAATTGATAGTAAAGAATCATTGTATAATGGAAGCATATCAACACCACGAATAGGTCTTTTATTTGTCAGGGACAGAACATATTCATTAACAAATCGCATTATTGTAGATGTTGTTATCCATTCATTCGCATGAAACGACCCATCTATATGAATCTGCTTACCACCGTTTCCAATTTGCAACTCCACTAAATCTTTACCCATCACAGAGTTACCGATATTTTGTCTCGAAATAAAAGGATAGATTGCCAATAAATTATTAATGTCGCCTACCATCTTGTCAAACGTATAATTATCGAAACCTGATATAATCAAACTATTAACGCGTTGTGGAATTACAATTGTTTGCCCAATTTGCAGGTTGGCTGGATCAATTGACTGATTCATTAATAACAGCAAATCTACCGGAATATTGTTTTCCATTGCAATTTTCCACAGAAAATCATTACCCTTAATTTGATAATTAACCGGTGTATAACCTGGCAATTCAATACTTTGTCCCACTATTAATTGATTTGCATTGAGTTGTGGATTTGATTGTTCTATTAACATGAGTGGAATATCGAATAATTGGCTATAATACCAAAACGAATCGTTTGGCCGAATGATTACTTCCATTTATATTCGCTCCTCTATTTATCGAATAATAAATAATATGTATAAAAGCCTAACGATGTGTGTAATTGGCTTGAAAGAATAGGAAAGATTATGTAGTATTATTGTATAAATAAATATTTGGCCTTAATTTTGAGGAGGAGATTTACTTGGCATTTATTATTACATCACCTTGTAAAGATGAAAAATCAGGCGAATGTGTAGAAGTTTGTCCTGTTGATTGTATAGAAGAAGGAAAAGATATGTTCTTCATTGATCCGGATATATGTATTGATTGTGGAGCTTGTGAAGCAGTTTGTCCGGTTGAAGCTATATATATGGAAGACGAAGTTCCAGAAGAGGAAAATGAATATATCGCTTTAAATCGTAAATTTTATGAAGATCAACAATAACTTATTAGCCGCTACTCATATGAGAGCGGCTTTATTTTATGGTGAAACTTTTATAATCCTTTTTTTTCTGTAATGTTTCGACATTCATATTATCAATGCGAATGAATTGATTGAATCCGTTTTCCAGCGCTTTCAAGAACTTATCTATACTACTTTTATTTCCCTCCACTTCCAATTCAACAGTACCATCAGGCTGATTCTGAACCCATCCTGTTAAATTATATTCTTCAGCTATTTGCTGTGTGGTATATCTGAAGCCAACTCCCTGAACTCGTCCACTTACAGTCACATGTACAAGCATTATAGTCACTCCTTTACATTAAATCCCTTTTTTTGCATATTTTTCCACGACTGTAACAACATAATAGAATAGTTAATATAGAACCTTTTAATCACAGATTTTCACTCACAAACAAATCAATTAAATAAATACGACAAATTTAAAACAATTATTTCGTGACAATTATCACATAAGTCGAAATTTTCGACACTATTTATTGTCCAGCAAAATGATACGTGATATGCTGACTTTGTCAGATGGAATAAGTTTCTATTAGAATTATAAACGATAAAAAAATAAATTACACGCAAAGAGGTGATCATTTTATGTCGGGCCCTGCATTAAAACATGTCGATAGTCATAAAGCCATTCATGAAGCAGCACTAAACGAAGCAAGTGAGTTGACAAATTTCCTTGATAAGCTGGTTAGCGATAATCATACGGAAAAAGCGATGGAACTCGCCTATGTGATAGTCGAACAATGGGAAACAAGAACACTTCGACATGCTGAAGCTGAAGAAGAAGGATTATATAAGGAATTAGTTAAAGAGAAACCTGAATTAAATGAGGATGTTGTTGCATTAACCAGGGATCATAATTTGTTAAGGATACTAATAAAGGATATTAAATCCATTCTTAAAAACGATGGAATTAATGATGAAGTTGTCCAAAAATTTCAGTCGTTAATTATTGTTGATGAACTTCATAACCAAAAGGAAATGGAAATACTACCAGAACATTAATCAGACATCAAATAAAATTATTGGAGGTGAGTTGATGGGATCAGAACAATTACCAACAGAACATGAAGAATTTTTAAGAGTCGCCTTTCCGGATCTGTACAGTTTTTTAATGGAAGAAGTGGAAAAACATTATAATATACATCCATATGATATCCAGGCACACGTCATCAAAGATTCAGAACAATACCAGCTCATTTTTTATTATGGAGATGGCTTTGCACATCAAAAATCGAAGTCTTTTTCACACGAAGCAGTTGAAAGAATGGGTGAGGAAGTGACAGACTTTTCCAAAGAACTTGGGGAAGCTTGTAAAGAGGTTATGATAGCAGATTATTTTAAAATGATGAAGATGTAATAACTTCAGCAAGAAAAGGGGAATTCAGATGTTGTTTGAAGACGGTGCAAGTTATGTCCAGGATCGAGAAGACTTAATTGCAATACTTAAGATGCGATTTGGTGAAATACCCCCAAAAGTGATTGAAGAAATATATGCGATTGAGGAATATGACACCTTAGAACGTTTAATAGTTGTTTCTTCAAATGTTCCAAGCTTAAAAATATTTCTTGAAGAATTAAAAGAAGGTGCAGGTAGTTTTAAAATTCTTGGTGAACGATTTAATCCTATCCAATCATTAAACGAGGAAGGTGAAAATAGATGAGAAGCAGTAATAAACTGTTAGAAACACTTAAACATATCCGTCGTGGCGAACGGATTAATGATGACTTTACAGAAGAAAGCCCCCGTCCACGTGATTCAGAAGATATATATCGTAGGCGCTGGCAGCATGACAAGATAGTCAGATCAACCCATGGGGTAAATTGCACCGGTTCATGCAGCTGGAAGATTTATGTTAAGGATGGAATTATTACATCCGAGACACAGCAGACGGACTATCCAAGTACCGGAGATGATTTTCCAGAGTATGAACCAAGAGGCTGTCCTAGGGGTGCAAGTTTTTCCTGGTATACATACAGCCCTATTCGTGTTAAATATCCATACATTCGCAGTGACTTATATGAATTATGGAAACAAGAACGTGAACAAGCAGGGGATCCTGTAAAAGCTTGGGAGAATATTACAGAAAATCCTGAAAAGCGCGCTAAGTATGTCAGTGCTCGTGGCAAGGGAGGATTTGTTCGAGCGTCATGGAGAGACATGTGCGAGATCATTGCCAGTTCAAGCATCCATACGATTAAAAATTATGGTCCAGATCGTATCGCAGGATTCAGCCCTATTCCAGCGATGTCTATGGTCAGTTATTCTGCTGGAACTCGTTTCTTATCATTAATCGGGGGTACAATTTTAAGTTTCTATGATTGGTATGCTGATTTACCACCAGCTTCACCTCAAGTTTGGGGGGAACAGACTGACGTTCCGGAAAGTGCTGACTGGTATAACTCAAAGTACTTCATTATCTGGGGTACCAATTTACCGCAAACCCGTACACCTGATGCTCACTTTATGGTAGAAGCAAGATACAACGGAACCAAAGTTGTCGGCGTAAGTCCTGACTATGCTGAATATGAAAAATTTGCTGACATCTGGCTTCCTGCACGAGCAGGAACCGATGGTGCGTTAGCAATGGCCATGACGCACGTTATTTTAAAAGAATTCTATGTTAACAAGGAAACACCATACTTTACTTCGTATGCCAAGAAATTTACTGACTTGCCATTTTTAGTAACATTGAGTGAGGAAAATGGAACCTATCGCAGTAACCGTTTCCTTCGGGCATCAGACCTGGACGGGGACCAAAAGTTAAGTGAGTGGAAAACCACTGTCTGGGATGAAGCTACAGGTAACTTAGAAACACCAAATGGTAGCATGGGATTCCGTTGGGATGACGACAATAAATGGAATCTGGAACTGGAAAAAGAAGATGGAAGTTCTATTGATCCATTATTAAGCTTCATTGACAGCCCAGATGAAACACCATTGGTGCAGTTTCCTTATTTTGCAGAGAAGAACGGAAATATTGTAGAACGAGGTGTACCAGTTAAACATATTCAAAATAACAATGGTGAAACACTTAAAGTAGCCACTGTTTACGACTTAATGATGGCTCATACTGGAGTTAACCGTAATCTTCCCGGTGATTATCCAACTGATTATGATGATCCAAAACCTTATACACCAGCATGGCAAGAGAGCATTACTGGAGTTAATAAAACCCACGTTATTAAAGTTGCAAAGGAATTTGCAGATAATGCTGAACGTACAAAGGGCAAGTCTATGATAGCTATGGGGGGCGGAACAAATCACTGGTACCATAGTGATCAAATATACAGAAGTATTCTTAATCTTGTGCTGCTTACAGGTTCACAGGGCGTAAACGGCGGAGGCTGGGCACATTATGTTGGCCAGGAAAAAGTACGACCTCAGGAAGGTTGGCAGCAAGTAGCTTTTGCCAATGACTGGGAAAAAGCACCACGTCTGCAGAACGGAACTTCTTATTTCTATTTTCAAACGGACCAATTCAGATATGAAACCGTACCGGATGAGGGAGAAGAAACCGATTGGGGAAACAAATATGATTCAATCCACCCAGCAGATATAAATGCTCTATCAGCAAGACTAGGCTGGTTACCGTCATACCCGCAGTTTACTAAAAATTCAATTGATATTGTTAAAGAGAGCCGAGAAAGAGGAGCACAATCCGAACAAGAAATAATTGATGATGTTGTAAGTCAACTAAAGGATAACAAGCTTGAGTGGGCAATTGAAAATCCGGATGATCCGAGAAACTTCCCTAGAGTATTCTTTAATTGGCGGTCTAACCTGTTGGGTGATAGTGGAAAAGGCCACGAATTCTTTGTGAAGCACTTAGTTGGAGGAGATAATCAGGTACTTGCAGAACCCGAAAATTCATGGCAGCCTTTAGACGTTAAAACAGAGGGTGAAGCACCTACCGGCAAAGCCGACCTATTAGTCAGTGTCGATTTCCGTATGACAAGTTCAGGTCTTTTCTCAGATATTGTGTTGCCTGCTGCAACCTGGTATGAGAAATTCGATATTAGCAGTACCGACATGCATCCGTTTGTACATCCTTTTAATGCTGCTATTTCACCGCCTTGGGAAGCTAAGAGCGATTGGAACACATTCAGGGAAATCAGTAAAGTATTTTCAGAACTTGCAGAAGAACATCTTCCAGCAACCGAGGAATTACACACTTCACCACTTGCACACGACTCCAAAAGTGAGATTTCGCAGCCATTTGGTAAAGTGAAGGATTGGCGAAAAGGTGAAGTAGAGGCAATTCCTGGAAAAACTATGCCGAACATGAAAGTCGTTACACGTGACTATCCAAATGTATTCCGAAAACTGACCAGTATCGGGCCGTTGATTAAAAATGGTTACGGTGGTAAGGGTGTTACAATTCCAGGAGAAGAGGTTTATGAAGAACTTGGGTCACGACTTGGCAAATCAAGACGCGAGGGGATTGGAAAAGGCAATCCAGATTTATATACCGACAAACAAGCAATTAATGCAATATTGCTTATGTCTGGAGCGACAAATGGTAAACGGGCTGTTGCAGGATGGAAATCTCTAGAAGCCAAAACAGGACAAAAACTTGCTGATATTTCCCGTGCACGTGAAGAAGAGGATCATACATTAGATGATTTAAGTATTCAACCACGTACCGCTATTTCAACACCTGTTTGGAGTGGACTTGAAAAAGACCATCGACGTTACTCGCCATTTACGGTTAATACGGAATATAATATTCCATGGCGAACGCTGACAGGGCGGCAAAGCTTTTATATGGATCATGAAATGATGCTCGACTTTGGTGAAGGGCTGCCATTATATTTGCCACCATTAAGTTATGGTCCTTTCCTAAAAAGTGAAAAAGGTGTAGAAGAAAATGGTAAATCAATTACAGTCAGATATCTGACTCCACACCAAAAATGGGGAATTCACACGATGTTTACAGACACAACCCATATGTCGACATTGTTTAGAGGATGGCAAACGATTTGGATGAACGAAGAAGATGGTGCATCAATTGATTTAAATGATAATGATTTTGTTGAAGTTTATAACCGAAATGGAGCAATTGCTGCAAGAGTAGTTCTTACGTATCGTATACCGAGGGGTATGGCGTATATGTATCATGCGCAGGACCGTACCATGGGTGTACCAGCAACTTCAATCAGCAAAAAACGTGGCGGAACTCATAACAGTGTTACGCGTATAACACTAAAACCAACACATATGATTGGCGGTTATTCACAATTGAGTTATGGGTTTAACTATTATGGTCCAACAGGACATCAGAGAGATACAATTGCAGTTATTAGAGCACTTAAGGAGGTAGATTGGCTTGAGAATTAAGGCACAGGTAGCAATGGTTATGCACTTGGATAAATGTATTGGTTGCCATACTTGTTCAGTTACATGTAAAAATACATGGACCAATCGTCCCGGGACAGAGTATATGTGGTTTAACAATGTGGAAACACGTCCCGGACCTGGCTATCCTAGAAAATGGGAGGATTCCGATCATTATAAGGGCGGCTGGGTTCTAAAAAATGGGAAGCTGCAACTTAAAGCAGGTGGCCCTATATCCAAACTTATGAATATTTTTTACAATCCTGATATGGCTACTATGGAAGATTACTATGAGCCATGGACATATGATTATCAAAACCTGATTAATAGTCCCAAAGGTGATAATTTGCCAGTAGCAAGACCACAATCACAGATTACTGGTGAGTTCATTGACAAGCCTGAATGGGGACCAAACTGGGATGATGACCTTGCTGGGGGAACTGAAATTGTATCGACGGATCCAACCGTTGAAAAACTGCAAGAGCATATTTCAATGGAATACGAGAAAACATTTATGATGTATTTACCTAGAATTTGTGAACATTGTCTAAATCCATCATGTGTTGCCTCATGTCCTTCAGGTGCACTATATAAACGTGATGAAGATGGAATTGTCCTGGTTGACCAGGAAGCATGCCGCGGGTGGCGCTTTTGCATGAGTGGTTGCCCATATCATAAAGTTTATTATAACTGGAATACACATAAGGCTGAAAAATGTAATTTCTGCTATCCAAGAACTGAAGCTGGAATGCCAACAATTTGTTCTGAGACATGTGTCGGAAGAATTCGCTATATTGGCGTAGTTTTATATGATGCGGATAAAGTAAAAGATGCTGCATCTGTTGAAGATCCACAAGACCTTTATGAAGCACAGCTTTCTGTATTTTTGGATCCATTTGATCCAGAAGTAATTGAGGAAGCGAGAAAGGCTGGCATTAATGATGAGTGGATTGATGGGGCGCAAAATTCTCCTATATATAAAATGGCAATAGAATGGAAAATTGCGTTACCTTTACATCCTGAATATCGTACATTACCAATGGTTTGGTATGTGCCGCCGCTAAGCCCAATAATGAATCATATTACAAATGAAGATGAATTGGACACTGACGGGTATATTCCTGCTGTTGATCAGATGCGCATCCCGATCCAATACCTAGCTTCCATACTTGCGGCCGATGACACAAAAGTTATCCGCAAAGTTCTTCTTAAGTTAATAGCTATGCGCGTTCATATGCGAGGTAAAACAGTTGGCGGTATCGATGAATTCAGACAAAGTGAATTATTAAATGAAGCAGACACGAATCCTGAAGAGGTTGAGGATATGGCACGTTTACTAGGTGTTGCAAAGTATAATGAAAGATTTGTCATTCCAACTGGTCGGAGAGAAATGGACGGACAAGATGAACTTTACTATGAGCAGGGTGCTTGCAGTTTGGAAGATTTAGCACCACCAGAGGGTGTAGTAACAACAGCATTTGGAAAGGGTAGATAACATATGGAAGAGCAGGAACGTACTATACTCGTTATTGGTTCCCGTTTATTAGCCTATCCTGATGATAATTTTATTAATGAACAAATAGATATCAGCGAGTGTATAAACGACAATATTACATCACCAGAATTACAGAAAGAGCTGAACAAGGCATTAAAGTCTTTTTACCGATTATCACCAGAAGAATTAAAAAAGTTATATGTATCAACATTTGACCTAAAGGCTAAACATGGCTTATATCTAACTGCGCACGAATTAGGTGATAGCAGTAAACGAGGTGCTGCTTTCATCAGGCTGCAAAAAATTATCAGTAATGCAGGATTTGAAAGAGTAGATGATGAACTTGCTGACTACATTCCAATGTTGTTTGAATTCCTGGCTGTCGCTCCAGACAGTCAGGATAATGATCGACTGGTAAGGCGTCTAGCTGTTGCATTAAAACGAATTATTAGCAGTCTACCGCTTGATAATCCTTATTACAATATATTGTACATCTTAAGAAAAAATGTGTTTCCTGAGCCAACAAAAGAGGAAATTGCTAAATTGGAATTCGAGAGAGAAGATGCGGATCTGGAAGAATTACCATATCCTATTATGTACAAGTAATTAAAACCACAGCAAAGGAGGGATAATGTGTGAGTGAAATTTTCTGGTGGGTTATTTTCCCATATATAACCTTAGTTATTATGATAGTTGGTTTATTAAATCGCTTTGCATTTCGACAATTGACATGGGCAGCACCATCAACGGAATTTTTTGAAAAAAAGTGGCTTCGGATTGGTTCACCTTTGTTTCACTTTGGGATAATTTTTGCGTTTTTCGGACATGTCATGGGAGTCGTTATCCCAATGGAGTTTTATCATGCAATAGGAGTATCAGATCATTTGTACCATATTGGAGCAGTTTATGGGGGTTCTCTTGCAGGTATAATGGTAGTCGTAGGATTGATTATCTTACTGATTCGAAAAATGACTGTTGATCCAGTCAGGATACATGCAACGTTTGCCGATTTCTATTCGGTAATAGCGCTTCTGATTGTTTCGGCTATTGGAACATATATGACCGTTTTTCAAGATGCTACACCTCAGGAGTTTGATTATCGAACATCAATTGGACCATGGTTTAGAAGCTTGTTTTATCTAAATCCGCAATACCACTTGATGACAAATATCCCATTCATTTTTAAGTTACACACACTAACAGCATTTGGGTTATTCGCATCAATTCCGTTTACTAGGTTAGTGCATTTTTATACTATCCCTGTAACATACCCAATGAGGTCACCACAGCAATATCGCTCAAGATCTCAATATAAAAATAAAGTAAAATAAATTGTATTAGAAAACTTGGCTCATCGCCAAACTTTAATGGCAAAAGCCCTAGTTGCAATTATGCAGTAAGCAAGTAGTTATGTTTTCTAACTGCCAAAAAAGAACTGAGTGAATTCAGTTCTTTTTTGTTATGTGAAAGTTTTATACTCTAGTTTTTAATGTATAATTTTTGAACTACTGATAAAGATAAGGGGGATTACAGCCACAAAAAAAGGAGATAAGGTAGATGTCAAACAACATGAAGTCACCATACAATCCTGAGCCATACTGGCGGGATTCTGTTGAATTGCCTTCATACCCATCACTGGATAAATCCATAAGAGCTGATGTTGGTATTGTAGGTGGGGGTATAACAGGAATTACAGCTGCATATCTACTGGCAAGAGAAGGTGTGAAGGTTGTTCTAATTGACGCCAGCAAAATACTGAATGGCACAACAGGTCATACTACAGCAAAAATTACTGCTCAACACGGACTAATTTATAATGAACTAATCGAGCATTTCGGTTCCAAAAAAGCTTCTTTATATTACAAAGGTGCTTTAGAAGCTAAAAATCTTATTAGTAATATCGTTTCAGAGCACAAGATAGACTGTAATCTTAAAGAGGAGGATGCCTATATTTTCACGAATGATGACTCTTACATATCCCAATTAGAGAACGAAAAGAAAGCATATGACCAATTGGAAATACCCAGTGAACTAGTTAAAAACATGCCACTGGATATACCGATGAAATCGGCATTAGTAATGAAGCGACAGGCACAATTTCATCCATTGAAATACCTTAAGGCATTGCTGAAAAACAGCACCAGAAATGGGCTTGAAATTTATGAAAATACCACTGCAGTAGATATTGAATATAATAAACACCCATCAATTATACTGAAAGATGGAAATCGTATAACATGTCGTTATGTTATTGAGGCTTCTCATTATCCATTTTACGATGGGCAGGGATTCTATCCTACTCGAATGTATGCTGATAGATCTTATGTAGTATCCGGAAAATCCAGCAAAAAGTTTCCCGGTGGAATGTATATCAATGCAGAGAATCCAACCAGATCAATTCGTATTGCAGAGGATGATTTGTGGCTGATAGGAGGAGAAAGCCATAAAACAGGTCAGGGAAAATCAACAATGGATCATTATAACGCACTACAGGACTATGCCGAAGAGCATTTTGGAATATCGGAGTTTGTAAATCGCTGGTCCGCACAGGATTTAATAACATTGGACAAGGTTCCATATATTGGTCCCATTACTAAGGCACAACAATCCGTTTTTGTTGCCACAGGTTTCCGTAAATGGGGTATGACAAATGGTACGTTGGCAGCAAAAATGATTAGCGATATGATTCTTCAAGAAGATACACTTTACAAAGAATTATATACGCCTTCTCGCTTTCAAGTTGATCCCGCATTGCGCCAGTTCACAGGCATCAACGCCGATGTAGCAAAACATATGGCAAAAGGGAAAATGGATAGAAGAGATGATAATTTAGATGATCTATCCCCTGATGATGCTGCAGTTACACGCATTAATGGACAAAGAACCGGAGTTTACAAAGATAATGAAGAGAATCTTTATGCAATAGATACCACGTGTACCCATTTAGGATGCGAAGTCGAGTGGAATTCAGGAGACCGAACCTGGGATTGCCCCTGTCATGGATCAAGATTTTCATATACTGGCGAAGTAATTGAGGGCCCTGCTAAAAAACCTTTACCAAAGGTCGAAATTGACTAGTAATTATTTTTCAAAAGCAGCCAAATTGGCTGCTTTTGTTTTAACTAAAATGAAAATCAGATATAAATTTTACAAACTCACTTTCAATTTCATGTTCATATTTATAAATTATATACATACTAGCTGTTGGCAGCTCCATGAAGAAAACTGGTATTTCCATCAACCTGCCCTCGATTATTTCACGATTTACAATTGACTGTGGCAGGAAACTAACACCAATGCCTTCTAGTACAAAACGTTTCGCTATATGAGATTGTGTGACACTCATAAATTGGTGTGAGGATAATGTGTATTTCAGTTGCTCCTTTAAATTGTTCCAATACGAGGGATGATTATCCGTTAAAATGATATTACTTTCCAGTACCTCTTTTGCGTCAACTATAGGGCCAGATTCTGCATCATAGCCGTCATGGTTACATATAAGACTTAAAGACTCTTCGTGAAATTTTAAGCAGTTCACGTTAGGCCCTCCTGGTAAACAGGATAATCCTACGTCGACACTTCCTTCTTCCACTACAGTATCTATCTCCTTTGACTCCAGCACTTGAATTGATAATTCAACATGAGGATATTGCTTTGTATACGCTCTTAAAATACTTGGCAGAATCGTATCGGCTAACAAAGGTGAGATAGCAATACGCATTGTTTTATTAAATCCTTGTTGGAATTTACTGATTTGACTTAAACTTCTTTCACTTTGTGCAACAATTTCCTTTGCTTCTTTATGAAATAATCGACCTAATTCAGTCAATTTTATATGTCTGCCACGTTTGTTGAATAGCTTACCACCAATCTCTTTTTCCAATTGCCTTATCTGAGAACTTACAGCTGGCTGCGTAATAAACAGTTTTTCTGAAACAATTCGATAATTCTCTTGTTCTGCAGCCAAAATAAAGGTTTTCAATGTTCTTGTATCGATAGGTAACACCTCATTAATAAAATATATTTATTATTATACTAAAAATAATTAAATTTTAATAATGATTGAGTTGATATACACTTGAATTATCGATAAGAGGGAGGGGGAGTGTATAATGTACCGTCCAGGTTTGAAAGGTATAATTGTTACGGAAACTAAATTAAGTCATATCGATGGAGAAAATGGAAGATTGATTTATAGGGGCACATCCATTCAAGAACTTGTAAAAAATAACACATTTGAAAAGGTTGCTTACTTTTTGCTGTACGGAGAATTACCAACTAACAAAGCACTCGCTGAATTTAATTCAAAATTAAAGGATCAGCGCAAATTGCCTAACCATGTTAAGACAATAATTGATAGTTTACCAAAGTATTTATCCATGATGGATGTTCTGAGAACTGCAGTATCTTCATTATCTAGTAATACGGGTGCTATCCAGCTTATAGCAATCACACCTACAATAGTTGCTTACCGTTATCGCAGATTAAATTCAATGAAAGTAATTGAAACTGATTTGAATCTTGATCACGTTGAAAATTTTCTTTATATGTTAACAGGAAACAGTGTAAATAAATCGGACGTTAAAATGCTTGAGGCGTATATGATTATGACCATGGAACATGGTATGAATGCATCAACATTTTCTGCGAGAGTAACAATCTCTACACAAAGTGATCTGACTGCTGCGGTAACAAGTGCTTTAGGAACTATGAAGGGACCATTACATGGTGGCGCACCATCTGGAGTTATAGAATTACTTGATGAAATAGGTGCTGAAAATAAAATAAGTGATGTTATTCACAAAAAACTGGAAAATAAACAAAGAATTATGGGATTTGGCCATAGAGTGTATAAAACGTTTGATCCACGTGCAGAAGCTCTAAAAGATAAAATACTTGAGTTGGCTGATATTCCTGATTGGATTGATTTAGCATTAAAAACAGAACAAGAAACAATAAGAATACTGAGCACATATAAGCCAAATCAAAAACTTTATACAAACGTAGAATATTACGCTGCAGCAATTATGAAGTCGCTGGAGTTAGATTCATCATTATTTACAGCAATTTTTAGCTCCAGCAGAGTTGTTGGCTGGTGTGCGCATGCAACCGAACAAATAAATAATAATACAATTTTCAGACCAGCAGCTAAATATGTTGGCAAGAAATAATATCAAGAAATCACGTTATAAAATTTAAATGTATAGCGTGATTTTTTATTTTATCTCACTATCAATAGTATACTTGTTTATTGAGATGTAATTTATTAAATTTGGTATAGCTTCCTATAATAAATGTTATGTTAACTCGAAATAATATCTTCATAAGTATTGAATCGGATATGATTAATAAAATTGACGAGTGACACAAATATACTGAAGATAATGACACAAAAATACTGAATCAGACTCCTTTTATTAAAATCCCTGACTTTCTTGCTGTAATTTAAAATAAAATTCTCCTTATAGTACTCAAGAAACAAGTTAACTCTTCTTTTACGTTGATTTAATGACACAAATATACTGAATCACTTGTTTCACGTTCACATTTTTGCTCAAATTGGATCGGTAGTGACACAAATATACTGAAATAAAACACCGTGAGCGTAAAATCTCCCATTGTATTTAATTATCGGCCTTATTTACTGCCTTATGCATCTCATCATTTGTGAGATGTGTGTATATCATTGTAGTTTGTATAGAAGAATGACCCAGTTGTCTCCTTAACTTAGGTACATTATTGTTTTCAAGATGATATCTGGTTGCAAATGAATGCCTCAATTTGTGTACAGATAAAGATGGTTTTCCAAACGCTACAGCATACTTTTCTACAATTTTTTCAATAGATCGTTCTGTAAGTCTCCTAGATGTTCCTTTTGGCCCCATGGATGAAGCAATAAATAAGGCATTGATGCTCTTATTAACCCCGTACTTTTCATTACGAATAGTTATATATTCTTTTAAATCAAATGTGGCTTGATCACTGACATATACATATTGTTCTTTATTTCCTTTTCTTATAACTCGAACTGTGTTCTTTTTCCAATCGATATCATCCAAATCAAGACCTGTGATTTCAGCTAGTCTAAGGCCAGATCCTAAAATTAAGGATATGATAGCAGTATCTCTTTCTCTATTTTTCTTGTGAAAATTTAAGAGTTTTTTGTTGGCTTTGTTGATTAAACCATACTCATGGGCCACGAATTGTCTAAACTGTTCATATTCATCTCCCTGCAGCATTTTCCCTTCCATTCGATTTGCAATTGTTTCTTGATCTTCCTTCACGTCGTTTAATTCTATTTTGGCGATCACATTTCTTGTTATGTAAGGCTCTAGTTCAGCAGTTTCTGCTATATTCTGTAGGTAATGAAACAACGATTTTAAAGCGGATAATTTTCTATTAATCGTCAATGGTGAATTCTCAATTTTAAACTCTAAAAAGGATAAGAAATCTTCCAGTTGCTGAACGGTTAGTTTTTCTAGTACATCAAGTGGAATTTCTTGTCGTGATCCTTTAGAATAGCCTTCCGCCAGTAACCAGTCAAAGAAAATATTATAATCATGGATATAGTTTAAAAGCGATGCGGAAGACAACTTTCTTCGCTTTTTATCCACGTACTCACCAACGTACCAAGGAAGTTCTTTTACTTTTTCCTCAACTCTGTCATAGTAGCGTTGTTTTTTATCTAGCATATTACTCACCTCTTCTACTTATTTTACATTTTTATAATTTAATTCGTCAAATCTATATTTTACGTAATAATGTTTTGGTATAACACTACTTACTCCCTTCAGTTCCTGTTGTTTGTCAACTCAGTGCTTCCCTACACAACTCAAGGTGCCCTATCTTCTCCGATTATGCCTTTGAATCCATATATTCTCCCTCACCTTCTCCGAATTCCACTATAGACGGGCTTGTATTAGAGTTGTAGTTGCAGGCAGAGTTAATCTACTAAAGCAAGGCTCTCATCATTGTCCATGCTAGTATGAGCCTATTTGTGTTGCTAGTGATTTCATAGCTGTGTAGGATCAAATTTTCATTGAATTTTTAATAAGTTCCTGATTTCAGTCCTGTGCATACATTACTTATAGGCTAATATTTGGAGGTATAGTAATGGATAACTATGTAAATCAAATTTTAACTTATTGGGAAGGTAAACCTTTAGAGGGTGCCAAAACACTCATACAGAAGTATGGGGATCCACAAGAAGCAACGATAAGTAGGTTAATATGGTATAACAATGGACCCTGGAAACATACAGTTGTCTATCGTGATACAGTACCACATAACTTTCCGACACCACA
>JBDNGJ010000216.1:0-1766 GCA_041689365.1 Virgibacillus sp.
CAACCAAAGTGGCATCTGGATAATGATGCAGTCCTAAAAACATTAAAAGAATCAGAACAACTAGATTTAATCAAAGTAGTTGAATCTCCAAAACTAGCAGATATTAAGAAAACATTTAAGGTTCAAGGCAAACAGGTAGTTAATCCTAGTACGGGCGAAATCGTGGAAGGAATCACCATTGAGGAACGTGAGGATAAGTTTGGAGTGGTCGTTGATGATTAAATCGGAATCCATTACGAAGATCGCACCTGCATTAATTAGCTTCAATTCTAAAATAAGCAAAATATCTAAGGATGCAAACAATCCATTTCATAAAAATAAATATGCAACATTGGATCAAATTATTGACGAGGTAAGACCAATATTGAATGAAAATAAATTGATCGTCATGCAGAACACCCATGGTGAGGAGGGTTCGGTAACCGTTAAAACGTTCCTTCTTCATGAATCGGGTGAATGGCTTGAGAGCGAAGGAACAACGCTCAAATTAGCTAAGAATGACCCTCAAGGTGCTGGCGCAGGTATCACGTATGCCAGACGCTATGATATATGTGCTTTCCTGTCTCTAAATACTGGTGAAGATGATGACGGAAATTCAGCTAGTGGTATTTCAAAAGATAAACAAAAAACACAACAAAAAGAATCCTACTCACAAGCACCAAAGAAGGCATCCGACAAGCAAATAAAGTTAATCCATGCCAAGGCTAATGATTATATAAAAGCACGTGGTGAGGGTGTTGCGGATGATGTTACAGGAGCGCTCAAGAAAAAAATAGGACTAGACAGCTTAACGGACGCAACATCATCCCAAGCAAGCAGCATGATTAAGCAGTTAGATACATGGTTGGAAAAGGTATCACAGACTGCATGATAAAAAGCGCCTTCCTGGAGAGGGCGCACCATCTATTGTTTGTTGGATTCGTCTATATAAAGCAGATCGCCAACTTCACAATTAAATAGTTTGCATAACTTGACGACGGTATCAAAATCAAGACGCTTTGACTTGTTTTTAAGCAATCTATCAAGAACTTGTCTACTAACACCAGACCGTCTCTCTAACTCAATGATAGACGGTATGTTGTTTTGAGCCATGAGAATACGAACGTTATTACCCAAAATTTTAGGCATTGTTAATCACTCCTTGTTACTAAGTATATACAAAAAAATTATATCATATGACAACAATGTAATGAAAAATAATTATTTGTTATTATATCCTTGACATTTATTATTATATCCATTACAATTATTTTATCGAATCGTGCTGGAAAGGAGATTGAAAATGAGTATAGATAACCACATCAAATTACAAATTGTGAAGAACGGTTATAAAACAGTTTTAGAGTTCTCTGAAACAAACGATTTAAGCTATTACATGGTTCGAAAACTGATAAACAATGAATCTACTTCAATCGACATTGGACTGCTATTGAAGTTATGCGATTTGTTCAATTGCAAGATTGATGATCTGTTTTACATCAAATAATAAAATTATTATATAAGACTAGTTTATCTTAAAAATGTGTCATTTTGCAACATACAATATTGACCAATTAATAGAAAAAATGGAGGTGAGGTGAATGACGAAAGAAGCGTATTACTTTTCGCATGATGCAAACGCAAGACAAGACCCTAAAATACTAGAAATGATGAGTGTCTACGGGGTAGAGGGTTATGGACGGTACTGGATATTGGTAGAAACACTAAGGGAACAATCCGACTTCACTTTGAAAATGAACGGTAAATACACATTCAATGCACTTGCA
>JBDNGJ010000217.1:0-3451 GCA_041689365.1 Virgibacillus sp.
AAAGATTACCCGAAAAAAAAGGACACTATTTAGTTACGTCAGAAATAAATTATTATCATGGTGGAAGTTTAGATAAGAATAAAGATGGAACCACAAAGAGTATAACGGTTGGATATTACGATGGGACTGACAAAATAGGTGAAAAAAATTATTGGAATGTCTCTCATGTAACAGCGTGGCGGCAATTACCTGATCCTTGTTAGAAAAAACACCTTGGTGCACAGTACGACTAAACATCATAATAGGTTACACATGTTACACATGTTACACAAATTTAGTTATATCAAGTTTTATGTTATACTATAAGTACAGCAAAATTTAGATAGAGTTAGAAATAGGAATTCTATATCGAGCGAACAAAGCAAAAAAGGCATCTGTTATCTAAGCAGATGTTCTTTTTTATATATGGTGGTTAGCATGCCAAAACTAAAAAACCAATTGATGCAACGAACGTTTAATCAAGGTTAAATGAATATTTCCCGTAGGTGGGATGCAAATAAAATGCAAAATATGGTATAATAGAGTTATGGGGATAGGCTGGCCAGCCGAAAAGCAGTTTCCCGACTGCCTTCCCTTACATAATAATTCGGGAACGACTACGGGAGGTTGATGATATGAAAATGTGTTCAATTGACGGATGCAAGGAAAGGCATTGTGCTAACGGTTATTGTCGCACTCATAACTATCGCTTTAAAAGGTATGGAAATACAACGACGTTTAGACAAGTCCAAGCTAAAGGTGTAACTAAGGGTTGTCTAGTAGATGGATGCAATAATAAACATCAAGCAAAAGGATACTGTAAAAAACATCATTATAGATTTATTAAACACGGAGACCCGCTTCACACGCCATATAGGGATAAATGTTCAATAGATGGGTGCAACGATCCACATTATGGCAAGGGGTACTGTCGAACGCATTATAGCAGATGGAAGCATAACGGAGATCCATTAATTACAAAAATAAAATATAATACAACCTGTCAAATTGAAGCGTGCAATAGTAAAAGCAGAAAAAACGGTTATTGTGAAGAGCATTATTTGAAAAGTGATTTAGGGAGAATGGTATCCAGGTTATCAGCGACGAGAAGAAGAAGTAGGAAATTAAAAGCGCCGATCAACGATTTTGTGGGAAGTGACTGGAACGATGCTCTGGAATACTTCAATAGTGAATGTGCTTACTGCGGAAATCATAAAAAGGATTTACATCAAGATCACGTAGTCCCGTTATCGAAAAGTGGTTCAAACACAAAAACTAACATTATTCCCGCTTGTCCAACATGTAATAATAATAAGAAAGCTAGATTGTTAGAAGAGTGGTATCATAAAAAAGAGTTTTATTCGAGAGAACGGGAAGGAAAAATTTTAAAATGGATGGGCTATAAAGTGATAGGCAATAATATACAGTTACAGCTTATTTAAGAATCCTTGTATAGGGTTCTTTTTTATGTTGTTTGATAAGAGGGAGGAATGAGGGTGATGTGGCATGAGTAATTTAACGCCTAAAATCGAAGCTCTAATAATGGGTGGAGGTGTTGGGGTGTGAAACTTAACAATAGGCAAGTAATATTTTGTAAGGAATACCTGATAGATTTAAATGCAACGCAAGCGGCTATACGTAGTGGTTACAGTGAGAGAACCGCTTATTCGCAAGGCCAACGACTGTTGAAGCATGTTGAAATTTCCTCACGTATAAAGGAACTCAAGGAAAACAGAGCTGACGAACTAGAACTAGATGCCTATTGGGTACTTAAAAGACTTAAGGATGTTTCAGACCGTTCAATGCAAGTTGAGCCAGTATTAGAATTTGATAGAGGATCAGGTAAAATGATTGAAACAGGAGAATACCAATTTGATAGTCAAGGTGCAAATAAGTCTACTGAATTAATCGGTAAGCACATTGGTATGTTTGACCCTAAAATTGGATTACAAAAGAAAATGTTAGGTGCTCAAATAGATAAGGTTAAAGCTGAAACAATGAAAATGAGTGGCGACGATGGATTAGAGTACGAAAATGATGGGTTCCTTGAAGCGATAAAAGGAACAATTGATATTCGGGATGATGAAGATGAATAAAAAAAAGCCTGCATTATTTAATTTTAAACCGTTTTCAAAAAAACAACTTAAAGTATTCAATTGGTGGACACTTGAATCACCTCATAAAAATAAAGATGGAATTATTGCAGATGGTTCTGTTCGTTCAGGTAAGACCGTTTCAATGTCGCTATCTTATGTGATGTGGGCAATGGAAACATTTGATGGCGAGAACGTGGGGATGGCTGGTAAAACGATCGGTTCATTTAGACGTAATGTTATCAGGCCATTGAAACGTATGCTTAAATCACGCAAATATGAAGTGAAGGACCATCGAGCTGATAATATGCTGTCAATCACAAAGAATGGAACAATTAATTACTTTTATATATTTGGTGGTAAGGACGAAGGCTCGCAGGATTTAATACAAGGTGTTACGCTCGCAGGAATGTTCTTTGATGAAGTGGCGCTCATGCCTCAGTCGTTTGTTAACCAAGCAACTGCACGTTGTTCTGTAGATGATTCGAAGCTGTGGTTCAACTGCAATCCAGAAGGTCCGTATCACTGGTTTAAAATGGAATACTTGGACAAATCGAAAGAGAAAAACATGGTTCATCTCCATTTTACAATGGATGATAACTTGTCTCTGTCAAAAAAGATAAAAGAACGATATAAACGCATGTACAGTGGTATATTCTTTCAACGTTTTATATTGGGATTGTGGGTACTAGCAGAAGGAATCATTTACGATATGTTTGACGAAAAGGAACACTTTGTTAAAACGATGGATAGAGAATATGAAAAATATTATGTATCTGCCGACTACGGTACGCAAAACCCTACAGCATTTGGCTTGTGGGGTCTTTATGGTGGGATTTGGTACAAGGTTAAAGAGTACCACCATAGCGGCCGTGGTGGTAAGCAAAAAACAGATGTTGAATACAGTGCAGATTTAAAGGAATTCGTAGGCGACCTAAAAATAGTATATGTAATTGTAGATCCGTCGGCTGCATCATTCAAAGCGCAACTAAAAGAGGATGGTTTTAGGGTTAAGGACGCGAATAACGATGTGGTGAACGGGATCAGAAACGTCGCAACATCTTTGAATACCAATTTGATTAAATATAACAAATGTTGCACACATACAAAAAGAGAGTTTTTATCTTATATTTGGGACGAGAAGGCTGCTGATCGTGGTGAAGATAAACCAATAAAAGAAAATGATCACCACATGGACAGTGATAGATATTTTATAAATACGATTTTATTCAAGAAAAGCAACTTATCCATTCTAAAATAAAGGAGGTGCTTAAATGTACCCAAACACACCAACAGACACAGAAAAAATCATCGAAATAATTAAAAAAAATTCCCCAAAAACAGTCGATATAATAAGAGAATACATGGACAACCACGAC
>JBDNGJ010000218.1:0-61309 GCA_041689365.1 Virgibacillus sp.
CAAAATATCTCTATAATTCTAGAATAATCAAAAAAATGAAAAGCGCAAGATTTATTTCATGTCGTTTTGTGCCTTGAGCAGGGCGAAAGGCATGGCTATATACACGTAGACTCCTGTGGGAGCTGAGGCCTAGATGAGACTACGCAGCGACGTAGGAGCAAGGAGGCTCATCAGCCGCCCACGGAAAACGAAGTGTATTTCCGCAGCGGCATCATTGCACTCAAATTTTTTCTAAAAGTACTTCGCAGTTTATATCTTTTTAGCCGTTATGAAAGGATACAAGATCTCACTACTGCAACAACAACAATTCTTTAAAAAAATAGCCCATAAACTAAAAAAGCATGTGGATTCAACTAGATTCCACATGCATTTCATATTTATTGGTTATATCACAAATAGATGAATAGCTGCGAGAGAGGTTACACCAAATAATCCTAAAAACCCAGAGATAACTACGGTAAATAGATTGATAGGAATATGCAGCCCGATAGCCCCTCCGAATACATTAAAGAAAAATAAAAACAAAATGCCAATTCCCAATTTAATGGTACTGCTTCCAATAAAGCGCATTGGTTTCACAGGAGCACCTACAAATAATAGGATTACTATTAAAGCAACCATAATCGATATAACTATTGTTGAACCCAAGTCAAATCACTCCTTTTACTTGTCCCTTTCTACTTACATATGAAAAGGAATCAAGAAAAAGAACTTTAAACTATTTATTATATCGAATTGCACTAATTTTTCTTCGCCGTGCCTCACGTAGTAAAAACAAGTACTTTGCCTGGGAAATGTTCTGTCTAAAATAACCGTCTTCTGTTGGCTCGATACTTTTTTCAACAATCGATTGAATCTGCTTCCATTCTCGCTCTATTGTAAAGATAGAATCTAATAACTGCTCATCTACTGATCGTTTCAGCTTCTTGTTTTTTCTAGCCATGTTGTCACCTAACTTTTATAAAACTTGGCCGATCGCCAAGTTTGGCGAAAGTCACGTTTTCCTTTTTCATTGTACTCCTTGAAAGTACTACAGATCTCTCCTGCCTTCCAGTGCTTTTGATAATGTTACTTCATCAGCATATTCCAAGTCGCCACCGACAGGTAAGCCATGCGCAATTCGGCTTGTCTTGATTCCCGATGGTTTAACGAGCCTTGAAATATACATCGCTGTTGCTTCCCCTTCGATATTCGGATTCGTTGCAAGAATTATTTCTTCCACTTCTTCATCCTTTAACCTATTAATCAAATCAGGTACATTTATATCTTCTGGGCCAATTCCATCCATTGGGGATATAGCACCATGCAGCACATGATATTTGCCATGGAATTCCTTCATTTTTTCCATTGCAATAACATCTTTAGGATCTTGAACAACACAAATAATCGATTGGTCTCTTGAAGTATCCTGACAAATGGAACATGGATCCTGATCCGTTATATGGCCACAAGTCGAACAATGTGTTAGTTCACGCTTTGCACTTACTAGTGACTTTGCGAAATCCAATACGTCATCATCTTTCATATTTAACACAAAAAACGCCAGCCGAACAGCAGTTTTGGGTCCGATACCTGGCAATTTTGTAAAACTGTCAATCAGTTTAGAAATCGGTTCTGGATAATACATCAGAGCGCCCCCTAGAACATTCCAGGCATATTCATTCCTTTTGTGAATTCTCCCATCGTGTCATTTGTTTTGTCTTCAATTTGCTTTATAACGTCATTTGTTGCTGTAAGAATTAGGTCCTGCAGCATTTCTACATCATCTGGGTCAACTACATCTTCCTTGATCTGAACATCCGTAATTTCCTTTTTGCCGTTTGCAACTACGGTAACCATACCGCCGCCTGCAGATGATTCAAAGCTCAATTCATGTAATTCTTCCTGTGCTGCCATCATTTTCTTTTGCATTTTTTGCATTTGCTTCATCATGTTACCCATATTTCCACCTTTCATGGAAATCGCCTCCTCAAAATTTATTATTCATATCGCTTGTTAATCGTGAACTTCCAACAGGTCATCACCAACAAGTTTCCTTGCTTCTTCAACTAGCGGATCCTCTTGTTGCTGATCATCCTCAGTAGTTGCAGCTTGTTCCTGCTTACTTATATATTCATTACGTAATTCCTGCCAATTATTCGCTGGAATTGGAATAATTGTTAGTTTTTTACCCGTAGCACTGGTCAGCACCGATTCAATTGTTTCACGATTATCCATAAATAAAGAACAATGGATTTCGTACTTAAACTGAACGACAAGTGCCTGATCTGATGCCGCTGCAGGCTTACTATCCTGAATTGTCGCATGTGCAGGGGCGCTAGTTGTCTTCAGTTTATTTAAAAACGCAGCCCATTGTGATTGCACTTCTTTTAATGCTGGTTTTTGTGCTTCCTGCAGTACATGTCGGATCTTTTCATATGGAACTTTAAAGCTATTCTTTGTTGTTCTGGACTGGGATCGCTTTCGCTCATTTGACGGAGCTTGATGACCAGAATTTGCAGGAGATTCTTTTAATGTCGCCAGTTCTTTTTCTAAATGCTCCAACCTGCCTACAAGTTTTGTAACCACTTCGGAATCAGCAACATTACTTGCTTCATTTTCCCTATTATCTTTATTCGTAATCGTAAGTAAAGCAATTTCGATAAATACTTTCGGGCTGTTTGTCCATTTTATTTCCTGCTGACAATGGTTAAGCTGCATGATTGCATCCTGAATCCAATCGATTGAAACATTATCGGCCAATTGTTTAAAACTATCATCGATAATCGCTCGCTCCAGAATACCTTCTAACGATGGCGCACTTTTGTAAAGCAATAAATCGCGTGAAAAATAAATGAGGTCATATACAAATCGTGCTGGATCTTTCCCATGTTGAATTAGCTCATCCAACAATGATAAAGCACCTTGTACATTTTTTTCATGCATTGCTCTTACAATATCTGTGAGAATCTTCTGGGACACGCCACCAGTAACGGCAAGGACGTCTTCCAGTTCAACCCCTTCATCACTGTAAGAGATTGCTTGATCAAGAATGCTTAAAGCATCACGCATACCGCCCTCAGCAGCTAATGCAATCGTCTCTAAAGCTTCTGCGGATACTGTTATTCCTTCTGCTTCAATAATGGACTTCATTCGTTCCACAATCGACTGACTGGAGATTGGTTTAAAATCAAAGCGCTGGCACCTCGAAACAATTGTCAGTGGTATTTTATGTGGTTCGGTTGTTGCTAAAATAAACACAACATGCTTTGGTGGCTCCTCTAATGTCTTCAGCAAAGCATTAAATGCATTTGTCGAGATCATATGAACCTCATCAATAATGTAAACCTTATAAGGCACAGAACTTGATGCATATTTAACCTTATCACGGATATCACGGATATCTTCAACACTTGTATGTGAAGCAGCATCCATCTCAATAATATCAGAAATGGAGCCATCCTGGATTCCACGGCATGAAGCACACTCATTGCATGGTTCTTTCACAGGGGCATTTTCACAGTTTATCGTTTTTGCAAAGATCTTCGCAGCACTTGTTTTACCCGTTCCACGTGGCCCGGAAAAAATGTACGCGTGTGAGAACTTCTCCTGTACTATAGCATTTTGCAAAGTTCTAGTAATATGTGATTGTCCCACAACATCCTGGAAGTTTCTCGGACGCCATACACGATATAAAGCCTGATAACTCATAATGAACGTTCCGCACTCCTTTTATTAACTAAATTTAATCAAATCTAAACTTAATTAACCAAGTCACTCTCCTCTGTTACCAAGAAGAATGTTATTTCTACCCCCGGACTCACTTTCCGAGGCCAGCAGACGGGGTCAAACCACAAGCAACACTAGCCTGCTTACAATCCCACCAAACTGTATACATAGGGGATTCCACACCTATGTAGCCCGCGCGTGGCAATAGCTTTTTAGCTTTCTTTCCAATATTAACTGTGCTGTTGATATCTCTTGAAAGCGTTGTGCCGCAGTTTACACACGTAAAGCTGCGAATGGATGGTTTTTTCTTTTCTTTATGACCGCAGACACAACAGGTTTTCGTTGTATCACGTTCATCTATTTTGTGATAATGCTTGCCATTTTTTACTTGAACCCAGTTCAAAATACTGCGAAATTTACCAACTGGTGTTTGATTCAGCATTGCCCTTCGCATTGTTCCGTATGTTGCAACATCAGGTGTCGGGATGTAGTCACCAATGTAGATTCCGTCATAACGCTTGGAAAAGTAATGTGCAAAACTAAATAACAACGTCTTCATTTGTTCTCGACGTTTCTGTTCTGCTTTTACTACAGCATGATTGAGTCTTTTCCAGCGTTTGCTCGGTTCAAAATAAGTGACCTTTTCGGTGCTTATTAGTCTGTTATATTTTTCGCATTTGTCCCGTTTCGATTTAATAGCATCAATTCGTTTATCCCAGTATTTCAGTAGGGTATTCGTCGATTTCAATTCATAAGATTTCCCATCACTGCCAAGTCCCACTGCCAAATTCTTATGATTAGGATCAAACACTATAAATGATTGTTCCTCTAATTGCACGATTTCCCCGTTATCTTCTATCGTGAAAATGGCATAATAGGAATCCAAATCTTTTGTAATGCGAAGCGTTTTTATGGTTTCTGTTTCACTCAGTTCAACTTCTTCCACCAGTCCAACAAAGATATGAATAGACTTTTTCGCTTTTTTATCTCCTTGCTTAGCTTCCAGTAATTCCTCGTCTGTTAATTTTCCGAACGTTAAAGAAAGCTCATTGGAGCTCATCAATTTGAATCCTTTTTTGGCCTCATCGTAATACAGCGAAAACCACTTCTTTTTCCATGACCGATATTTTGGTTTCTGATTGGCCAGGGTTTCGTCAAAATAACGGTTGTATGCATCATTCAACCGTAGAGCTGCATTTTTTAAAGGAGACGAATGAACTTTATATAAAAACGGGTTTTCCTTTTTTATTTTTGGTACTTCATTACGCAAGTTTCTACCGGATAGCAGGTTTTTCTTCTTCCCATTGTGATAATCTTCCTTCACTGCATCAAGTAATTGATTATACAGCCAATTGCATACTCTGGATTGGGAATCTAAAAGCTGTCCGTCTTCTTTTGAAACGACCAACCGAACCTTTTTATTGTACGTAAGCATGCTCGTTTTCCTCAATTGCCTGTTTTACTGTCTGTCGTAGTTTTTTACTTCTACTTTCGTACAAACGACTGCTGAAAACGGTTATAATGGAAAGCATATCTTCAACTAATTCCTGTTCGTATGATCTATCTTCTGTATGGTTCATGATTTCGATATTCACATGATGGAAGGCACCTATTTGTTCCATTAATTCGCTGCCAAATCGTAATAATCGGTCTTTATAGTTGATGACAATTTTCTCCACCTGATTACGCTGCACCAATTGCATTAATTCTTTTAATCCCTTTTTATTATAATTCAGCCCACTGCCCAAATCTTCAATAATACGAAATTGATATCCATTTGCCGTGCAATATTGTCTAACGGAATCAATTTGCCTTTTTAAATCCTCTTTTTGATCTGAAGATGAAACACGACAATAACCGGTAACCAGTTTGTCTTTGATTGGCTGAATATCACTTTTTATGGATGACAATGCTTCGATAGAAAATCTTCTGTGTTCTCCTGTAGTACGGCTAGAAGTTATTTTCCCCTGATTTTCCCATCTTCTATGAGTATTAGGGTGTACGCCAAGCATTTTTGATGCTTCTTCCATTGTATACACTTATTCAACCTCCCTTTGTGATTTTTATACATAATTCGACAAAGAGTGTTAGTTTTCCTGCAAGAAAGTTGTTCATTTCAAATAATTTTGTTTAAACTGTTTTACTACCCCATAACTTTCACTGAAATTACCCCTCCACCATGGCTTGATATACTAAATCCTCATCATTTATTTCTACTATTACTGAGGAAGGGGGGTTCTCACCATATTTCTTACCATTCGACATAAAAATTTTGGTACCTTTTGGAAGTTTAGTTGCAAAGAAATTCCTATACCACCAAGTTGCTGTAGTCTGCTTTTTGATTTCGCCAGTTTTTCGCCCTTGGTATAACGATGATCATCTAGCCATTCCCTATCCGAGACATTAGAATAGATTAACCCATCTAACTTAAGGATATCCGCATCAGGGTTTCCTTTTAAAATATCCCTTGCGGTGGGGTTGCCTATACCACCAGAATTGAATGGAAATGTATTAGTTAAGGCTAAGGTTGCCATAATGCCTAACAAGAGGCACAAGGCTATGTAGATAATTACTTTCAAAGCTCCCCCTCCTCATAGGCTACTGATTAGTTGCATGCAGCGTAACACTTACAACTTCCGGGCGGTTAAAGATTCTTTGGGGAATAATACTATTACCAAGTCCTCTGCTAACAATCATTGCAGAGCCGTTTTCAACATATTTTCCTGCTGTATAACTTGGAAATAAACCTTGACCAGGAGCAATTAATCCGCCAATAAATGGTAACCTAAACTGCCCGCCATGTGCATGACCGGAAAAGGTAAGATCTATATTATGATCCTGGTATACGGAAAACATTTCTGGCCGATGCGATAAAAGAATTGAGAATTCAGCATTCATCTTAAGGCTGTTTATCGATTCACTGACGACTTCTTTCTCAGTATAGGACTCTTCAGCTTTTGCAGGGTCATCAATACCTGAAATTGCTATCTTACTTCCATTCTCCTGAATTATTTCGCTTGAATTACTAAGCACACTGACTCCGGCAGCTTCTAAATCATTCTCCAGGGAACGATATTCCTCTGACCGCCATTCATGATTACCTGTGACGAAATACGCAGGTGCAATTGCAGCCATTTTTTCCATTAACGTAATACCCGGTTTTTTATTAAAGTCTTTTTGATCGACTATATCTCCGGTAAAAACTATTAAATCAGGATTTTCATTTTTCACACGTTCTACTAATCTCTTTTGATTTTCTCCAAAGGATTTACTGTGTAAGTCAGACAGATGAATAATCCTGTAACCATCAAAGCTTTCTGGCAGTTCACCAGAGTGAACATCTAATTCCGTTGTTGTTAAAACGTTATTTTGATGATAGGAGAGCGCAATTGCGAAAACAATTATTGCCAGTATGAGTAGTAACTTGTTTTTCGTGAAAAATTTCAATTTAAATGCCCTGCCTATCGAGTTAGACTACAATCTAACTGAATTTTATCACAATTCATTTACCCTTGGAATGACTAAAGTGAAAAATACTCTTTAACGACTATCGAGGGTGCCAATCATAATACGTCTTTTACTTTTTCACAGCCATATATATTCTGTATCCATCAGAAGGAAAACCCTTATATGGCCCCGACCATTTAGGATATTTTATTGGTATAATTGTGAGAAGAAAGGTTAACATGTTATACAATGAAACACCTTCAACAAACATTCCTATCTCTGGCTGCGTTATATATATGGAAATAAGATAAAACAGGATTGATAAAAGGAGTGACACTATTGGACCACCTGCCGCAATAATCCCTTTTTGAAAGTTCGTTTGCTTTACATCTCCTTTTGAAAAATTACAGAAGCATAGAAAACTTGGCTTATCGCCAATAATGGCGAAAGCCTTAGTTGCACTTATGCAGTAAGAAAGTTGTTAAACTTTCTTAACTGCCGAAAAAAGCTAAGGTGATATGGAAATGCATTCTACCAATCTTAAAGACTTCTTTATTACTCGTGTTAGCAGGTCCGAGGAAAACTCTTGCATTTTCGCGTGTAAAAGCAATAATTCCAAATGCATGACCAACTTCATGAAGTAAGATAGATAATGGGATGGCCACTATATAAAAGATAATAAATAGCATCATTTCCATATCGTCACCTCATGCCATGTTCGATATTCTGATCCGTGTCGTGCAGGAACATTTCTAATATTTTTGTATATAATTCTGGCTGTTCGGAATGAACTAGGTGTGATGCAAACGGAATTATAGATACGTGAACATCCTCTTTCATTAACTGGTATAATATAGCACTGTTTGTTTCACCTTTATTCCCTTCACCAGCCATATACAGAACGGGTGATTCAATACCATTCAAGTCTTTTGTCTGCTGAAATGGGTACCATTCTTCATCCTTAGCCATATACAAAAACTGCTTCCAATCAGAACTATGCAGATTGTCAAAGTAATTTACCATAGCATCATCTAATAATAATTGAGCCTGATGTTCTGCATCTTGTTTATGCATTTCAAGCCAGTTATCTGGTTTTTCCGCCAGAACACCTGAAATGGTCAAACTCCTTACCTTATTTGGATATTTTTTCGCAAAGCATAAACTAACCAAAGCACCTAATGAGCAGCCCACAATATGTGCAGATTCCACACCCAGATCGTTAAGTGTCTCCGCAACATCTGAAGCTGAATCATCGAAAAAATTGGAAAAGTCATTTTCAATTGATTTGCCGTGGCCCCTCAAATCAGGAAGAATGATTTTATATTTATCTTTAAAATATTCTTTCTGGTACTCAAAATCTATTAAACCTGTCTGCAAACCCGTATGAAGAAATACAATAGGTTCTCCATCACCAAAAACGTCAGTAT
Source organism: Virgibacillus sp. (assembly GCA_041689365.1). Lineage (GTDB taxonomy): Bacteria > Bacillota > Bacilli > Bacillales > Amphibacillaceae > Lentibacillus. The sequence goes on from JBDNGJ010000218.1 coordinate 8,583, forward strand.
GTAATATCATATCCATTCCCACTTTTCTATTTAATTTATTTTCGAAATTATTGGTTCATACTCGGAAATTATATCTACCTTATGTTCAATACAAGCCAATGAAAAATGTTTTATATTTTTGTCTGGCAACGCCGTTTTCCTTCTTATAAAGTCAAAATAACTAGATTTATTATAGATTCGAAATGCCTCACCTTTATATACTTCATCATCGTTCCAGATAGTAAAATCATCGTACATCATGGAATATGTAACATAATTTGGAAAGTCGATCTGTAAGGTTGTCACTTCGTTGTTAGGATCTGGATGTATAAGTAAGTCAGTTAAATCCTCACTTTTATTTACAATTATCCTCAACCTTACTTCTTTTGTTCTTGGTTCCAGGATACCTTAAAATGAAATATCATACCCTCTGTCCTTTACCAGATCTTCAAATCTCACTAGGTCACCCCCATGTTTGCTCTCTAAGTTATTACAGGAAATTAATCAACAATTGATAATTTACTAGGATTTCTTAAAAAATCAAAAAGCATTTTTATCTGGGTTTCTGTATTTCTCCCAGTTGAAAGTTTAGGAAGATTGTCTTCAGAAAAAAAACGTACATCTTTTGTTTCTATCCCAGTTTCTGCTTGCCCTCCAATTAGTTCGCATTGAATAAATACTTTATAATAATGATAAGGTTGAGGTGGGTGAGAATGTTTATTCATATCTAACAGTGCAACTAATTTTTTGGCGATGACATCATAACCTGACTCCTCTTTAACCTCTTTCACAATATTTTCAGAAGGTGATAATCCAATATCACAAAAGCCTCCCGGTAATGACCATTTATCATCAATTTTTTCCCGCACCATTAAAATTTTACCGTCCTTAAAAACAGCTCCACGTACATCTGCTTTAGGGGTTTGATAACCTGTTTCATTTGTGAACAACCCCGCTATTTTTTCCATTTCCAAATCTGTATATTGCTCCATTATCTCAGCACTAATCTTTCGAAGTTCTTCATATCTTTCAATATCATACATATCATTTGAAAACGATAGCCCTGATTGGGAGATTGATTGAATTTTTTTTGCCCATTCTAACCATTTATAACTCATTTTGAACACCTCCCCTAAAAATATTTGATCATTAGCTTAATAGACTTAATTTCTTAATGATTTGGTTAACTAGGAATTGGGATAAGCAATAAAATTATGGTTTATTTCAACACTGTACTGGATAAATCAGATAAACTATTATTATTTATTTCACGTATAATTAAAGGTATTTCCTCCAAATCATCAACATTAAGATCCGCCTCAGTATCAGACCCTCGATCATCTCTTTTCCAAATACCTTTGATGCCTGCATTTTGAGCAGCTTTTACATCTTTCTCTGGATTGTCGCCAATAAAAATAGCTTCAGCGGATGAAACATTAAGTTTATCCAGGGCTTTATTGAAAATTTGAGGATCAGGCTTTTTCATGCCTTCCCATTCGGATATAAGAATTGTTTCAAAGTAGCTTTCAATACCCAATGCCCTTATATTATCCATTTGAAATTGCCCATTGCCATTTGTAATCATGCCGAGAGCAAGATTGCGGTTTCTCAATTTTTCTAACATATTAACGAGATTAGGGAAAGGGATACAGCTGTTTTTGAACTCGCTGATATAATCCTGGAGCAAGTCTTCCCACGTTATTCCTGTAATATTAAAATCTTCAACTAACTGTTGATATACGGCATCTTTCCAAACGTATCCTTGATTATCAAGCTTTATGAATCTTGCTATGTATTTGTCTTTTGGTACATGGCTTAACCATTTATCTAATCGTTCGTATTGCTTATCAACAAATGTTTTTACTGATTCATCACGATTCAACAGAGTCCCATCTAAATCAAATAAGACAGCCTTAATCATTTTTTCCACTCTCCCATAACGTTCTCAAACTGCTTGTTCAAATTATTTAGCTCACTTTTACCTATTCCTGGCAGATCCAACAAGTGGCATTCATAACTTCCAGCCAATGATTCTGCAATATTCAAACCTTCATTTCCCGAAACTCCTAGTGCAGGAAGTAAAATTAAAGGTTTACCTTGACCAATTATCACAGAATGATATTTTTCCGTTAATAAAAACCACCTTCTTATTAATATCACAATTTCTAGGTATAGTTTAACACAAATTTTCAGAATACCTTGTAAACTTAATATCTATTATATAAGAAACATATCCGGTTGTTTGGCTTTAATTATGGCTGTATTTTAAAAGATGTTTGCTTTTACCAAGCAATGAGTTTTAGACGCATTTAGTATAAAATGCGACTAGTGAAAATTGTCTTTTGCACCACTCCGGTACCAATCAACATCTGATCAAGCTAGCACTTTCGCAGTCTTACTAGCCATGAGCTCACTCATCAAGGTGATGAGAACCCAAACGCTGTCCAATTTGCGTGTAACGGTCACTCATCGGGTTTATAAGACCCGGTTGAGTATTTTTGCCACAGTACTTCGCAGTCTATTTCATCAGCGAAAATTTAAAGCAGCAAAACTTACGAAAAGAACCTAAATTATACATAAACAAAAGTCCTGTCACCACCAACATAATAAAGGCCCCGGCAATCACAACAACTTGAATCGAAATTAATTGCGCTGTAACACCCATTACTGAAGTCATCACGATAATTAATATTGCCTCGGCAAGCCCATAAACACTGCCAATTCTGCCCATAACTTCGACTGGAATATTATTTTGATAAAATGTATAGAAGCCTGTATTGGCGAATGCCAGTGAAAAGGACAGAATAAAGAATCCTACTGCCGCTACGAAAAAACCACCGGAGAACGCATAGATAATATAGCCAATAGAAACAAACAATGATCCTGCCCCAATTAACAACGCAACTGAAATTTTCTTTAGAAAAACAGCATTTATTATTGCTCCCACAACAATTCCTGCTCCGGCAATACTCACAAGAAATCCGTATTTTCCATTCGTTAACCCTAGAACCTCTTTCGCAAATGCTGCCTCGAGTGAATCTATCGCCGTAGCCATCACCATCATGCTGCTAAACAGAAAATAAATGATTATTACAGAGACATTCCGACGACTGAAGTGCAACACGGCATGCCAGTCTTTTTTTAGTACTGTCATAGAGAACTTCTCCTGATGGATGATTTTATTTTTTTCAAGGTTAGGCATGAGCAATGTGATAAGACCTGACAAGAATAACGCGATTGCATTGATAAAAATGGCGAAGTAGGGAGTTCCAATGATAAACAACAGACCGGCTATCGCTGGACCAATGAGGAACCCTCCTGAATCAATCAGGCTGCGCAGCGAATTGAACCGTTTTCGCTGTTCAATTGGAATCAATTTTGTTATATATGTCATCGATGTTGGCTCAAATATGGAACTAGCCATATAGATAAAAAACACACAAAAGTAAATGGGCCAAATCGTTGAAAATACAGGTAATATGGCGATAACAACAGCACGAAAAATATCTAAAAATATCATTAGGTTTCTTTTATTAAGACGATCTATTAAACTGCCAGACCAACTATTTGTGCAGATAGTTGCCACTGGTTTCAGAATATATAGTGCAGCCACAGCTAATGGGGATCCTGTCATATCTAGTACTATTAAATTTAATGCGATTAAGAAAATCCACTCTCCTATATTAGATACACCTATACCGAATAATAGGATTGCGGTATATTTCCATTTTTCCAATTTCATCAGTCCTCACTCCTTTGCCAAAAAACAAAAGCGCAAGCGCCTGTTCAGCGCCGTATGGACTGGACTGACCCGTGTGAGATAAAGGATACACGAAGAGCGTAAGCGATTCGATGTTGACTTATCGTAGACACGGGGAGGGAAGTCCACTAGGTGCTAGGCGCTGGAGCTGGACGTGGCTGATTCTGGAGTCCAGTTATCCACTGCACTTAAATTTTATAGTTTCCTAAACAATAAAAAAACTCGCCCTCAAGAAATTAATCTTGAGGACGAGTTAACGCGCATCGCGGTGCCACCCCAGTTCATCAATATGTCACCATATCAAACTTATCAGGTACGGTATGTATACCCTAGCCCTATAACAGGAGCACCTGTCACACTATCCCCTTATGGTTCCAATGTGATACTCAGAGCCTTGCTTCAACATGGTCATTCCTGCTCCTTTTCAGCGACTGGAGCTCTCTATAAAGAATGAAACATATCTACTCTTCTCATCAACGCGTTTTTCCGATTAAGTTAAAAAATAGATTATCAGAATTGGTGTATATTGTAAAGCTATTTTTTTATGATTGGGTTAACTTCATAATTCCTTCAGCATATGAATCCGTTGACTATCTTGTCTAAACGGAGTATATCCGTTCGTTTTATATAGATTAATAGCGCTTGGCCATTCCTTGTTGGTTTCCATTACTATTTTTGAATAGCCCATTTTTCCGGCCTGCCTTTCGAGATGGAACAGCATTTTTCGGGCGATACCTTGTCTTCGGTATTCCTTTTTTACGGACATTCGTTCAATTCTTGCTGTCGACTCGTTTTCTTTAGTTATGGCCCCAGTGCAAATAATCCAGTCCTCGATTTCTCCCACATAAAATGCATTGCCGTTCTTGTTATAGTGTCTATCGATGTTGTTTAGATCAGGATTCATTGTGTGGTCTATGAAACCAAAGTGTTCCTTGAAGCCTTCTAGAATTATGTCTTTGGCTGCAACCTGCTGTTGTTCGGTAACTTTAGTGAAATTAACTTCAGTAGTTGTTTTCAAAATTCGTCACCCTTTTCCGACACCGCACCTGGTCCGACAATTAAGCTTCACGCACCATCGTTATAAAGCTTGTGGTGTCAGTATCAAATTCTGTTCTTTTTACAAACCCCAGTTTTTCATAAAGATGAATAGCTCTTTCGTTAAATGTTGCTACTGTTAATCGATGATGTGAATCATTATAGTTTTCCTGAATGTATGAAAAAATGAATGAGCAAAACTCAAAGCCATTCCCTTGTCCAGTACGACTGGGCTTTATCCCAAACCCTACATCCAGCATATCTTCACTATATACGCCAAATTTTCTGCCAGGCGGTACTTGGGCTGGTTCACCTATACAAAAATAACCAAATAATGCATTATCCTGATCAACTATTGCGTGAAATGATCCTCCCAAAAATTCCTGCAAAGTGTCGTTAGTCAACTCATTGTTATAAAGATCATACGGTTCAGCATATCTCCAATTAAGTGCTTCGATTGCCCGTTCTTCGTTCATATTTTTTATAAATAATTGCATGTTCTGACCTCTTTCCTTCTCCTCTAATCAAAAAATTCCATGTGTGGTTTTTCCTGTCTATAATAATCGATTCGATCCTGCAAAGTTCCTGTATGAAACTCGAACTTGTGCCCATCCGGGTCTGTAAAATAAATAGACTTCTTGTCCCGCTCGTCTCTTGGACGGCCTGATAAAATAGTAACGTTAAGCCTCTCCAATTTTGCATACATTTCATCAAATTCATCTTCCTCAATTGAAAATGCCATATGTGTATAGGATTCATGTATTTCGTTACGCGGAATGTCTGCTTCAACATTCAATGCCAGCCATAAGCCATCCAGATCAAAGTAGGCTGTATTATTCCCTTTTACTAAGAGTTTTGCGTTGAAAACCTCTTCGTAAAATTTTATCGACCGATTCAAATCTGAAACAGAAAACAGTAGATGATTTATCTTCAATAGTGTCCAACTCCAATAACAAGACATAACATATATTCCATGTTATGTTATTGGCAGTATAATTGAAAGGAGAGTTATATGAAAAAATTAATTATCTCGCTAATCGTGGTAACAACCTTAATACTTAGCGGATGTTCTTTTCTCCAGGAAGCAAATGATTCGTTGAACTATGCTACGGAAACAACTGATTATATAAATGAACTTAGCACTTTTGCAGAAGAAGCACCTAATCTTGAAGGTCAAGAACTTAAGTCCAGATTGGAATCACTAAAAGGTACGATTAAGGACTTTATGGAAATAGAACCTCCATCACTTGCGGAAGATATTCATAAAGAGTTAGAAAACAAGAGTCAAGTGCTGCTTGATGCCACAAACAAGATTTTGAAGGATGGCAAAGTAACAATTGAACAGTTGAAGCAATCCGAGATTTACAAAACCATTGATAATATCACACAGCTTAAGAATCAAATTGAGGATTTGGGATTATAACGGGCTTCAGAAATAGGAAACGCTAATGTTTACACGGTTTTTGCCGAAGTTCACAATCTAACTCCGATGTACACAATTTCCCGAAATATATGAGTTCCTTTACAATACTATCGAATGCCAACCACAAAAGGTGCCATTAATTTTTAAAAAATTGATGGCACTTTTTTGCTTTGAGAAACGATTATAGTAGTAGAATATTGTTTGTTTTTTTAGCAATATGTAATAAGACGTGTTCTTCTGCTGTTGATAAAATACTAGTAGGGGTGAAAAGCATGTATAAAGAACTGCTGCAAAACAGGAACATTCGGTACTATTTAATTGGTGGTGGGATATCTCGTTTGGGTGATGTGTTATCCGGGATGGCGTTTCTTTTTATCGCGTATGAGATTACTGAATCAACGATTTTTACTACGGCAATGGCAATCGCAGAAACAGCACCATATCTTTTATTTGGGTTAATTGGAGGAGTGATTGCTGATTGGCTGCCGAAGAAAAAACTATTAATTACGCTTGACCTATTACGTATCCCACTTATCTTTTCGATATTTCTATTACATCATTTCAATCTATTGGACTATTATTACTTACTCATTGTTAGCTTTGCCATTCAAACGATCGGCTGCTTTTTCAATCCGACACACCGGGCTATTTTGCCAATAATCACTGAGCCCGAGGAACGCTCGCTAACGAACAGTTTGAACGATACCCTGAGCCGTGGTGTTACGGTTCTAAGCCCAGTCATTTCAGTTTGGCTGTTAACATATGGTACTATTTATTTTTTCATTATAGATGCGCTAACCTATTTAATCAGTGTCATTTGTCTGCTTCAAGTACATTTCACGGAAATTAAACAAGAAGTGAACAAGTCTGTCAAAGGTGTTTTCCTTGCTATAGCGGAATTCTTCACGTGGGCTAAACGAAACATCACCATTAGGCAACTATTTACTATTACGTTTCTAATCGTATTCTTTAACACTTGGGTATGGGAAGTTGGGCTGTTACTTGCACTTTCAGAAATGAGTGGTAAAAGTGAGGAATTATACGCTGTTCTTCAAGGAGTATTTGGCGGGGCTGTTATTTTAACAAACATTACAATTCCATATTTCATTAAAAATATGACGATGAAAATCTATCTGACAGGGGCTTTCATCTGGGGAGCTGGCATCACATACTACGGTGTATTTTATCAAATTGAGCATTTCTTTATCGGTGCAATCCTCGTGGGCATCGGGTTGCCAATTTCCAGTCTTGCCAGAGTATACTTGATTCAGTCAGTTGTTCCTGAAAATAAACTTGGGCGTGCATTCAGTTCTAATGCATTCCTGCTTTACCTGGCAAACACCATCTCACTCCTGTTTTATGGGGTGCTTGTATCCTTTGTTCCGATTCAATGGCTAATGATTGGAAGTGGCGTAATAATTTTAATAGTAAGCATTGCAGTACTACTTACTATTACGATAAAAAATACGAAACTCAGTTGGCGTTCTCCCATAAACTTTCTTAAATAGATTATTGTAAGAAGAGATATTTTTGAAGCCGACTTTTAAAGCAATTGACAGAATCGATTCTCCCGTTTGAATAAGAAGTTGCTGACTCTTTATCAGACGGTAAAGCTGGAGCCAAGAATATGGCGATAAGCCTGTTTGTTTTTTAAACATATGTGCAAACTGATATTTATTTATCCCAGACTGCTCAGCCATTTCAGCAAGTGTCCAGTTCTCATCATAGCTCTCCTTTAAAGCATTGGTTACATTCTCTAGTTCACCAGACACTACCGGTAAGTCATTAGAGTGTGAACCAGGACTGTTTTGCAACATAAGTATGGCAAGCTGAGTAAGACTGTTTTCTATAAATAATTCATTGGATGAAACAGCTATGTATTCACGAATAAAGGATATCCAGTTCACGATTTGCGGGTTTACAGAAGGTAATAATGCGAATTCCGGATCAGTTAGTTTAAAACCTAGCTGTTCCGCGACTTCACGCAACAAGGATTGCTCAACCTCCACCAAAAACTTCTCTTCGGTGACATGAAGCTGTTTATGCTGCTGGCCTGGGTTTAAAATTAAAGAATTACCAGAATCAATTGATATATCACGCTGATCTGTTTGATACAGTCCTTTTCCATATGGTGAAAAAATCAGCTTATAGCATTCGTCACTTCTCCAATTACGCTCCCCCAAACTATCATGACGCATGAGAAGCAAGCCTTTATCGTGTTCTAATATCATCTCGTAAACTCCTTAAACAAATAAATCTCGCACAATTTCTGAACAGATTCTATCATCATTTATTTTGTATTACTATAACATAAAAACCTTAGCAATTTATGTTTCCACTAAGGTTTTGTTAGATTTTAGATTATTTTTTTATAAACATCTGCGTCCAATAAGTTGATTTACTTCCACCTTCAGCGTAACCTACACCTATGTGGGTGACATTAGGATCCAGAATATTTTTACGATGCCCCGAACTATTCATCCACGAACTAACAACAGACCTGGGGGAGCTTTGACCAGCTGCAATGTTTTCGGATGCTCGTGTATAGGATATATTAAAGTCCCTCATCATATTAAACGGAGAGCCATATGTTGGTGAATTATGTGAAAAATAACCTTGATCACGCATATCTCTGGATTTATAGCGGGCAACCCTTGATAATTGCCAATCTATTTTCACAGCAGATAACCCATTGTTTTTTCGATATTGATTTGTTATTGTAACGACTTGACGCTCAACTGTTTTAACTTCACTTTTTAATGGGATCGTTACTTTGTCACCGGGATAAATCAAATCAGGATTATTGAATTGCGGATTAGCATTAATAATCTCGGATAAACCAATTCGGTAGCTCTGAGAAATTTCCCACAGTGTATCACCCCATTTCACTGTAAAAGCATCTTTCCCTTGGGCAGTGACACTAGATGTGAATACGATTAGTACAAGAAAAAGAGGCATAAGAAAAAACATGATTGTCCGCATTAAAAAACACTCCTTTCATAGTAATTTTAATTTAACCAAAAGAAGTATTTTTATGACGTAAACAGTAGCGACACTTATAGAACATGGCTTATCGTTAAAAGGATTCTTATGAAGGTATTTTGCTTTCTTTGAACCCCTTTATTCTTTGGAGTGCAAGCCTTAGTTTCACTTATGCAGTTGGATAGTAATTATGGTTCTTATCTGCAAAAAAAGCCACCCGTCTGGGCAGCCCTATCGATTTTAACGACTATAACTTTTATTTTTACGCTTGTTCATAAATTTTCTAACCATTGGATAAATAATTGGCCCATATTTTATCAATCTTCTTATAAGTTTTCCCATTTTCAATTCCTCCATTAAGTTATCATTCACAGGTAGTATTCCTTTTAATAGAGGAAATCAAACAAACAAGTTTTCGAGTTAACTTAATATACTAAACGGAAAAAATAGCCAAGCATCGTCAACATAGACTACCATTATCCCGCCAATCACGAACCCAAAGACTAAAAATGCAACATAGTGAAGTCCACTTTTCACCCAGTTAAGTGAATACGCCAAAGCTAAAACGATAAATACAAATGTCAATCCGACTGTTAGTTGACCGATTGAAAAGCCGCCCAAAAAACTGAAAATATAAGTGCATAAGGCAGCAACCCAATACATTTTATGCTCACCTTTAATAGCCAGAACGACTGCTATCAATGTGAACAGTACAAATCCATAGAAGATGAACGTAAACATTGAACTCACTCCTTATTATTTTTGCCGAACAAAAGGAAGACATCTCCAGCCTATGTTACAGATTGTTCCAATGGTTCCGATATGACTTCAATGATTTCCGTATCTTTATATACAAATCGATAGCTATATGTATTCTGCTCATCAAGCATTTTCGGTAAAAAATGTTTGATGTTTTCGATCACACCAAGATTTTCGTCATGCAGTACCCACGAAAGTTTTTTCCAGTCCAATATACCTTCATCAGTTCTCTTTGGTGTAGTATAATTATATGATTCTGGAAGCTCTGCAATGAACACATACATCCCACCAAGGTCCTCGCCATCCGCTTCCCAACAAACATTACCTTTGTACATAATATTTTTTGGTTCATTTATACCTGTTTCTTCATTTATCTCGCGCAGGATGCAATCAAGGGCAGTTTCATTCTCTTCTATCTTTCCACCTACTCCATTCCACATCCCCATCCATGCAGGAGACTCTCTGTTCAGCAAAAGAATTTCATCTCCTTTTTTTATGAAGCAAATCGTATAGTTAAGCATTCCTTTGTCTCCTTTTCATACCTATTCTCCTTCATACTCAATTAATGCCACAACATTCCCAAATCCAGCTGTTATTTGTATGTTTAACACCTTAATTTACTTTTCATTTATAAACTGATTCACTTTATCTTCTAATCTTCCTGAAGTCATTGCATCTAAAATTTTAACTCTCATTTGATAATCTCCTTGGTATTGACTTTGTTATAATTGTCATCTTCTCTATTTCATCCTACTAGTTACCCGCATTTAAAATGTCCATATAAGTGGTTATGAAATTTCGATAAACATCAAGTAAATCGTTCGGGAGATGGTTTAGTTGAAAAAACTGAACATCTACAGATTCTGTTCTATCTATTTTTATATCACCTTGAATTTCATCCGTTGTATAGACAGCGGTTACGGAGTAAAATTCATCGCCATTAGCAACTTTTAAATAGTATTCTTCTCCAGAAAAAATACCTAGTAGCTTTAGACTGCCAATAGTCAAATTGGTCTCTTCTTTGACCTCTCTTCGTGCAGTTTCCTCCATGCTTTCTCCCAATTCCATAAGGCCACCTGGCAATCCCCAACCCCCATCTGATCTGTGCTGCAATAATAATTCATTTTTATCATTTAAAATTAATACGACTGCTCCCGGCAATATTAGTGGTCTGTGCCCAACTAATTCTCTTAACTCTTTAACATAATCCATTATTTACGTTTTCACCCTTTTAATTTTCACAAACTCAATAAACCAGTAAAGTGCAATCCACGGTAATATATATCTGGTAACCCATTCAAAAATCGGAAGTATACCTGTTAGATTGAAGCTCTCAGTAAAAATATAAATAAAGAACAAAATTCCTAAGACAATCGCGCTTTGAACATAAAACGGCATCCCAAAATCCTCCTATTTCTACAAGCTAATCTCTAAACGGATCATATCCGTGCATCTAATCCCATTCTCGAATATTTCTTCATCATAATTTTTTATAAAAAAGTCCTTTTCAATTCCAGTAATTCTGAAGCCGCATTTCTGATAAAGTGCCAACTGATTGATACTGGAGTTACCCGTTCCAACCTCAATATGGGTAAACCCTTGTAACCGTGCATTTGCTATAGCATGTGTTACTAACTGTTTGCCGACACCCTTCCCTTGTTCACTCGCTTCAACCGCAATATTTTTAATTTCAATTATGTTCGAATTGATTGACAGAAGTATATATACTCCTATCAATCTATTATCAATTCTTGCTACATAACACTGCCCCTGATTTAGATAATCCTGGATAAGATCTTCAGATGGATCCGCTAAAAGAAGTAAATTCATTGGTGCTGCTTCACTTGATTTTAATTTTTGAATTTCGATGATGATCACCTTTTCCCTATCTTAATATAATATTTCGATTTCCGGCATTGATTTCCCTCTAATTATGCTAAAATTAAACTTAACCAGACAGAGGAGAACTGATTATGGAACAAGAAATGATTTATTTTATTAGTAAAGCTCTCCCAAAACTGAAAATTCATCGTTATAAGAGCAATACACAAGGATGGGATAACGATATAATTATAGTAAACGAAGATACTGTTTTTCGTTTTCCCAAGAATGACAAAGTTGCCGACAGAGTCATTTCCGAATCAATGCTTTTGAAGAAATTAATTAGATATAAGCCGTTCGTGACAATTCCAGATTACACACTATTATATGATGAAAATAATAAACTAGGATGTGTTTATTATGAATACATTGAGGGGCAGCCATTAGAGCAAAATTTAATTAATGATAGAAACGCAATGCTTCTTGGTGAATTTTTAACCAAGCTGCACAGAATGAATCATTCGAAGTTAAGCTCTCTCCATACATACGATTACTGGCACGACTTATTTACATCTGTAAGGAAGAATGTTTATCAAGATTTAAATGAATTCCAGAAGCAAGCAATCACTAGCGTGTTTACCAGATTTTTAGATACATTTCCTACCCTTTCATATCCAATGACTGTAATTCATGGTGATCTTACAACTTCGAACATCATCTGTAATGAGGGTGAAGTTACAGGAATTATCGATTTTACCGATGCACAAATTGGCGATCCGGCTTTTGACTTTGCGGGTTTCTATTGGGAGTTTGGGCCTGAATTCACGAAAAAGGTATTGTCTTATTATGAGGGGGTAGAATCAAAAGAGTCTATCTTTGAAAGAGTAGAAAGTTTCTATGGACTGCAACCTGTTTTTCATCAACTTTTACATTCAATTCATAATGACGAAACGGTCGAATGGGACGGTGCATTATCGAAATTTTTAAAACTAAGTAATTTATGGGGGGCCTAATAGAAGGTCCCCTTTGTTCTATAACGCATGGTTTAAATTCCGTTCGTATTCATTAAAACAATTCGCCAACCGTCCGGGTCTTCAATCGTTACTCCTTTTTCCTTCCAATAATCATTTTTAGGTGGAACACCAGGGTAACCCATACTATGTAACCGGTTCGAAACATAATCAATCTTACTATTCTCTGGAATATAGAAGACTAGCAAATTATCTTCTGTTGGTGCAGGACAAGGGCTTCCAGCAGCATGTTTGGTGAATTCAAGATGGTAACCTGCATTTGGCAGTCCTAATATAACGCCTCTATATCCGTCTGGATTCGCAAAGTCGGTTAATCGTTCTAACCCAAGACCTTTCTCATAAAAATCGATAACTTCATCAAATTTATCTGTTGGCCTTGCAATTCTTATTTGTACTGCTGAAAAATCACTGAACTCCATCCTATCGCTCCTTTATTTGTCCCAATTCTATCCTGTTTCCATCTGGGTCCAGGAATACTGCAATAACTCCCCAGTCAAATTTAAGACGTTTATTTAAGAAAGAAACTCCATGCTTTTCCAATGCCGAAACTGCCTCGTCTACGTCGTTCACGTCAAACCTTAGTACAACCGGATTTTGCTGCCTGCCTTTTTCATTATGCGAACTAATTCCGCCTCTTTCGACCATAAGGTAACCATTAGAAACATGAAATGATACTAAATCCATTTTTTCAAAATTAACTCTAAGTTGAAGTACATTTTTATAGAAATTAATGCACGCCTCGTATTGCTCGACAAATAATATCGTACCAAATTCCTTGAAATTCATTTTATCCCTCTTTCACAAATCGGCTGAGATTAGCCCACCCGTATGCTGTTTCTTTAAGTTTTTCTCCATCAATTTCTAATTCTGCATATCCTAGTTTTTCGCCACCCAAGGCTTCATAAAAATATTTTGCACCATTGTCCTCTAAAACCCATACCAGCATGGTGTTCATACCCGCCTGCAGCAGTGCTTCTGCAACTGGCTGGACAAGCAATTTGCCAATACCTTTGCCCTGGTATTCCTCAAAGATATAGATAGCATAAAGTTCCCCGTCATACCTTTCGTATTTCCCTTCTCTCTCTTTACCACCTGTTGAAAACCCAACAATTTCGCCAACGTTGTTTTCCGCTACGAACACACTGTTATTAGTCATGTTTCGTTCCCATAACTTGGTGCGATGATCATAATCCAATTTTTTCAAATAAGTATCAGGGACGATATTTCTGTATGTAGAACGCCAGCTATCAACATGTACCTTTGCTATATGTGGTGCGTCCTGTTGGGTTGCCTTTCTTATTTTCATAGAATTATAGCCTCCTGTTTAAAAATGGTTTATAGTTAGTGCATTTTCTCCAAGATCTTATAATCCTTTGTTTTGATAACATTAACATCATTGTCCTTAGCATAACGAATTAGATCCTGATAAATAGTCTCAGGGTGAAAGTTGATTACTCTAATATTCAAACCTTTGATCACTTTTATAACTGCACATTTCTTTGCCCAGCTAACACGCTTTAGTTTGAGCTCAGTAATCTGTTCAGGAGCTACCTCTTTTTTATAAATAGGTACAGCGAAAATATATGTTATATATGTTATTTTTTCGTCATCAATAGTTAATTCAAAGCTCATAAAAATCAATAAAAATATGACAAATAAGAAGAACAAATAATAAATATTGAATGCGGTTAAAGTAAGAGCCATCAGAAGCAGAATAGTTCCTGATATATACTGTGTTTTAGCTTTATAAGTCATACTACTCCTTATCCAGGTCATTCTTCGGATAAAATTTTTCTTCCTGTATCCCGTGTTTTTCTTTAAGAGCTTTACCAACTTCTGAACTATCGATACCGTGCCTGACCGCTACAGTAATGACAAGGTACGCTATGTAAAGTGTCAGCGCATAAAGTATTATTGACATAATCATTCCCATCATCATTCCTCCTTTTGAATTTTATCATAACACAAAATTCCCACAATTCACGTGATGCAAAATTAAACAGTAAGAAAGTACTTGCTAAAGTTAAAAAAGGATGGGGACAAAAGTGTTTTCGTCAAAGTAAAATCCGAACTATGATTCAAAACTCTTAAAATAGAGTTCGAAATAGTTCGGATTTATTTTGTTGCTGATTAGATATTAACTTCGAATTAACCTTATCGTAAATTCCTTGCATTCTTTATAAGATGAGTGATAAACAACGAACTCATAGACTAAAACTACGCATATATCTGAAAGCCTCAACTGGAAAAGGGTATCTCGAATAGAGGCTGGAGTGTTACCTATGGCTTAGAAGCAATGTCTCAATAAGCATTGATTAATTTACAGGATAAAGCGAGCAAAACCCAGCAGCGGAGGAAATACACGTAGACTCCTGTGGGAGCTGTGGCCTAGATGAGACTTCGCAGCGACGTAGGAGCAAGAAGGCTCATCAGCCGCCCACGGAAAGCGAAGTGTATTTCCAGAGCGGCATAATAGCACTCAAACTTTTTAAAAAGTACATCGCAGTTTATATCCAGCCATTAAAATGAGCGTTCTAAACATTCTATCCTGTTATTATTCTTCTTTATCGTGAAAAGTTTAAGTTATGTCCCAGCCTCTTTTATTACATAGTTAATATTTTAGACAGGAAACAGAATCTGCTATAATTATGCTTCTTTCTTTTCAGATCTGATAAAAATTCCAAAAAACCCAAATAAGACAGCTAAGATACCAATCCATACATTGCTCATAAATGCTGCAATGGAAAATGTTAAAAACATAAGAGCAAACATAGCATGCATATACCTTAATGCTGACTTTTTGTTTGTATTAATAGCATCAAACGATTCAATTAGTATCATTAAGATATTCAACAATCTAATCCAGTGCCCAAATTTACCTCCTAATAAAGACTGCCGGATTTCTTATTTTTAAACAGTGATTTGGTATTTGTTTCCTGAACCATTTCAATTTCAATTCCCTTATTAAATTTCCGGGCACTTGCAATCGTAAACATGTAAGCAACACCTAGTGAAATAACAAGCATCAGTGTAACACCTGCTACCCCTGCTATGAATGGACTTGAGGCTTTCCAGGATAATAATGTTTCAACAACACTAGCAATCGCACCAATAAATCCGTCTGTATCCTGAATTACATCCTGCAAAAATCCAATGGCATCGACTGGTACAATTAATAAAACGTATGGGATTAACGCCAAGAACAGATAGACATACGAAGCGATAAACAAAATAAATGCTGTACCGAATTTAAGTCTGTTCTGCGGATTAGCTGGATTGAATTTTGCTCCAATTGTTCCAAGCCATAACCCAATCGCACTAATTCCGACAGTGATAACAGCTTTCATGGCAATTCCAATGACGAATTGTAAAATGGTCCATCCGAGAAAAGCTCCAACTGCAACTTCAAGTATGGTTAGCAATGCGAAAGGTATCAGCCAGCTAACCCAAAGCTTTCCAAATGCAATATTTCCCCCTGATAATGGGAGCACACGCAATATCCACAGTGATGAAGCCTCCCGTGCAATAGATGAGGCAGCGAGTTGGCCATTAAAAATTGCAAAAATAAAGAGGAATGCAGCCTGAGCGATTGGCCATGAAATTTCGTTCGGCCCCCGCAAATCGCTTAAACTTGCACCACCTGTCATAAATCCGGCAATTCCAAATATGAAAAAGAATATAAGCGGTAAAAAGACTAGCCATTCACGCATATCACGTTTAATTGCAAACCATTCTTTTTTTCCAACGGCGATTATTGGATGATGCAATTTGTGTCCTGATTTTTTGGCCACAGATTTCTTCTTCTTTTTACCGCCACCTTCACTTAAACGAATCCAGCCCGTTCGGAAACCTTTTTCAACTAATGATGAAGTTACGAAAACGCTAAAAACGGCAAGTAACATTATCAGCGAAAATGGTAATAAAAAGTCCATTGAACCACTTGTTGCATTTATGACTGCAGCACTGGCCCAGCTGACGGGGACCCAATCCGGGAATAACGGCAATCCGGATAAAAGCACCTCTGTCAACGGCCGATCATTTGCCAAATTGGGGATCATGAACATTAGGTACACAAAAATCCCTGACAACACACTCATTATTGTCATGAATTCATTAGCCTTGCTTGCTGGAACAACTTGGACCAGAATTAGATTAAATAAGTAGGCAAGTGAGAGCCCGATAACGTTTAACGAAATTACCACCAGAATCATAACTGGATAATACAGCAGACTTGCCCCGGTTAGAATCCCGTAAATAAACAGAGGCACTACAAAAAAGGTAAAAACCAGTAACGGAATCCCAATGAAGCTTTGCATATATTTCACCCAAAAAATCTGTCGCGTTGGGATGGGCAAAGTAAACAGTAATCCTAAGTCTGTTGCTGAATACATGTGTTTAAAGACTTGTGGCAAGCCTAGCAAGATGATAATTCCAATAATCATTAAGAATCCATATGATAAAATTCCATTTAGCACCGGCTGCGAGATGGATTCTCCTACCGCCCAAACCCCTTTCGATAAAAAATATAATAGCACTGTAAGAACGGCAAGTGTGAAAAAATAACTTATGTAATTTTTCTTAGGCTGCGTGCGAAATGTGTTGATGAGAATTTTCCGCTGATTATCTAATAGGACTTTGATCATTTGGGATCACCATGATCGGTAATTTCACTAATCATTGCTTGCTGATCCTCGCCGCCTGTCAATTCAAGGAAGATGTCCTCAAGGCTTTGTTCCGAATTCCCGTCACTGCTTCTCAGTTCATCCATCGTCCCGAGCGCAATAATTTTTCCATCCAAAATAATTCCCACACGATCACACATTTGCTCAGCAATTTCAAGAATATGAGTTGATACAAAAGCAGTCATACCATTATCACATAGTTCACGAAGCAGGTTTTTCAGGCTGCGTGCACTTTTAGGATCAAGTCCTACTGTTGGCTCATCAAGAAAAAGTACTTCTGGCTCATGAACAAGCGCCCCGCAAATTGCAATCTTTTGCTTCATCCCATGCGAATAGCTTTCGATTAAATCATCCACTTGCTCTGTTAAACTGAAAATTTGCAGCAGTTCTTTTGCTTTTGATTGAAATTTTTCTTGTGGAACTTGGAACACAGAGGCAATAAACTCAAGGTAGTCCCAGCCTGTCAGTTTCGGATACAAGTTCGGCTGGTCCGGTACATAGGCAATTTTCTTCTTTGCCTCAATTGGATTTTTCCATATATCAACATCATTTATATGGGCGGAACCACTTGTTGGCTCCAAAAGTCCTGTAAGCATCTTAATTGTTGTCGTTTTCCCGGCACCGTTTGGACCTAGAAATCCAAACAACTCGCCTTTTTTAACTTCCACATTTAAATTATGTACAGCTTCCTGTCTTCTGTAAGATTTAGCCAGATTAGTTAGTTTAATTGATTCTTTTTCCATTATTATCCTCCCAGTTTAAATCCTTGATAAAACAAACGAAATCACAAGTATAAAAATAACAACAGCAATGGCCAAGCCAAACACAAATCCAATTAGGTTAAATTTCCATGTGTATCCCTTAAAATCAGATGTGTTTTTCGCATTGTCAACTTTGGATGTATGTATGAGCGTTGTTATATTAATAGTAAGCAATAAAAAAATGATAAGAATAATATAGAACCAAATGCTTATGGGGTGCTGTCTGCTAAAGTCGTGCGAGAAATAAGCCTGAGTCATGATCATAGTGCCCACGAAAATATTAATTACATACGTGGTTTTGTTTTGCTTTTTCCACTCCTTGCCCATAATCTCTTTCTCATACTTATTAACCTGCTCGATAATTGGCACCCAAGACTTCGTTAAATCCTTTTTTAAGATATTAGAAAAAGACTGCACGATCAAGAAAGCGCCAAGCGTAAATAAAATGTAGGACATACTCAATCCAGTATAATTCATGATAGCTACAAAACTTGTCATACCCATTAGTAATATTGCGTTTACAAAGATAAATTGCTTCTTTCTCATATCCTTTATATCCTCAACCGTCATAAAACTCCCCCCCTTATGGTAGATTTTAACATAAGTTGATTGATGTGGCCTCTTATTTTTGGCTGCCAGGTCTGATATGGTGAACTTAATCGATTCCGTAAAATTGCCATAAAAAAATAGCCCGCCACTACTCAGCAGGCAAGCCCCATAACTAATACTGAAATTGCGCCTCCACTGACGCGCTAATAACTATCTGCCCCGGCTCGATCGGTGTGGCAGCTTCCATAGTGGCATAAGCTTTATATGTAATTGGCGCTTCACCTATTTTTTCAATTATTTTAATCGGATACGGTGCCACGCCTGTTTGCATAGTTTCTGCCAATGTTTGTGCTTTGGCGTATGCATCCTTTAGCGCGGAACTAAGCGCTTGCTTGTAATATACATTCTTATTTTCAACCGTGAATTGTATATTCGACACTCTGTTTATACCATTTTGCACAGCAGTATCAATGACATTTCCGGTCTGGTCAACATTCTTGATTTTTACTGTTATCGCATTCGTCACTTCATATCCCCTGAAAACTTGGGTGCCGTCGACATAATCATATCTAGGATTAATATTGTAAGTAGCAGTTTGGATATTTTCCCTTGCTATCCCTAGCTGCAATAACGCCTGAATAACTTGATTCATGATGTTGGCATTCCCCTGTTGTGCTTGGCTCAGTTCCATCTCTTCGGTAACCACTTCCAGCTGCACCTCAGCGATATTTGGCTCGACAGATAAATTTGATATCCCGGTAACAATCATCACTCGGTAATACATTTGCATTCCGCCTTTCTGGAATAAGTCTCTTTAAATAATATGCTGATTAATCATTTTCCATGTAACAAAGAAAATTGCAGATTTCAAAACTGTCAATAAAAAAATAACACCTTAAACCGTCCTGATTTAAGGTGTTATTTTGAATTAAACATTCTACATGTCATGATGAGGATTGTGCTTTTGTCGTGAATGATTTTTTTGTTTTACTTTGTGAGATCCTTCCAGTGGTTCTCCGTATGGCTGCTTTGGACTCTTGGGCAAATTTGGCTGTTCCTGCTGTTTCGGCCCTTTTGGTTTTCCACCCATTTTTTCAATTCCTCCTTTACATGTACAACCGTAGTTTTTGAAGAGGATTGCAATCTATACAAAAAAGAATATAGTACGTATAATAAAGTCAATTACATGCTATAATTGTTATAACAGTATAATTGATTAGGGTGAACAATAATGATCAAATTTGAAGGAAAAGTAACAAAAATAGATAATAGTCATGGGATTACTTTTCCACAGGGTTTATTAAAAGAGGCTGGAATCACTTACGGCGATAAAATACGTTTAGAACTAGAAGACGGAAAAATCATTCTGCATAAAAGAGAAGAAATTAATCTTCCCGATGGTGTGGATAACAACTTCATGAATGTATTAAATGATGTAATAAAAGAACACGATGTTGCTTTTAAAGGATTGGTGGATAAATGACGCAAACTAATGACCAAACCATTTACCTAACAGCAAATTGGTGTAAAGGAACCACGAATGTTAGATTCAGCACTGAACAGACCGAAACAAACAATTTTTGGTAATGATGCCTATCCTTCCATTCATGCAAAATCTGCAGCATTAACAGAATTCCTTAGCAAGTAATCATGCTTTTTTATAGTGCAAACAGCGGACAGCTCTAGCTTCCCTTATTGTTTTCTTTAATTTAAATGGCTACAAATGGTTAATGGATGTGCATAAAGAACAGGACTTGTTAGCAGAAATAGTCAACCACAAATACACATTTTCAGAAATGGCTTTGCTGATTAAAGAATATTCATCCAAAGATTAAGAAGCTAAATCTCTGGTATCATTCTTAAATACCTTCACATATGGCAGAAAGAAACTGATGAGCAAGCCTGAGATAAGTGCATTAATCAATGTTCCAATTCCAATTGCCCCATTAAATATAAATGCTACGATAACTAGACCCACGCTTATTAATGCCCGTGAATACGTAACTTTCCAACCGGTCAGATTCGAAACAATCAACATGGAACGATCCATTGGATTTGGAGCGATGTCAGATTGCAAATAGAACGCAACTCCCAGTCCAATTAAAATAATGCCGATCCCTAAAGTAATTGACTGGCCAAGCCATGTAATTGGAACAATCCAATCTCCCAATAAAAATAACCAGGTGTCGATCCCAATACCTGTAGCAAGTGATGTTACTATAGCAAAATACTCCGGTCTTTTTTTCTCCGCTATTGCATTACAAAGTACCATTGATAAGCCGACTACGATTTCCCAGCTCCCAATTGTTAACCCAAATGTCCTGTGTAAACCAACAAGAAGTGCATCAAACGGCGATGCTCCTAATGCTGATTGAATCGTAAGTGCTATTCCAAGTGTTAAAATAATAATGCCAATTACGTAAAAATGAACTCCAGCACGGATTAACCGCATGATAATCACTCCTTTATAAAAATTATCCGACAAGTTACGGGAAGTGACATTCCCGATCCCAGACTCAAAGTGTAACATACTCTTTCGCCTTTTTTCAGTTGAATCATTTTGCTTGCCTACACATGCACTACCTCCCGTAAATACACTGCAATCATGTGAAAGGGAGGTTTTTTACAACTATATTATATCATTGGATTTGGCATCCTCATCGCAGTTCCATTAATTATAGCTCTGTTTATGAACAGCCCATCCAGCCAAACTGATTCACCATCAAACGGGAATCAGGATAACCAGGAAGATGGTCAAAACGGTCAGGAAATATATTGGGGTGTCGACTCTGCCAGTTACACCAACCAAAATTTATACCAATGTGTCGTTGATAATTTTGGTCAGCCAAAGGTATGGGGACGCTATCTAGGAACAAAGGAAGGTGTCTCGGCAGGACTTGACTCAAATGAGGTAAACTTATTGCACGAAAATAACGTCCGGATTCTTGTCATCTACAATCACTTTACAGATGCTACCGGCTATGACCATGGCGTAGCGGAAGCTGAGCAGGCAATTGCCTACGCAGAAGATTTGGGTATACCTGATGGAGTTGCATTATTTGGTGACATCGAACCGAGTTTCCCAGTAGACTCAGCATTTATGGAAGGCTGGTATGATACCCTTTCAGATTCAGCTTATGCACCTGGAATATATGGTGTCTTTGATGAAGGAAGTTCAATATTAAAAGCGTATAACTCCACTAAACAGACAACGCAGGAAAATACTGTCGTATGGTCTGCATTCCCTCAAAATGAAATAACCACAAAGGAAAACGCTCCAAAATACAACCCACATGGCCCGGAAAACTCCATGCTTTACGGATGGCAATATGCAATCGAGGCAGAACAATGCAACATTGATACCAACTTATTTCAGGACGAAATGCTGAAATACTTGTGGTAAAAATATACAAAAAGGAAGCCTGCTTCAAACTAGGCTTCCTTTTGTGCATATGGCTCTTTTCTTATTCTTTAACCCATTCATTAACAAGATCCTGGTTTTCTTCTACCCATTTTCTTGCACCTTCAATTGGATTTTCTGCTTCATTTACATAAAAGTCATTAGCTGGAGTCATCGTCCATTTGCCAATTTTACATCCCTTTGCTGACTTTTGGATTGCATTCAGCAAATCCTAGGCGTGTAGCGTGGTGAATTTTTTCTACGCCACCAAATGAATTTTTCGGATCTTCATGAATTTTTAAATCATGTTTTGCAAATACTGTGTACGGCTTCCAAAGTAATGAAAATGGAAATAGATCCTTCGACTTAGTCTGTACTGGTGGTTCTGAATAAAATCTATAATTTCTTCTTTTTGACAAAAAAATATGGGCGTGTTACATTTACTTTGTTCGAAGTGTTAAATTTTTTCTAAACAAACTTAACGAAATATTAAAGGAGGGGCTACTTTGACCATTAAACAACAATTTATTGATGGAACATGGGTACATTCCAACTCAAATAAAGTTAGAAATATTATTAATCCATTTAATCAAGAAGTTATTGCACAAGTAACAGAAAGTGATGAAACAGATGCAAAGGCTGCTATCAGTGCTGCAAGAAAAGCTTTTGATCAAGGTGTTTGGTCATCGACACCGGCAACTGAACGCGGACAAATCGTTTATAAGATTGCCGATTTCATTGCACGTGACAGAGAGGAATTAGCAGAACTGGAGTCACTTGACACTGGTAAAACAATGGAAGAAAGCCGCGGTGATATGGATGATATTGCTGGCGTATTCCGTTATTATGCCGAAGCCGCTGATAAAGATGGCGGAGAAATTATTGACTCGCCTATTCCAAATTCAGTGAGTAAAGTAATCCGGGAACCTGTTGGTGTATGTGGGCAAATCACACCGTGGAATTATCCACTATTACAGGCATCATGGAAACTTGCTCCAGCATTGGCAGCAGGCAATACATTAATCATGAAACCAAGTGAAATTACACCACTTACTTCCATTAAAGTGTTTGAATTAATAGAAGAAGCTGGCGTCCCTAGCGGCGTAGCAAACCTTGTACTTGGAGCTGGAAATGCTGTAGGCGCAGAGCTAGCGGTCAACACAGACGTTGACTTGATTTCGTTTACAGGTGGAATTGAAACCGGGAAAAAAATCATGCAGGCGGCAAGTGTTAACGTGAAAAAAATCGCGCTTGAGCTTGGCGGTAAAAATCCTAATGTCGTTTTTGCTGACGCTGATTTTGAAACAGCTGTCGACCAGGCAATGAATGCCGTGTTTTTCCATGCAGGTCAAATTTGCTCAGCGGGCACACGATTGATTATTGAAGAAAGCATTCACGATGAATTTGTTAGTGCTTTGGTTGATCGCGTGAAAAACATTACACTAGGCAATGGCTTTGACGAAACAACACAAATGGGACCACTCATTTCAGAAGAACATTTAAATAAAGTAATTAATTATGTAGAAAAAGGCAAAAAAGAAGGCGCAACTATTGCAGTTGGCGGCGAACGCCCTGATGATCCTAAGCTGCAAAATGGTTTCTTCTATCTGCCAACAGTTATAACTGACTGTAAAACAGATATGAGTGTCGTACAGGATGAAGGATTCGGTCCTGTCATCACAGTGGAAAAATTCACTACAGAAGAAGAAGCTATTACCTTAGCAAATGATTCTATTTACGGGCTTGCCGGCGGTGTTTGGACGAAAGACATTGCTAAAGCTGAGCGCGCTGTTGCTAAAATGCGCATGGGAACAGTTTGGATTAACGAGTTTAATTTATACTTCCCACATGCACCATGGGGCGGGTTTAAACAGTCCGGAATTGGCCGTGAGCTAGGTAAACCAGGCCTTGATGAATATCAGGAAACAAAGCACATTTTCCACAACTTAAAACCGGAGTCTATGAACTGGTTCTAAGATTTTATAGGCAACGAATTTTTAAGTTACGGTAGAGCCGATCATGATTATTCTATCTCATTGATCTTGATGAGGAAGCAACTTGGCATGACGCCGAGTTGCTTTTTTGATTGTGCGGTGGGCTGTTGAGCAGGTTAGCGAGCGATCTACGGAAGTTTAATTGTGAACTTGAGCGGGGAAATTGTGAACTTGAGCCGAATTTGTGTCCACTTGAGCCGATTTGCAGCCAACTTGAGCCAAAGCTGTGTCCTTTTGAGCCGAATCAGCGATTTCACTCCCAATAATCTGAGTCTGTCATCCGCAATTCTTCCACGATATCCTCGAGGTCGCTTGGGGTAATCACAAAAATCGGATAATCTCCCCCGCTCTGATTTGCTTCTTCATGAAAAAACCGATTGCTGCCCGGATTTTCATCATCTAACAGGATGAGGCATCCATCACTTTTGTCCACCAGCCATTTATTCTTCGCTTTAAATTGATATGCGCCTTTGTAGTCTCCTTTGTAGAGAGGCTGATAAAAATCGGCAGTCATTGTTAGCTCTTGATAGACTTGCTTGATTGCCTCTGGCCAGCGACTTTCCTGATTCTCAAAAGGTGGAACGATTGCAAGTTTAATATCATACCGTTCTTTCAAATCGAGTATGACCTCACCTGCCCAAATTTCTACTCCCATCTGACCAGAAATAATAATCCATTCCAGCCCTTCTTCAATAAAACCAATTAACCGCTTTTCGATTGCTGCTTTAACAAAAGAAACACGCTGGTCATCAGGCATGAATATATTCAATTCCATTGGTTTATATCCTGTAACTACTAGTACCTTCATGGGTGCTTGTCACTCCTGGGTTTTCACTATTTTTCATCGAACCTCCGGGATTGCGAACTATCAAACTTAAATATAGGCCCATTATTCACTGTCGTGTGGTATTCTCCTGATTCTCCCATCGGGCACACATCATCATACTTAATTATATCTTTTATAAAAGATTCGTCGACTTTTCGCCCAACCCATTCTCCGGGAAGGCGTGCCTTGTCAACCTTAATAACCTCGGCCTCAAATCCAACCTCCACAAATTGATGTAGTAACTGTAATACACTTTCTTGCGCTGTCCATAGTGGGTACACTGCTTCCAGGCTGGCTGCTTCAGCAACTCTCTCACCCCATTCGCGGTGGCCCGCTAGATAAATATCGCCAAACGCAATTCCGTCAATGTTAGCGCTCGCACGTAACGCATTCAGTTTTAAAACAAAGTCCTCTGTATATGTCTCAAAATCCGTCTCGATAAAATGTACCGGGATTCCTAACCTTTCTGCCTGCAATAAAATGTGCTCACGTTTCTCGTCATGCGCTACAGTTTCGTCACTCTTTTTCCAAACCGTAGTAATTAAATAGGCAACATCAATCCCTTGTTGCTGTAATCCAAATAACGCAAGACAGCTGTCCTTTCCACCACTAAATGATAGTGCCACTTTTGTACTCATACACTCGCCCCCCGTTATTTTTTCTGAAAATGTGTGTTCTTAAAGTCAGATGTGTATTTGGAACATGCTAATTTGCGCTATCCAAATTAATCCAGTTACCAGTACTCATTTATTTACATAATAACATTCCTTCAATCACGACTCCAATTGGTAGAATGTATGAAGGAAAATTATGATAAGTTATAGGAATTCTTATGAACTTACTTTGATTTGCACTTAAAGCTTCACTTACTGCAAAAAAAATGAAGAGAGACTCCCTTCATTCTTCACAGCCTATAAAAGCGACATGTATTTTCATAGATCTGGCTATAAACATACGCAGCCGAAACCTTCTTCAGCTCAGCAATTTTTTCGATGCTCTGATGGATCATTCCAGGATGTGTCATGTCCCCTTTGAAAATTCCTTCAAATGGCCATGGACCATCTGTTTCCACCATCACACGGGATAGCGGATAGACGCTGACTAAATCCTGAATTTCCTTTTCATATACTACATCAGGTGTCACCGATATAGAATATCCATTTTCCGCCAAGCGCTCTGTCGTCAATGAATCTCCCTTAAACCAATGAAAATGTGCATCAGGTACAGAGTATTTTTCCAGTAAATCGCACACAATTGGGGCATCTTCATATATAGCGTGGAGGATTATCGGTTTGTTTAGTGCTGCAGCCTTTTGGATAAACGTTTCCAGTAATTCAACATAGGCGTTCCATGATACGCCTTTGTTATCCTGCTGCAAGTAATAGGGCAACCCAACTTCGCCAATAGCTATCATTTCTTGCTGATTTTTCTCAATAAACGTTAGAATCTCAACAGCCTCGTAATCAGTAGGCAGCGGCTGTTCGGGATGAAAGCCAAATGCCGGCTTAATACGGCTGTCATCATGAGCCAGTTGCAGAGTTTCCTTGGACGACTTCAAATGGTTCGACACGCAAATTAGTGTGTCAACCTTAGCTAACTCCAGCCCACTTAAAACCCGCTGCCGGTCCTTCTGGCGATACATATCCAAGTGAATATGCGAATCGATTACTCTGTCAGACATCTTCACTCAACTCCCGATAGATTGCTTTTTTCCAGTCTAAAAATTCCCCTGTCAACAGAATATCTTCATGGCGTGGCCTCTCAAATGGAATCGTAAACTCTCTTTTTACAGTTGCTGGTTTTTGGGATAGGACAATAACCCGGTCGGAAAGAAAAATTGCTTCATCAATATTATGTGTAACAAACAGGATTGAACGCTTATTTTCCTGCCAGATGGACATTAGCCATTTCTGCATTTCCAATCGGGTAAACTCATCAAGTGCGGAAAAGGGCTCATCCAGACAAATAAGTGGCTGTGGACTCAGCAAACTTCGTACGAACGCAGCACGTTGTTTCATTCCGCCTGATAACTCATGTGGATACGCATTTTCATACCCTTGCAAACCAGCACGCTCAATTAATTCCAGCGCCTTTTTCTCATCATGCCTACCGACGATTTCGCCACCAAGCAAGACATTTTTTAATACCGTACGCCAAGGCATAAGTGACGGAGATTGCGGGGTATAGCTGATTGATCCCTTCAAGCCATTTATCTGTTTATTCTCCAGAAAAATTTCTCCAGAATCAGGCAGACGAATCCCGCCAATCAAATGAAACAATGTACTTTTCCCGCTTCCGGATGGGCCTAAAATGGAAACGAACTCCCCGTCATTAACAGTGAAATTTACACCCTGTAAAATATTATGATCTCCGTATGATTTTGTTATATCTTTCACAGCTAGATTACCCATATCATTTTTCTTCTCCTTTAGGCTTCCATCTGATCAGGCGTTTTTCGACAAAGATAATGATTGCAAAAAATAATAAACTAAGAACCATTACAAGAAAAATAGAAACGAAGACACGATCAGTCCTGAATGATGACGATGCTAATGTCATATATACGCCAATCCCTTTACTCGCACCAAGCCATTCCGATATAACGGCTCCCATAACACTATACGTTGCGGATATCTTCAGCCCGGCAAATACATATGGCAATGCATTTGGCCATTCCAGTTTCCAAAATATCTGCTTCTTGTTTGCACCGGCCATTTGCATATAATGTTTTAGGTCGTGGTCCGTTTGCCTGAATCCATCCAGGGCTGACACTGCAATTGGAAAAAAACAGACCAGCGTAATCACAATAATCTTAGGCAGCATGCCAAAGCCAAACCATATAACGAGCAGTGGTGCCAGAACAATTATTGGTATATTTTGTGAAATAATGATTAATGGATACAACGCTTCCCGCAGCTGTGGTATAAGATGCAGACCAATCGCAATCAGAATGCCCACACTGCTGCCAATTAAGAATCCAATAATCGTTAATTGAACGGTTGAGAAGACATGATGCTGATAAGACGCCCAGCCTTCAACACCTGTTTGGAAAATTTGCGAGGGTGCTGGCAGCAGCCAACCAGGTACCTCGAATATCTTACTGGAGGCCTCCCAAATAATGAATAAAAGGATGATAACCGTAACAGGCTTCCACCCTTTTTTCATAAATTTTTTCATCAACGATACTTCTCCGTCAGTTTATCCATCGATGCACCACTAGGATTATAAAGTATTTTCACTTGTGATATAATGCTGACGCTCCCGAGTTCAACCATTCTTTCGTTCATTTTTTGAATCACGGCAAATAAATCAGTTAGCTTCCCTTCCATTGTTGTTTCCAGAGGATGGACCTCATATTTCACTCCGGCTTTTTCGATCACCTCTATTGCAGCGTCAACATATGGAATGACATCTTCTCCATTTTTTGTCTTTGGGATAATTTGAATACTTACTAATGAATTGTTCATATAGTTACACTCCTATTCTGGCAAAAATTCGTTGGTAAACGCATCTTCCGCTTTTAATTTATTTTCAAGAAGCCCATTATCATACATCCAACTGGAATAATTCTCCCAGACCTCTTGCTTTTGAACACCCCACTTTTCTGCGTCATCCTGATATTTCGGTGATAACCATTCCTGACTTTTCTTAACAAGCTCCGGATCAAGATCTGGAACAGCGCCGCTGAGGATTTCTGCTGCTTCACCTGGATTATCTATTGCAAAATTATACCCTTTTGAAACCGCCGCTAAAAATTTCTTAGCCTTTTCTGAATTGTCAGCGATTATTTTTTCGTTCGTTGTAAGTACAGGCGTATAGTAATCAAGCTTTTTGGAGTAATCGGTTAAATAAATCATATTTAATTCTTCACCGCGCATTTCTGCCTCGACTCCAGTCCAGCCATAGTAAATCCAAGCAAAATCAATATCCCGCTTCACCGCTGTGAAGAAATCTGTATTTCCCATATTAACAATATCCACTTTCTCAACATCAGCATTTTCCTGCTTCATCAGTGATGAAAGTACCGCTTTTTCAACCGGTGCTCCCCAGCCGCCATATGTTTTTCCTTCAAAATCTTTTGGTGAAGTAATTTTCTTTTCTTTTGGGGAAGCGAACCCAGACGTATTATGCTGGATAACCGCTGCAATCGATACGATTGGAATATCTTGAATACGTGCCTCTGTAACAGCTTCCTGTGCACTGACACCAAAATCGGCCTTACCTGATGCTACAAGCTGATCAGACCCAGCCTCACCTGGCATAATAATTTCAACATCTAACCCTTCATCGGCAAAATATCCTTTTTCCTGGGCAACATATAGCCCGGTGTGATTCGTATTGGGGGTCCAATCGAGCACTACTTTTACTTGTTCTGTCTCCTGACTTTTATCGTCAGTTCCTCCTGCGTCGTTACATGCTGTTAGTAAAATGGCTATAAAAACTACGAGTAACCATATTCTCATTTCCCATCTCCCTTTCTCTTTTTTGTTTACTTCTGGAAGTATGATTGGTATTGGAAACGATAGGAATTATCCATAAAAGTCCAAAAAAATAACGCCAGGTTAGTCCCTGAGCGCATTCCGAACAATATTACTATTGTTTTACTTTGTTCCCTACGCTGGTCTCAACCAAATCAGGTTCCAAGGGTCAGCATCTATCGGATGCAATCTCAACCAGCATAAACTGGTCCCCCTACAACTTATTATTCAATTAATCTACCAAATTCACTATGCCACAGCTTACTGTATTTTTCAAGTTTTATCTTTTCTTCGACTGTGATGAAATATTAATAGTGATCTTCTTTTTCTGTTTTAGTGTCAGCTTATCCTCTTTTTTCAAAAGGTCACGTATCTCTTTGAGCAATTCAGCTTTTTCATCAGGTTTCGAATCTTTTTCCGGCTCCTTCTCACCTCTAAACTTTGCTATAATGCGAATGAAAATGAAAATGGACACCGCAATAACGATAAAATCAAAAACTGACTGGATGAACTCGCCATACAATACATCTGCTTTTCTGACGGTATACTTCAGATTTGTAAAATCAACACCACTTACTAAGATTCCTGCTAGTGGCATCATAATATTTTCAACAAGTGACGTTACTATTTTTCCAAAGGCTGTCCCGATAATCACAGCAACAGCCAAGTCTAATACATTTCCTTTTAATGCGAATATTTTAAAATCTGACCACAAAAGTACTCACCCCTATTATTAGGCTTGTACTTATTTTATGTATGAGTACGGATGTTTAGCACTTATATTAGTTACTTTCATGGGCTTCTATATTGGCCTGGCATTTTTATTCACACTAAGTTTTTTAATAATTCGCAAGATTACATATTGAGAAAATTCTACAAATATGGTATGTTTATTTATAATAAAGGATTTACTTTTTATTTATTAAAAGAAAAAGCATTTCCTTCACTTTAACAGATGACAAACTACTCGGAGAATTAACATGGAAAATCTGTACAAGAAAATTAAGGAACATGAATCAACTTTTTCAAAAAGCTTTAAGAAAATAGCAACATACATTTATAATGATCCATCTATTTTCGCCATGAATTCTGCTCAGGAAGCAGGCAAAAAAATCGGTGTAAGTGAAACAACTATCATTCGTTTTGCGCGTAAACTTGGATATGATGGATATAAGTCTTTACAGCAAATATATCAGCAGCGCATTTTTGAAAAGAGCAGTTTGTCTGATTTCAGAAACAGAAAAGTATCCAGTCATTTAGAAGATAATACGGTTAAAAATCTAATGTTTAATGATATACGAACAATTCAGACTGTAATCGAGCAAATGTCGGAAACGGACTTAGACCAAACCGTTACAAAGCTGTTATCTGCTGAGAATATCTATGTTGCAGGTGTGCGTTCATCCTACGCTTTAGCAAGCTGGTTTGCCTATGCCCTAAATATTGTGGTCGGCAATGTACGGCAGCATACACCCAATGATGATATTCTTGTGCAGCTAAGTGAATTGCATGAAAAGAGTGTATTTGTTGCTTTTTCATTCCATAGGTATGGGATTAACACGATAAGACTAGCTGAATTGGCCAAGAAACAAGGGGCAACAATTATTGCTTTTACAGATAATCCTTATTCGCCCATCACCGAGTATTCAGATATAACATTGGCGATTCAATTGGAGGAACTATCGACACTTGATTTGGTACCTGCCGTATTTTCCTTGATGAATAGTATTGTTGCAACAATCACATTACGAGCACCGGAGTTGTTTCAGCAGCGTGTCGAACGATTTGATGGAATTGAAGCAAGCAGTTTTTTTGAAAATTAGTTTAAAGGAGCATATCCATGAAGCCAACTATAGAAAAGATAACCCCGCAGCTTCAAAAAATTTTCTCCCATTTACATGAACATCCGGAAATTAGCTGGAAAGAGCATGACACTACATCCTACATCAAACAGCTCTTTAAAAACTTTGACTGCATCATTACAACGCTAGAAGATTCACCTGGTCTTGTTATCGAAATTGGCCAAGGTTCACCAGTTGTTGCAATGCGAGCTGATATTGATGCTTTATGGCAAGAAGTGAACGGTGAATTCCAGGCAAACCATTCGTGCGGACACGATGCACATATGACAATTGCAATCGGCTCGCTGTTAACGCTTTTAGAAGATGGCTACCCTGAAAAAGGTACATTCCGGTTTATTTTTCAGCCTGCAGAAGAAAAAGGTACAGGCGCAATATCCTTAGTGGATAAAGGGATTGTTGACGATGTTGACTATTTATATGGAATGCATTTACGACCAATTGAAGAATTAGAACATGATCAGTTTGCTCCAGCAATCCGCCATGGAGCGGCCTGTTTTATTGATGGAATCATTCAAGGTGATGACGCTCACGGGGCTAGGCCACATTTAAATGCCAATGCTATTCATGTTGGTTCTGAACTTGTCCAGCACCTGAAAAATATCGATATAAACCCAATGATTCCCCATTCCGTTAAGTTGACAGCTTTTCAGGCGGGTGGTGAGAGTAAAAATATTATCCCCGGTAACGCTACATTTTCAGTCGATTTACGTGCTCAAACCAACACGGTTATGGACGAACTGATGATAAATGTTAAGCAAATCACAGCTATGCTTGCCGAATACCATAACATTTCCATCGACTTAAAAATTGGCGCAAACATTGCTGCATCAGTCATTAATCAGGAAGCTGCTTCGATTATGGAAGATGCGATAAGAGATAGCGTTGGTGTCGATAAATTGCAACCGATGATTGCAACGACTGGCGGGGATGATTTTCATTTTTATACTATTAAAAAGCCTCACTTAAAAGCAACGATGCTTGCAATAGGATGTGATTTACAACCAGGTCTCCATCATCCGGATATGACATTCAATCATGCGGTAATTCCTGAAGCCGTTGAGATCTTAACTAATGCTTTAATCAAAACTGCGGAAAGGGACAGCCAAAATGACCAATAATGTTGAAATTCGCAAGCTGACAAGTATGAGTGACTTGCGAAAGATGCAGGAAGTGGAAGAAGCAGTTTGGCAAATGGCTCCAATTCCTGTCCATCAGACATATACTGCTTTAAATCATGGCGGTGTTATTCTAGGTGCATTTGATGGACAAGAGATGGTTGGCTTTATATACAGCTTTGCAGGATTTGATGGCAGTCACTCCTATTTATGTTCACATATGCTTGGGATATTGCCAGATTATCGCAAGGGTGGTCTTGGTGAAAGAATGAAGCTGAGGCAGGCTGAATTTGCCCGAGAAATAGGCTACTCTATGATTACATGGACGTTTGATCCACTTGAAAGTTTGAATGCATATTTAAATTTGCATAAACTTGGAGCAACCGGAGCTTTTTACAAAAAAGATCACTATGGTTCCATGGATGATGAACTAAACGAAGGCCTACCTACAGACCGAATTCAAATTGAATGGGACATTACTGCGGGTACACCAGCTCCAAAAGTTATATTTGATGAAAATAAACTGATGATTGATGTAACGGCGAATGGGGTACCGAAAGCTTATCTGGATAGATTTAACCCGATTGATGATGGCTGGTTTGTCGCAGTACCTGATAATTTCCAATCTGTTAAGAAAAGGGATATTACTCTTGCAAAGGAGTGGCGACAAAAAACAAGAGAAGCATTCCAGTTGTTATTCGAAAATGGTTTTACAGCAAAGAATTTTATACGTAATCATTCGAAAAAGCACAGTTACTACTACTTCACCAAAACTAACTACTAAACTGGAGGCAACTAACATGACAATCCCTATTAAGCAATTTAAACTTCGGCGACTTAAGATGATGTTAAATAATCCTTTTACGACAAGTTTTGGAACGATACAGGAAAAAGAATTCTTTGTCACTGAAGCTATTGATGAAGATGGAAATCGTGGTTTTGGTGAATCTGTTGCTTTCACAAGTCCGTGGTATAACGAAGAAACAGTTCAAACAAACCAGCATATCATCAAGGATTTTTTAATAAAACTAATAAAAGAAAACAAAATCTGCCATCCTGATGACCTGCTGGAAATTTTTAAACCAATTAGGGGAAATAACATGGCCAAATCTGCACTTGAAGGGGCAATCTGGGACCTTTATGCAAAACGCGAAAACATTTCGCTGACCGAGGCACTTGGCGGTACTAAGAAAGAAATTGATGTTGGCATCAGCATTGGAATCAAGCCCAGTCCAGACGAACTTTTACAAACAGTTGATCATTATGTGAAAGAAGGATATAAACGCATCAAAATTAAAATCAAACCTGGCTGGGATTATGATATTCTCCGTAAAGTTAAGTCGAGTTTTCCAAATATACCCATTATGGCGGATGCTAATTCAGCCTATACACTGAAGGATATTAATCATCTGCAAAAGTTAGACAAACTGGATTTGCTGATGATTGAACAGCCATTAGCACATGATGACATTGTTGACCATTCCAAGCTGCAGGCGGCCATGCATACGCCAATTTGCTTGGACGAAAGTATCCATTCACTCGAAGATACGCAAAAAGCAATTCAACTGCAAAGCTGTAAAATCATTAACATTAAAATCGGCAGAGTCGGTGGACTTTCGGAAGCGAAACGAATTCATGATGTTTGTAAACAGAATGGTATTGACGTTTGGTGTGGCGGGATGCTAGAAGCTGGAATTGGCCGAGCACATAATATCGCACTAACTACTCTGCCACAATTCGTTCTGCCAGGTGATACAGCCGCTTCAGCACTATATTGGCATAAAGACATCATAAAGCCTGAGGTTACAGTAAAAAATGGTGTCATATCAGTCCCGGATCGACCAGGTATCGGCTACGAAATCGATGAGCAAGCATTAGAGAACTTCACTGTCGAAGAAGAAGTATTCCATTTGTGATTTCCTGTTTGATAAATATATATTTGGAGGGGTTTTAGATGAAGAATTTGTTTGAAGGGAAATTTGGTAGGTACCTGCTGCCAGCAATCATTATTCAATCCGTATTAATTGGTGGTGGCTTCGCTACAGGGAGGGAGATTGTTCAATACGGCGCTAAATTCGGAGCACTCGGATGGCTTGGTGGTATTGGTATTTTAATTGGTTTTATCGTAATGGCTGTCCTGATGTTCGAATTTGCACGTAAATACAAAGCATTTGAATACCGCAAATTATTAAAAGAACTTATCGGTCCATTTTGGTTCTTATTCGACATCGTCTACTTGTTGCTGGCAATTTTAATCATTGCGATTATGGCTTCGGCAACCGGTGAAATTCTAAACAGTACACTTGGATTAAATTACTGGGTTGGTGTCAGTCTGATAACAGTTGTTGTTGGTGTGTTGAACTTCTACGGTAAGGGACTTATTGAACGCTTTAAAACATTTGGTACATTAGCATTAATGATTGGCTACCTGGTCTTTGCTGCTCTTGTTATTGGAACTACATGGGATGACGCCATGGCAGTATTGTCATCAGGAGATACGAGTTATATGCCTGGAGATGTATCAATATTTGCCGTTTTATGGACCGGCATATTATATGTTGGCTATAACCTGGCTGTATTTCCGGCAGCGTTATTTACCATTGAACGCCAGAAATCACGAAAGGAATCTGTAATCTCCGGTATTATAGCCGGTGTGCTGATGACCTTCCCGTGGTTCTTAACATACTTCAGTCTTATGGGATTCTATCCTTCAGAAGAGGTGTTTGGAGCTTCCGTACCATGGCTTGTCATGCTACAAGATTTCCCTACGGCTGTTATAGTGATATTCGGTATCGTTGTCGGCTGGACACTAATCGAAACATCTTCTGGAATGATCCATGCGTTTGTTGACCGTATTGAGGCACAGATGGAAGAACACGCTAACAAGTCGCTAACTTCCGCACAAAGAGGCATGATTGCAGTTGGCACATTAATCTTAGCTATGATTCTCTCACAAGTAGGAATCATCGACTTAATTTCAACAGGCTATACAGCAATGGCCTATGCAATGATTGCAGTATTTGCCATTCCACTATTAACAATAGGGGTATACAAAATATTCTTTAAAAAAGATGAAGAAGTTCCGGTTGAAGAAGCAGACAGCAGTAATGGATAGAAATTGAGCAGAGCCCTGCATGGTTTTTGGACCATGCGGGGCTCTTTTTATTAGGTTGAAGGGTGTGGATATCAACCGGAATACTGTTTTATCAACTTGCTAGCGGGGATATCAACCGGAATGTGGTTTTATCAACTTGTTAGCGGGGATATCAACCGGAATATGCTGTTATCAACTTGTTAGCATGGATATCAACCGGAATATGCTGTTATCAACTTGTTAGCATGGATATCAACCGAAATGTGGTTTTATCAACTTGCTAGCGTGAGTATCAACCGGAATGCGGTTTTATCAACCCGCTAGCGGGGATATCAACCGGAATATGCTGTTATCAACTTGTTAGCGGGGATGTCGACCGAAGCACTGTTATATCAACCCGTCGGGACAGTTATCAACCAAAAAAAAAGACCTCTCAGTCGAAACTGGAAGGCCTCCTTCATCACGCTATTTTGTAAATTCTTCAGTCAAATTGGTCACGATTTGTTTTTTACGTGACACTACGCCTTTAAGTAACGCGCGGTTATTGTCATCCAAGGATACATTAAACGCTTTATCAACATTACCTTTTCCTTCACCTAATGCAAGTACTTCCGAATCGTTGTTTAAGATATCTGTTACGACAAACAGGAATAGATCAAGGTTTTTATCCTTTATAATCTGAGCGATTTCTGTTTCCAAATCTGTTTGAAATTGATAGATTTTCTTTGTATCAACTGCGTTCACTTGAGCAATTTCAACCTTTGCATCACCCATGGAAAATTCCTTAGCATCCATCGTGATAAGATCAAGAACTGACTTGTCACCCAAATCAGCACCAGCTTGAAGCATTTCAAAACCGTATGTTTCCAGATTTACGCCTGCAATTTCAGCTAATTCATAGGCTGCTTCAACATCTACTTTTGTACATGTTGGTGATTTTAATAATAATGAATCCGAAATGATTGCTGAAAGTAAAAGTCCTGCGATATCTTTCGTCACAGCTACACCATTTTCTTTGTACATTTTGTTCAGGATCGTTGCTGTACAGCCAACTGGCTCAGCACGAAAATATAACGGTTCTTTCGTTTCAAAGTTAGAAATACGATGATGATCAATTACTTCGGTAATGTGTACATCTTTAATGTTTTCCACACTTTGCTGGAATTCATTATGATCAACTAAAATAACATCTTTCACATCCTCGTCTACCTTCTCAATAAACTGAGGTGCGTAAACTGAAAAATAGTCGAGAGCAAATTGTGTTTCTTTGCTGACAGAACCAAGTCTTGCGGGCTCTGCATCAAACCCAAGCTTATTTTTCAAATCTGCATATGCTAATGCAGAGCAGATAGTATCTGTATCCGGGTTTTTATGACCAAAAATTAATGTCTTGTCCATGTTCATTTCTCCTTTAAAACTTTGTATCTTTACTTACCCAACTATTAGATTACCATAATTAATTGGTATATGGACACTAATTTGCAGTTTTCAATGTTTCGGTAACTTTCCAAATAGTATCGTACCCGTTGTAGTTATTCAATGCAATATCCAGGTCATGAAACATACGATGCAGGTTTCTAACATACTCCGTTTCCTGTTCACTAATTGCCTTTTTGGCCAATTCCTGTATTCGTTCTAAGTCAGTTGTTAGAGCATCATCCTTTACATTAGGAAGTTTCTCCTCCAAGGTACCTAATATGCTAGTAGCCTGATTCTTTTGCTCCTCCCAATCGAGTGAAGCAATACTTCCATATCCTGTTGTCTCATTATAGAAATCATGTGTTTTGGCCACAAACTGCCCCACTTCTGCATGATCCTTTCCAACAGTTTCCTGAACTTCCTCCACTTTTTCCAGTGTTTCCTCAGATACAGGCTCTTCATTGCCCTCTGCATTTTTTTCGCCAGTGAAAATTGATTTGATATCTAAATTAAGCATGTTAAAAAAGAATAAAAAAGAACCAACTATAGTAACTAGAATAACACTTAAAAAAGTCCAGCCGAACCAACCCATCTTTGAACTATGGTTTCTTTTAGCCAAAAAATACACTCCTTACTATCTTTATCTTACGCCCCATTTTAACAAAATGCCTATACATATTCCTGTACTCCGTTTAATTAAAATTATTATACCACTCTATAATGGTGTATTTAATTTCAGCATCGTGAACTTCTTCAACACCGAATCCATCAACATTTACTACTTTTACGTAATAGCCAGCACTACTTTTGAATTTCACAAGACAGTAGCCCTCTTTTGGTGATGGTACGATTTCGGTAATTTCTTTATCACTATATTTTTCTTCGACTTTTTGCTTATCTGATTCTTCTAAAGACCATGGTACAGGTGAGTCTTCTTCTATCGGCTTCATTTTATGGAATGATTCGTTTTGTAATGAAGGTGTTTTTTCATTAATTGTATGGAGTAGTTTTATTATTTCGGAAAAACCAAGGAATAGCATACCACTTATAAAACCGCCGATTGTCCACATGAAAACAACTGACCAATTCATCACACCATAATAATCAGCATTTCCCAAAATCAGGCCTACTATTAAACCAATTGACATTTGGGCGATTCCAATTATAAATAAAATTTTTGCTATAATGTTCTCACTCATATGTATTCCGACTCCTCTCTTCCTATTAATTCGTTTAGTAACAATCTTTTTCCTTTATTTTTTCAACAATTATTCCTATAGTATATGAAGATAATATGAAAGGATTTTTCTATGAAGCAATTCATTGTAATAGGCGCAGGAATTTTAGGTGCATCTACAGCATACCAGCTTTCCAAGTCCGGTGCTAAAGTTGTGGTTGTTGATCGAAGCGATACAGGTCAGGCAACTGATGCTGCTGCAGGCATTGTAGCCCCGTGGCTTTCAAAACGCCGGAATAAGGCTTGGTATAAGCTTGCAAAAGGCGGTGCTCGTATTTATCATAACTTGATTCAGGAATTAGCTGAAGACGGCGAAGCGAATACAGGTTATGCACGCGTAGGCTCGATAAATCTCCATACTGACGAAGAAAAACTAATTGCTATGAAAGAACACGCTTATATGCGACGTGAAGATGCCCCTGAAATCGGAGAAATTACACTTCTTAACTCAAAACAAACAAAAGAAATGTTTCCACTAGTTTCTGAAGAATATACAGCACTTCACGTCAGTGGAGCTGCACGGGTAGATGGCCGTGCATTGCGAAATGCACTTTTACGAGGTGCTGAAAAGCATGGGGCGAAGATAATCAACGGTGACGCACATTTACTCTTTGAAGGCACACAAATTACAGGGGTTTCTGTTAACGGCAATAGTATAGAGGCTGATCAAGTAATAGCAGCAACTGGTGCATGGACAAGCCATCTGCTTCACCCTCTAGGTATGCGCTTTGATATTAGGCCACAGAGAGCGCAAATCGTCCATTTAAGGCTTCCTGGAATTTCACCAGCTAATTGGCCTGTTGTAAAACCTCCGTTTAACCAATATATGCTAACATTTGATGACCGGGTTATTGTTGGATCGACCCATGAGAATAACGTCGGATTCGATAACCGTGTAACTGCAGGCGGAATTCATCATATACTTTCCAACGCAATCAAAATAGCGCCAGAGCTGGAAAATGCCAGTATACTGGAAACACGTGTCGGTTTTAGGCCGATGACACCGGAATCCGTGCCAGTGATTGGCAGTCTGCCGGGATATGATGGTTTATTGCTGGCAAATGGGCTCGGCTCCTCAGGACTTACGATAGGTCCTTATGTAGGAAAGCAGCTGGCAGATATGGCATTAGAAAAGGAACTGGAAATTGATTTAGCCAACTATGATATGACGCGTCTAGTTCGATAAAATTAATAAAGGCTGTCCCCGAAAGTTGTTATTCAGGGACAGCCTATTTTTACTATATCTATTTAACTATCAAAACGGGACAGTTTGCTCGTTTAGCAACTTTGTGACTGACACTTCCTAGAATTAGAGTCTGTAAGTTATTAAGACCTCTGCTTCCAATAACAACACAATCAAATTCGTTTTCATTTGCGTGTGCGACAATTATCGGTCCTGCCTCACCATGTAAAATTTTTGTACTGAAATCTACATCTGAGACTTCCAGTAAGTTCTTTACTGCCTTAATCTTCTCTTCACGTTTTTTTTCAAGTTCAAATTTATTCGCATGATGCAAAACATCTGATTTGGACGTTTGGCCATCAACTGCATATACAATTTCTATCTTGCCATCGAACTTTTCGGCGAGTTCGATAGCATACTTTGCAGATCGAGTTGAGTGTTCTGAGCCATCAGTCGCCAACATTATTTTATTAAACACAAGCCTCACCTCTTTAATTTTCATCATAACATCCTAATAGCTTAATGTCCTGATGCTTTTGAAAGTCCACTCATGCGATTTTTTAAATGCTGACTATCCTCATTCAATCCACTGTAGTAGACTTCTATATCATTCTGTTCAAATTTCATTTCAATTTTGTCAAGAGCACCTATAGCTGAATCATCCCATAGATGTGCATGTGTTAAGTCAATTTCAACTTCCTGAACTGTATCCGTAAAATTAAACTTCTTTGGAAAGTCAGTTACCGACGCAAAAAATAATTGCCCATGGACGTGGTAAGTTTTCTTCTCACCATTTAATGAAAGTTCTTTTGTTACTTTTGTTTTAGAGATTTTTGCTGCAAAGAATATTGCACTCAGTAACACACCTGCAAGAACACCCTTTGAAAGATCGTGTGTGACGACAACAATGACAACAGTGGTTACCATAACGGCAGCATCTGATTTAGGAAGCTTATGCAAAGTCCGTATCGATGACCAGTCAAATGTTCCGATTGCTACCATAAACATAACGCCGACTAACGCTGCCATTGGGATTTGAACAACCACCCCACCTAGCACAATAATTAAGAACATTAGAAATACGCCAGCAACCAATGTGGATAGACGACCGCTTCCGCCGGACTTCACATTGATAACAGATTGCCCAATCATTGCACAACCAGCCATTCCGCCAAAAAAGCCTGTTATAACATTGGCAATACCTTGTCCACGTGTTTCTTGGTTCTTATTGCTTTCTGTATCAGTCATATCATCTACAATATTAGCTGTTAACAATGATTCCAATAACCCAACAATTGCTAATGCAGCTGAATACGGGAGAATAATCATAAACGTTTCCCACGTCAACGAAATTGATGGAATTAAAAACACTGGCAATTGCTGTGTTAATGCACCCATATCTCCAACTGTACGCACACCAATATCACCAAATATTACAATTGCTGTAATTGCGATAATAGCCACTAGTGTTGATGGAACTGCTTTAGTAAGTCGCGGTAAAAGATAAATAATTACGAGCGTTAACCCTACAAGGGCATACATGATCCATGACTCATCTACAAAATGCTGCAGCTGAGATGTAAAAATTAATATTGCCAGTGCATTAACAAATCCGACCATCACCGAACGTGGTACAAACTTCATAACACTGGCTAGTTTAAATACGCCTATTAAAAGCTGAATAATTCCTGTTAAAATCGTAGCTGCAAGTAAATACTCTAACCCATAGTCAGCAATTAAGTTAACCATCAGAAGCGCCATTGCACCTGTAGCTGCTGAGATCATACCAGGCCGTCCACCCACAAATGCAATCACAACAGCTATACAAAACGATGCATAAAGACCAACCATTGGGTCTACTCCAGCAATAATTGAAAAGGCTATTGCTTCAGGAATTAATGCCATTGCAACAACCATTCCAGCTAGCACATCACCTTTGACATTACCAAACCAATCTTGCTTTATCTGTTCTATTTTCAATGTTTTACCTCTTTCTATAGTATAGTGTTGCTAAGCTTTCAACAAAGCTTAAACCGAATTCAACCAACGCATCATACCATAGAAATCAAATTTAACAAAATGACAAGTAAGCGTAAACATTGCAAATATACTCCAACTTACTCTGATTTGCACTATTTTTCTGGTGATTTAATTTAACTGCATTTTTTTACAGCCAATATTTTTAGAAAACTTGGCTTATCGCCAAGCATTAATGGCGAAAGCCTTAGTTGCACTTATGCAGTAAGAAAGAATTTATACTTTCTTAACTGCGAAAAAAGCATGACTTTTATCTTACTCCTATTTACAGCAAGTTGAGGTTTTGCTACGCTTACATTAAGTATAATTAGGAGGTACTGCTGTGAACAGTAAAAGGGTCGTTTTATTGATTATTGCTTTAACATTAATCATATTAATTTTTGGCTGGTTCTTATTGAAGGATGTCATGGTTAATTTTGATGTAGATCGTGACACATCACAGGCAGAATTCCATTTGGATATGCAATCACCAGCAATATAAATCAAGCCTTTAAAGGCTTATCTTCCATAATAAGGGTTTTTATGAATTTTTTAGAAACCCTTATACACTAATTTGCTAGACTTACTGCTACACTTATTCTCATCTTTTAACTTCGTAATTTCCTGTTCAAGTGTTATCCTGCATCCCTTTTTTAAGAAATCTGATTCATGTTAGTTCTTTTATACTCCTCAAGATATCCTCCTTCAAGCCAATCTTGCTAATTTGGAAAATTTGTTTTATCTTTCCTTGTTAAAAGGTATTAAGATACAGTTTATCAGACAACTTGAAAAAATACATTTTCTTCAAACATTACACAATTGCCCTTGTTCCTTTGGTATACATTAGCATGGAATTTTAATAGCTGTATCTTACTATCAATCCAATTTCAGACAGGAATCAGGGAAGAAAAATAGATCTTGTCTAAGATGTTTTTCTAAAATAGGCACTGAAGTAAATGGTAAACTAACCACTTGCTCGTGATGAAGTAAGATGCTTATCATGATATTTTGTCTGTATTTGATTGATAAGTTTATCTAAGCGCAGAAATGTAAACTGAAAGATAGGACTTTGTATAAATGTGAAAACAAACGTAAAGATAAATACCGGTCCACCTAAAATTAGACCTAATACCAAAACAGAGCTCTCCGTAATAATGCGAACTCTTCCAATAGGTGCACCTAATTTATCTGAAATGGATAGCATAAATCCATCACGTGGCCCTGAACCGACCCTGGCCGCATTATACACTCCACCCCCAAATCCCATTACTACAATTCCGATCAGCATCATAATAGTATCTGTCCAGGAATGACTTGCATCAGGCAGGAAATCAAGCCATAAAAACAGATCGACAAACATGCCAACTAGAAATGCATTTAGAAATGTACCTAATTTTATATAACTTTTATCCAGAATCCATGATACGATAATTAAGGTAAAGCCACATGCAATATTCCACGTACCAATCGTAAAACCAAATATTTCAAAAAGCCCTACATTTAATACATCCCACGGGTGAATACCTAAGTGTTGAACATTTATCGTTACAGAAATTCCAAAACTAAAAAAAATAAGCCCTACGACAAAAAAGGACCACCGAATAGCAGCCAGTATAATCACCCTTCTTTCCATGATGTTCTATACATTATCTTGCAGTATATTCAGTTAATATGCAAGATTACTGTCTCTAGAGAACGGCAATGTTTCTAGGGAGCTTGTTGCTCATACACTTCTGACAATAATGGGGACCAGTTAAGTATTCACAGAGTGAGACAGGGACATAAACTGAAGCTATCCACTTAAACAGGATAGGATGTTTAGAACGTTCATTTTTGATGGTTGGATCTAATACGTAGATTGTAGAAAATGCGAAGTACTTATTAAAAAGTTTGAGTGCTATTATGCCGCTTCGGAAATACACTTCGCGCACCTAGGGCGGATGATGAGCCCCCTTACTCCTGCGGCGCTACGAAGTCCCATCTAGGCTTCAGCTCCCACTGGAGTCTACATGTATTTCCCCCGCTGTTAACTTGAGTATGAATCGCTATAGAATAATTGTGTAACAGTTAAACTAGTCCGGGGGAGCAGAGGGCGGTAAACTCCTGCGGGAATAGCACGTGTCCGATGGCCCCGCACAGCGACTAAATGAAGGCCGTGCCCTAAGGTGCGCATCGCCCGAGCGAATCCTGGAAGGCGGGGCGAGAATTTATAGAGATTATTCCAGCAGTTACGTTGCATTTTATATCTGATCATCAACAATAGAAAAATAGGCATTCGCTGACTCCAATACGTTTGTCCCAGCCTCTTTCTTGTCACCTGCTTTTTTTACCATTATCTTCAATGATTCCTAAGACCACATCAGCCACTTCCGGTAAACGCAATAGTTTATCACTTAGGCGAAATTTAATATCATCTGCTTCAGCTAGTGAAAGTCCTTTCTTGAGTTCCACAGTTCCTTCGACATGATAGGTACGGCCTTCCTGTATAATTCTTATCTTATAGATATCAACAACAGCATCATCTTCCAGTAATGAATCGGTAAGCTTTTTTTCTACTTCTAAAGGAGCTGAAACGCCAATGAGACCAATCATATTGTCGTATCCTACACGAAACGCAACAAACAGCATTAATACACCAATAATCATCGTAATAATTCCATCAGCTGTAAGCAATCCGAAAACCTGCGATAATAAAACACCAATCAAGGCGAATACTGCACCCGAAGTTGCAACAATATCCTCATAAAAAACAAGACGTGTTGCCGGTGATGCTTTTCCGGCACTTTTAAATGAAGAAGTTACGATCCAACCAGATTGTTCTTCTCCAGATTCCTTTGTAATCTCCTTCATTGCTTTAACTAGAATGGCACCATCTATAATAAGTGCTGCTACAAGCACCCCTATATTCAACCATAAGTTTCCGGATTCCTCAGGATGTCGAAACAGATGCCATCCCTCTTTTAAAGTTTCGTATGACAACACCGTCACAATAACAACAGCAACCATACAAAAAATATTGATAACTCGACCGAAACCAGTTGGGAAACGTTCGGATGGGGATGACTGTGCAAGTATACTCCCCAAAAACACAAATCCTTGGTTAACCGCATCAGCTAATGAGTGCAAAGTTGTTGCGAACATGGCACCATTTCCACTAAAAAAA
Source organism: Virgibacillus sp. (assembly GCA_041689365.1). Classification (GTDB taxonomy): domain Bacteria; phylum Bacillota; class Bacilli; order Bacillales; family Amphibacillaceae; genus Lentibacillus. Next base: position 53,152 of record JBDNGJ010000218.1, read on the forward strand.
GCAGCAACACCTTTTATTACAGCTAAAAACGCGTTACCTAGCGCTGCTAATCCTGAGGATGTATTCCCTTTTTTTACACGCTCCATAAATCCCATATTCGTTCCTCCTGAATGTTTATCATTATGTATGTTGCTTAATATATAGTAAATCTATACATTACTTTCGCCGTTTTAAACTAAAACTGTAGTACTATTTCTATAGACTGCAACTTCTCTAATAGCGTGAAACAGTAAGCATAAGGCTGGGAAAACCCGTTCGAATTTATCAGCAGCCTTGGATTAGCGCTTATTCATAAAAGGTGGAAAAGATTATGAGTCAGTTTATATCAACTACCTCTAAGATTTAATGCTTGGTAAAATAACATTTCGAAAATCAGATACAACTTAAAAAGCTTAACCTGTGTATTGGTTAAGCTTCCCTTTTCTACTTCACATACGAATTATCCTTGAACTCATACAATCTATAGTCATTTCTTCCTGCCTTTTTTGCTTTATAAAGCTCTTTATCTGCGTACTTTAGCAACTCACTGGCACTTTCAGGGGATCTTGATGATGAAATAACAACACCAAGGCTTGTTGTTGTCCCAAAGTCATGATTTTCAACACACCAAGGCTCATTCATTACGTTAATAATTCGATCAGCTATTTCAATTACATCATCGGCAGAATTTATATTAGGTAACAATAAGGTAAATTCATCACCGCCTAAGCGTGCAAGTAAATCCTCATCACGAATCACCGTACTAATCCTCTTCCCAAACTCCTGAATAACCTGATCACCAATGCTGTGACCCATCCTATCGTTAATCGATTTAAATTGATCAAGATCCATCATGATTATGGCTAGTCGCTGATCCGTATTTTTTATTTCCTCTACATGCTTGGTTAATTGTTTGATAAAATAGCGGCGATTCGGCAACCCGGTTAACGGATCATGATATGCCAAATGCTGCAGCTTCTGTTCATAATCTTTTCGAAGTGTAATATTTCTAGATACCACTACCATATGCGTAAACTGATTATCATCATCATAAACAGGAGACCCTAGCAACTCCGACCATATGTAATCCCCATCTCCATGTTTCTGCCTAAATTGTTCTTTCCAGGTCGTTTTATTTCGTATAGATTCTATAAATGTTTCCTGCAGTCTCTCTGAATCATCTTCGTGTACATTATGCAAAAAAGATTTATCAATATATTCACTTTCTTCAAAGTCCAGAACTTCTTTGTAAGATGGTGAAACATAAACAATCTTACCCTGATTATCTATCATCGTTATTAAATCATTCGTGTTCTCTGTAATAATCCGAAAATGACCTTCACTTTCTTTATACTTTTTGCCTAATTGTATTAGTTCATTAATATCTTTAAAAATCCCATATATACCAACTATATCATCATTGATAATGATAGGAGTAAGCTTTATTATTACCTCTACCATCTCTTCTGATTTATTAAGTACGGTCAGTTGTTGTTCTTGTGGAATGCCTTTTACGACTTCACGAAAACTTTTGTTAGCTGGACCTTTATCTTTTGAAGCAAATAATTCAATAAATGGAGTGTTTCTCATTTCTTCAGCATTATAACCAAAGACAGATTCTACTGCGCTGTTCCCATTTTGGATATTACCTGTAAGACTCAGGGAAAATATAGCATCCAAATTGTAATCATACAGGGAACGATATTTTTGTTTATTTCGATACAATTCGTTTTTTGATTTTTGAATTTCAAGCTCAGTCAGTCTTCTTCGGGTAACATCCTTCACCAACGCGACAATATATGTGCAACCACCATCATTATCACATAAAGGAGTCAATGTTGTCTCAGAATATTTAATACCTGATGTTGACTCGTAAAAATCTTCATATGTTAACCCGTCTGTAACTTCGATAGCTTCCCTATACTTTTCCACCAAAAAATCTGCTGTCTTTTGTGGATAAACTTCCTGAATTGATTGGCCAATTACCTTGTCCGTAAGAAATGTTTGATTAATCGCAGCCTTATTAAGAAATTCATAGCAAAAACTATTGTTATCCCCGACAGCAATGATAAAAACCATCTCTTTAATTCCGTTCATCAACACATTATTGAAAAATAAGGACCTATTATAGTTCAAGTTAGTCTCCTCCTTTCCGCAGGATTACTACTATATAAAATTAGAATTATTAAATACATTATGTTAGTTTCATTATATACTGTATTCGAGTTTTTTCTAGTCCTTTTATACTATATTTTAACATTTATTAACTATTTCCAGCTAAAACCCATTAACAGGAACAAAATTCCTATATAAAAAGACTGAACCGTATATAAAATGGCTCAGTCTTTTTTTGTTTTTTTAAAAACAAAATATTTAATCATGAAAAAGCTTGCGAGAAAGGAAAGAAACATCGCCAGACCTTTCGCAATATTGTATCGCAGCCAATTAGGGACACCGAAACTTTCCAGTAGAATGTTTGATACAATAAACACAAGATTATTAATACCCAAGCTAACTATGCCTTGGACAATAAACAATATGCGCTGCCGATTACTGCCTTTAGCTGAGTGTTGAAACGTAAAGCTCGCATTCCAAAAATAGCTATTTGCTACAGCCAATGTATAGGCGATGGTGTTGTACAGTAGAAGCAGGCCTCTTTCATCTGAATGGAATAATAGTAGCAATAAGTTTAACGTTCCAATATCAATACCTGCATTAGCAACTCCGATCGCGCTAAATTGCAGGAATTGAAGTGGTCCTTTTTTTCTTTTTTCCTGTGTCATGGTACTCCTCTACTTACTCTTTGAGAATTGAGAACTAAATGTCAATTTGCTGTATTACTTTGCTCTTCTTCTACGCTTACTATTTCCTTATAATAATCAAGTACTTGCTTTGATTGAGCTTCCCATCCCATATCAGAAATCTCTTTATGGGCAGCTTTTGCTAACCGCTTTCTTAACGTTTCATCTTCAAACTTAAGCAATGTTGCTGTGAAGTCACCTGGCTTTTCAGGATCATACAGCAAGCCAGTATGATTATTCTCAATTTGTTCACAAGTTGGTCCGCTTTCAGCTGCTACAAGAGGCAATCCGGACGCCATTGCTTCTGTAATTACCAGACCAAGTGTTTCTGTAGTCGATGGAAATACGAAGACATCTGATGAGGCATAAGCGCTAGCAAGCTCCTCACCATGTAGTAAACCAGTGAATACAGTATTAGTTCCTGCAAAATGCTTTTCCAGCTCATTCCTATGTGGGCCATCCCCAACAATCGCAAGCACGAATTGATCTGAAACACTCAAAACTGATTTTATTTTCTCAATTTCTTTCTCTGCTGCAAGTCTGCCAACATACAATAACAGCTTTTTCTCAGGGTTACCATTTGAGAGCCTGTCCCGCATTTCATCATTATACTTGTTTGGGTGCAATAAGGCTGTATCAACACCACGTTTCCAAACGTGTACATTCTGAAACCCTTGGTCTTCCAATTCTGTCTTCACCGTATTAGAAGTGCAAAGATTTAACTCGGCTCTATTATGCAGTTTCCTGAAATACCACCATACCAGACCTTTAAAAAGAGAGAGTTTATAGTAATCCAAATATTGCGCTACGTTTGTATGATAAGACGCAATCATAGGGTATCCAAGCTTCTTGGAATAGTGTACACCAGAGAAACCAAGAATGGCCGGATTTACCACATGAACAATGTCAGGGTCATATTCTTCCAGCAGCACGCCAACTTTCCGATTTGGGAGGGCGAATTTTTTGGAACGATAAAAGGGAAGGGTACGCGCCGGCACCCCATCTATTTTCGCTCCTTCAAATTCATAAACACCAAGGTCTGGTGCTATTACCCTGACATCATGTCCTTCTTTTAAGAAGTAGCGAATACACGCTTTTAATCTGGTAACAACCCCATCAGTTGATGGAAGAAATGTTTCAGTTACGATAGCAATTTTCATAGGTGACACTTCCTTGTTTATTTCCAGGATACTTGTGGCAATACGTTTTCTTTAATTATTCGATCTTTATGATTAACAACTGTTTTTAGAATTCCACGAATTACATCATCAGTCAGTAAATTAGGTTCTAAACCGAGGTCCCGTAGTTTTGTATTTTCTGCGTGGAAGAAATGCTCTTCCAATTCAACTCTTGGGTTATCAAGATGTGCAATTGTTGTTTCTAGACCTTCTTCTTGTGCAACCTTCTCTACTTTATTCGCTAGATCCAATACAGAAAACTCTTCTGTAAATTGGTTAAACACACGGAACTCTCCTCGATCAGCCGGATTATTCGCTGCAATCTCAATACAGCGTACAGTATCCTTAATGTTTAAAAAGCCACGTGTCTGTCCGCCTTTTCCGTATACTGTAATATCATGACCAATAGTTGACTGGATAATGAAACGATTCAATGCAGTACCAAATACCCCATCATAGTCCAGGCGGTTTGATAATACCGGATCCATTTGCGTTTCATCTGTATCTAATCCATAAACAACTCCTTGATTTAAATCAGTTGCTCTTATTCCCCAAATTTTACATGCGAACGTAATGTTATGGCTGTCATGAACCTTCGACAGGTGATAAAAAGAACCTGGCTGTTTCGGGAATGGAAGAACATCTTTTCTGCCTTTGTGTTCTATTTCAATATATCCTTCTTCAATTTCAATATTAGGGGTACCATATTCACCCATTGTGCCCAATTTAATTAAATGGCAATCAGGAACAATTTCCTTTATTCCATACAATACGTTTAACGTTCCTGTCACATTATTGGTTTGCGTAAACACAGCATGTTCACGATCAATCATGGAATATGGTGCAGACCGCTGTTCAGCAAAATGAGCAAACGCGTCAGGCTGCTCCTTTTTCAAAACTTCACGCAGAAAATCATAATGGGTCAAATCCCCATCATAAACCCGAATTTCTTTGCCGGTAAGTTCCTTCCATTTTGCTACCCGTTCTTCAAGTGTTGCAATAGGAGTAATGGAATTCGAGTGCAGTTCATTATCCCACTTTCTTCTGACCATATTATCAATAATGGCTACATCATGCCCCTGTTTCGATAAATACAAGGCGGTTGGCCAGCCACAAAAGCCATCCCCTCCAGCTACTATAATTTTCATAAGATTTTCCCCTCTATTTAAGTATTCGTATGTAGTATGCTTTTCAGTCAAAAACGGTTTTCAGCATACCTATCCTTTTAAAAATTATCATGTTATGGATGTTTTTACAAATGATGTGACAAATCAGTTTGAATTATTACTCCATTATAGTATTCCTATTCTGTTGGAAGGTATGAGAAAAACTTATATCTCTTAGATTTATATACTCAAGAATGTTGTTAAATCAACGTTCATGCGTTTTTTAGTATTAGTTTAAAACTAGAACAAGTACTACCACTTTTATTCCAAAAAAATTGCACATACTACAAAAGACAGACTTGCGGCTAATGACCTTACCCTTTTTTTCCTAAATTATCACCCGAATTTCTCAAAAACAGTTGAATTTTAAATTCAATTAATCTAATATGTTTAGTATATACAATACAAATTAAACAAATGAAGGGGGTTGATACTATTGTCGAATGAGCATGAAACAATTGAGCAATCAAGAGACATTATGATCAGCGCGATTGCACAATCAATGGTTATCTATGGAGTAACTCCATCTGTTGGTCGCATTTACGGTGTGCTTTATTTTTCCTCTGAACCGTTGACACTTGATAAGATCAAAAATCAGGTAGCAATGAGTAAAGCAAGTGTAAGCAATGGAATGCGCGAACTGTTAGAAACAGATATGGTCACGAAAGTTTGGATGAAAGGTGATCGAAAAGACCATTATGTTGCAGAGAAGGATTATCTAAGAAATTTCATCACGTTCTTTATTAAAAAGATACGGCAAGAACGTAATTTAATAATGAAGGCTACAGAACAGGTTGAGCCTACTTTAGAAGCTATAGTGGAGGAGACATCCGATGATCAAGTAAAAGAAGAGGCTAACAAAGATCTTGCCCTCATTAAAAACTCCTACAACTATTTTGATTGGACGATGCGGTTTGCTAACGCGATGGAATCGGGGGAGATATTTAATTATTTACCAAAACAACAGGAAAATAAAGGAGACATAACATGAACAATAACAACACTGCTTTGGTTCTAATTGACCTTCAGAAGGAAAGTAATTTTGGACTTGGGCAAATGGACCAAGTAGTCAGGAATGCCAAAAGGCTAATTGATGGGTTTAGAGAAAAGGATATCCCTATTATTTACACTCGTCAAATTAATCGGGCAGATGGAATTGGCCTTTCCCAAGGAGAACCCTTAAATAACGATGGTACACCTTATTATTACAACACAGCTAACGAAAGTATAGAAATTCTGGATGAAATCAAACCACAAGATGGTGACATAATCATTGATAAATATCGGTGGAGTGCTTTTCACGAAACTAGTCTGGATCTTACACTTAGAAGTCTAAACGTAAAAAATGTTGTGATTGGTGGAGTAGTGACGGATGGGTGTCTATTAACCTCTGTATTTGATGCCTATTTTAAAGATTATAATATCCATCTTGTCAAAGACATTTGCACAGCTTCCAATGAAGGTTCTCATATGGCATCACTTATGATGATTGCAAATTGGGTGTACACTCTCAAAATGTATGATACTACGAATATCCTCCAACGTATTAATGGAGAAGAATACGATGCTTGGGAATCAGACACAGTCGATTCACTACAGTATACTCCAGAAAATATGAGAGATGTATTTAATAAATTAAACTAAAAGTGCGTGTTCAAAAAGGAGGATAACGAAGAAATTCGATGTGTCATTTTCCCGGACTTTTTGAACAACCTCTAAAAAAGGAGACATTTATCATGAAAAAATTATTACTTTTATTTATTACATTATCTTTATTGACACTTGCTGCTTGCGGCAGTGGGGAAGAGAAAAATAATGCAACAAATGATGATGCAGCGAAGGAAGAAACGAATGAAGAAACGAATGAAGAAAAAGGAACAATTGTCTTTGGACAAACACCATGGACAAGTACTGCACCACCAACACAAATTGCAAAACAAATCTTAGAAGAACAAGGATATACAGTTGAAGTAAAACATGTTTCACAACCAATTATTTGGGATGGTATGAGTAATAAAGAAATTGATTTCTTTATGGATGCATGGTTACCATATACAGAAGCACCTAGATGGGAAGAGTATAAGGATGAATTAGTGAAAGTAGCAACAAGTTATAAAAATGCAGAACTTGGTTTAGCAGTACCTTCTTATGTGGAAGAAAACTCGATTGAAGAGTTAAAAGCAAATGCAGAAAAATATGATGGCGAAATACTTACCATTGCTGAAGGTGCAGGCATTGTTAATATTGCAAGGGAATTAGTGAAAGGTGAGAACTTAGATGAAAGCGGATTTGAATTAAAAACTTCTAGTGAAGGTGCGATGATTTCCGCTGCACAAAGTAAAATTGATGATAAAGAGCCGGTTGTATTCACTCCTTGGAGACCACATTCAGTCTTCGCACGTAATGACTTGAAGTTTTTAGAAGGTCAAGGAGACTATTTTAAGGCAGATAACGTCTATGTATTGTCGTATAAAGGAATTAAGGAAGCACATCCAGAAGCATATAAGATATTATCCAATTGGAGCATTTCCATCCCTGAAATAGAATCGATGATACGTAAAAATGAAGAAAACGGTACATCCTTTGAAAAATTAGCTACCGAATGGATTGAAAAAAACCGTGATAAAGTCGATCAAATGATTGGAAAATAACAATACTGTAAGCAGGTCAACTTCATGTTGGCCTGCTTATATTAATTGATATAAAGCATTGTTAGACGAACGAGGTAGAACAGGACAATGATTGTCGTTCGGAATGAGGCCAACCTACCGAAGCGGATCCTCGTTCCGCTAATAGCTGAAAATTAGCCGAATTTAAGGCAAAAATGACAAATAGTCGAGTAGGTGGGGCCTCTCCTTTGGGATTGTGCCCCTTGCCCCTCACAGATCCGTATGTGCCCAATTAAGGCATACGGCTCTTCATGACACCATTCACGTTCATGTCAAAGACGTTTACTAGCATATAAATTCACCATGATTTTGGGTTCGGGTAATGGATTTCTTTTGAGGAACATATTGAACTTTTCAATAGTAAA
>JBDNGJ010000219.1:0-1312 GCA_041689365.1 Virgibacillus sp.
CAAAATGCACAAGGTGAAGCCGTTATTTATACAACGGTTATAAATCAAATAGATGGTCGTGAAATAAGCAGACAAACTTATAAGCACGATCAAGAATTTCAACAGCAAGACGAAAGTACGTCGCTAAGAGCAGGAGGGGCATGGGAATGACATCAATCACATTCAACGGAATAACAAAACCATATTTGTATAAGTTGAAAGGCGATAAACGTCCTTTCTTTGCACCAGTAACACGGAAAATGACAACCGTACCTGGTAAACCTGGCGGTCAGTTGATGCACAGTCAAACGGATATTTTGCGAATTCCTGTACCAATCGGGATTGTAAATATAACTGATAACTTTCAACAAATAAAAGACGAAATGGCTTCTTGGCTACTAACCGATGAACCAGCTCCATTAACTTTTAGTGATGAACCTGACCGTATTTATTATGCCCTTGTCGAAAATTCCATTGACGATTTTGAAAAAATAGCAAGCATAGGTTCTGGAACACTTTACTTTGTTTGTCCTGATCCATATAAATACGGTGCTAGTCGAACAACCCAACTCGCGCAAGGTGCAAACATTATCACAAACAATGCAACGGCTGACGCCTTGCCAATCACAACAGTAAATTTCTTTCAAGAAGCTACTTACTTTTCTTTAATCGCACCAGATGGAAAGTTTATGTTAATTGGTAATCCAAAAGCAGTTGATGAAATTCAATTGCCGCCTATAAGTAATATTTTGGACGACCAATGTAGCGACTTAACGCCGTGGTCTACCACCGGTATAACGCTTGATTATGGTGATAACGCTGGAACAATGGGCGTAGGCATAGATGGTGGTTCTGAGTGGTTCGAACCCTCAAATTATGGTGATGATGCTACCTATCCAAATGTATTTCATGGTCCAGCAATTAAACGTACATTACCACAGCCACTATCGGATTTCCGAGTGGAATTAACACTTGAACTGATGAAACAATTAACGGGGGATAATGAAACAGGACGAATTGAATTAATCCTTCAAGATATAAATGGTGCAAGTTTAGCTAAATTAACATTCACTGATAGGTATGCCAAATCCTATTTGAATGAAGGGTTTATTTATGCGGGACCCAATAGTGATAATCAAGATATTGTCGTTGGGTACGGTCCTAGAAAATACGACTGGAATGAATTCTTTGGTGTTTTAGTTATAAGGCGTGAAGAAGATTTGAATAATCTCGGTCAATATATATGGTCAGCTGCAATTGAAAAAACAGATAGGACTACTGGTGAACACTATGTAGATACAGCAATTTTCGAGCAAATACGTACAAATAAATA
>JBDNGJ010000220.1:0-2890 GCA_041689365.1 Virgibacillus sp.
CAGGAAGAAACAGACAATGTTTTAAAAGATGGCTGGTTGTTAACTGGTGATTTAGGCTATATGAATGAAGAAGGTTATTTCTATATTGTTGACCGCAAAAAAGATATGATAATTGCTGGTGGATATAATATCTATCCAAGAGAAGTAGAGGAAATATTATACGAACACGAAGCAGTTCAAGAAGCAGTTGTAGCTGGGATTCCTGACCCGTACCGCGGAGAAACAGTGAAAGCGTATGTTGTGCAAAAATCAGGTTACCAAATAGAGGAAGAAGAATTAAACGCACATTGCAGGAAACACCTAGCAGCTTTTAAAGTGCCAAGAATTTATGAGTTTCGTGAGGAGCTTCCAAAAACAGCAGTAGGTAAAATACTACGGAGGAAGTTAGTAGATGAAGAAAAAGAAAAGATGAAGGAAAAAAGTAAAACAATTTGAGCAAATCGCTCTCTTTTTGTATAATTATCGTACAAGCTATATTGACATTATTGAGGAGACTTTGTACAATTAAGGTGAATGACCATTCATTCAGTTTGTGAGCAAGAGGTAAATGCTAAGGAGATTATCATGAAGAAAAACAGACCGAAGTACAAACAAATTATCGAGGCAGCTGTTGAAACAATTGCAGATAACGGGTATCATGCTTCACAAGTATCTAAAATTGCCAAAAAAGCAGGAGTAGCCGATGGAACAATTTATCTTTATTTTAAAAATAAAGAAGATATTCTTGTATCTGTTTTTGAAGAAAAAATGGGTCAGTTTATCGAACAGATTGCGTCCAGTACCAATGATAAACAAAATGCAGATGAAAAACTGCGAACACTAATTGAAATGCATTTTCTGCAGCTTGCAAATGATCATCACTTAGCTATTGTTACGCAATTGGAATTAAGACAATCAAATACAGCATTGCGGATGAAAATAAATGAAGTTCTAAAACCGTATTTAGTTGTAATTGATGATATAATAGCTGAAGGAATGGAAGAAAAAATATTTCGGGATGATTTAAATATTCCTCTTGTAAGGCAGATGATTTTTGGTACCCTTGATGAAACAGTTACAAACTGGGTAATGAAAGAGCAGAGGTATGATTTAGTTAAACAGACTTCGGATGTCCACGCATTAATTACAAATGGACTTTCTGTTTAGAAAACCTGGCTTATCGGCACTATACAGCGAAAGCCTTAGTTGCACTTATGCATTAAGAAAGTAGTTATACTTTCTTAACTGCTACAAAAACAGCAGAGGAGGATTGACTTGGGGACACTAGCGTATGAAAGTCAGAACAATGTTGCGACGTTAACCATTCAAAGCCCACCAGCGAACGCACTATCTAGTAATCTATTACATGATTTGGGTGAAAAGCTGGACGAAATTGAAAACGATAACACGATTAAAGCAATAATCTTGCGAGGGGAAGGAAAGTTCTTTTCAGCAGGTGCGGATATTAAGGAATTCACATCCTTGCAAAATGCATCTGACTATCAGGCCTTAGCAGAAAAAGGTCAAGAGCTGTTTAACCGAATTGAGCACTTTTCTATACCAGTGATTGCTGCTATACATGGGGCAGCACTCGGTGGAGGACTGGAACTTTCCATGGCATGTCATATTCGAATAGTTACAGAGAGCGCAAAGTTGGGGTTACCTGAATTAACATTGGGTATTATTCCGGGATTTGCCGGCACGCAGCGCTTGCCACAATATGTCGGGACAGCTAAAGCATATGAAATGATTTTAAGCGGTCAGCCAATTAGCGGGACAGAAGCTAAAGCTTTCGGCCTTGCAAATCAGGCTGTAAAAGATGAGGAAGTTTTTGAAGTAGCGACTAAGCTTGCTGAAACAATTGCAGCCAAAAGTAAACCAACGATTAATAATATTATGGAATTAATTCCTTATTCAAAAACAGAACAGTTTACACAAGGGGTCCATGAGGAAGCAAAAGCATTCGGGAAGATCTTTGGCTCAGAGGACGCAAAAGAAGGTGTGCAAGCTTTCATAGAGAAGCGCAAACCTAACTTCCAAGATAAATAGTTTAAAGGAGGATATCACAAATGAACATATATGTATTGTTAAAAAGGACATTTGATACAGAAGAAAAAATCGCAGTTTCAAATGGGAAAATTGAAGATGATAGCGCTGAATATATTATTAACCCATATGATGAATATGCTGTGGAAGAAGCAATTAAACAAAAAGACGCTCACGGTGGTGAGGTGACAGTTGTTACAGTAGGTGACGAGGAATCTGAAAAACAGCTGCGCACTGCTTTAGCCATGGGTGCGGACAAGGCAGTACTTATTAATACGGAAGATGATCTTGAAGATGGGGATCAGTATACAACAGCTAAAATTCTACAAACTTACTTCGAAGATAAGGAAGCTGACTTGATCCTGGCAGGGAATGTAGCGATTGACGAGGCAAGTGGTCAAGTTGGGCCAAGGCTCGCAGAAAGTCTTGGGATTCCTTTCGTTACTACGATTACTGCATTGGAAATCGATGGGGAAACAGTGAAAATTGATAAAGATGTTGAAGGTGACGTGGAGAAAATCGAGACAAGTCTTCCTGTTCTTGTAACATGTCAGCAAGGTCTAAATGAACCAAGATATCCTTCACTTCCAGGGATTATGAAAGCGAAGAAGAAGCCCTTAGAGGAATTGGAAATTGATGACCTTGACCTGGAAGAAGAAGACGTTGAAGCAAAAACAAATACAGTTGATATATTCATGCCACCAGAAAAAGAAGCTGGCAGAGTTCTTGAAGGTGAGATAGACGACCAAGTCCAGGAACTGGTTTCCTTACTAAAAAATGATGCAAAAGTACTGTAAACCTTTACTACAGAAAGGAGAAAAGACATGAGTGATAAATTACTAGTTATTGGCGAAGCAAGAGACGG
>JBDNGJ010000221.1:0-53669 GCA_041689365.1 Virgibacillus sp.
AATCATCTGTGTTTTCCCCAACAACTAACCCAACTTTCGGGTTCAGTGGAAAACCATCGCCCTTTTTAATAAGTTCCTGTGGCGTCGGATTGATGGTAATTTCCCCTTTTTCCTTGGCAAAAATAGTTTTCCCCTGCTGGACCCCCATTAGCAATAGAACCCCTATAACGAGCAGACAAACCTTCCTTACCGATTGTAAAAAGTTAGATTTACTTCGCATCGTTCCACCTCTCCTTATTAATTTTTTGCTTCCATTCCTGGTAAAATAAATTCAGTCCATTTCTGGAGTTTAATCTTGTTTGTGGGTGAAAAACCGATCTTGTTGTGGAATCATCGGAGATCAACTAAGCTGACATAAATAGACAAATAGTTTGCTATTTATTGTTAAGCTACCATATCTAGGTTGCCTAGTATATAATTCATTATCACTGTTTTCTGATTAATATAATAAATTTTGTTTGGGTGTTTATGCCTAATTTGCGTGGGCAGGACTAAGGGACAGAGGAAAAGGTTCATCGTTCCACGTCCGATGCCTCAAAAAACAACGTCCCTCTATATCATAATGATTTTTACATCATTTACGACAATTTATTGCCCATAAAAACGGCTATAGTATATAAATAATTAATTTGGAAATAATAGTTTAATAGAATCGTTAATATAAAATGAAGGAGCGTTTTGGAATGAATTATAGAATTGCAATGGTGGCGTTGGACAACCTTTTCAAAGTAGCTAAGGAAAATTCAAAAAATCTAGGAGAAGACCTGAACTATTCTACCGAATTATATGAAGCCGGTATGAAGGATGTATTGAGAGAGGTTGCCTATAAAAAATTACTTGAAATTGAACATACATTTCAATATAAATCACAGGAATATAAAAATGCAGGTGAAGACGCAGTTAACTCTTACGATCTATTGAAAGAGCAACTTCAAAATCAAAATCAGCAGTCATTACTACTAGATGTTGAAGCAGCTTACAATTATCTCGCTGCACTTGAAAGTGAGCAACATTTTATTAGAGGTTACGTTGAAGGTTATAAGTTCGTTAAAGAATTAAACTCGTAAACAAATCAAATGGACAGAGGGATCAGATAACTGCTTTATTCAGTCTGATCCTGCACAGCTCCTAAATGTCCTTTAAATTTCCATTCGGTCCTTTTGTACTTTAAAAAACTTAGCATTTCAACCTTGTGTTCCTTTTCAAATTTACGATTGAATACGTGCCACTGGAAATACTTATGATTCAGGTGATTCTCATCGTGATAAATCTCCAAAGAGTTTATAGTACCCAGGAATTCCCAATCATCTGGAGGCGTGATTTCGGTACAACCTTTCAACATGGGATAGCTATAATGTGTTCCTCTTTGACTTCTTCCAAGGTTACAAGGAACTGCCAATTATCAACAAAGCCATAGCTGTATTCCAATTCCCTATCTTTTCCAACAGTTATAAATTTATATTTCGCTCAGTTTTCGAATTCTTGTTATCTGGTATGCTTTCAAATTCGTAACTCCTTAACTTGAATTATACTTCTTCCTGTTTATCTGTTATCAACATATGGCCTGGGGCATGTGAAATCATGATATCTGGTTTGGCGTTCAGGCAAACATTCTGAGGTGTTACCCCACATGCCCAAAATACAGGCACCCTTTCATTCCGGTTAAATTCAACACTCTCACCATAATCCGGTGAAAAAATATCGATAATCCCTATATCTTCCGGATTACCGATATGAACAGGAGCACCATGAGAAGTAAGAAAATTAGAAGTAATATCTACAGCTTTTTCAATTTCATTTGCTTTCAATGCTCGCATACTTACTACCATATTCCCTTCAAACCTTCCTGCTTTTTTACATGAAATATTGGTTTTATACATTGGAACAACTCTATTTTGCTCCTGATGAAGTAATCGAATTCCAGCCTTAATTAGCGCCTTTTCAAAAGTGAAGCTGCATCCAATCAAAAAGGTCACTAAGTCATCTTTCCAATCATCAACTATATCCAATGTCTCTTTATTGAATGTGCCGTTATTATAGATTCGATATTTTGGTATATCTGTTCTAATGTCTGCATCAGCTACTTGAGGATGAATTCCACCATCTTCTATGACATCTACAATAGGACAAGGTTTTGGATTTCTGTAACAGAATAACAAAAAGTCGAAAGCATACTCTTTTGATAAAGAAATCATATTTGCCTGTAAATAGCTATCACACAGTCCAGAAGTTGTGGCAGTATTGCGGTTTTCCCGAAAAACAGAGCGCAGTTGTTTGGGATCCATTAATAAAACTCCTTTTACTTAAGTAGTCCTACAGGAAAAAGAACTAACTCAGGAATATAAGTTATTAGCAATAATACGATAATTAAAATCGCAACTTGCGGAAGCAGATACTTAAACATTTTTGGCACTTTAATATTCGCGATGGATGACGTTACAAATAAACATACTCCAAGCGGTGGTGTAACCATACCAATTGTCAAGTTCACGGCCATTACGATACCAAAATGTATCGGATCAATTCCGGCTGCGACAACGATAGGCAAAAATAAAGGTGTGAAAATAGATACAGCACTAATCGTGTCTATGAATGTCCCTGCTATTAATAGAATGATATTAATTACAAGTAATAAAAGAATCGGATTATCTGAAACACCACCCATTATTTCAATGAGTTGCTTAGGAATTTGATTGTACGATAAAAACCAAATAAACAATGACGCTGCACCAATCAAGAAAACAATTCCCGCAGTTATCTTTGCCGTATCCATAATAATAGTCCATAAGTTTTTTATGGAAATTTCCTTATAAACAAACAGTCCTATTATCAATGCATATACAACCGCAATCACACCTGACTCGGTTGCAGTAAAGACTCCTGAAACAATACCACCGATAATGATAACAGGCATAAACAATGCCAATATTGCATCCTTTAGACCCACAACTAATTCTTTAAAAGATGCTCGGTGATTGCTTGACCGATAGCCTTCCTTCTTACCAACATAATAACTGTAACCCATGAGCCCAATACCCATTAAAAGCCCTGGAACTACACCAGCAACAAATAAATCTCCAATGGATACACTTGCCATAACACCAAATAAAATTAACACAATACTCGGAGGTATAATTGGACCAATGGTTGCAGCAGTTGCTACAAGACTGGAAGAAAACCGTACATCATAACCTTCTTTGGTCATTGCTGGTATCATCATTCCACCAATCGCTGCAGCTGCTGCAATTGCTGTACCGGTTAACGCAGCAAAAAAGACACTTGCTAATACGACAACCATTGCCAGTCCACCATGCAGAGGTCCCACAATTATTTTTGAGAAATCGATTAGGCGCTTCGAAATCCCTCCCCTTGACATAATTTCACCCGCTAAAACAAACAAAGGTACAGCCACTAGGGTGAAATTATCAATTCCGCCAAACACATTCCTTGGGACGTTTGGCAGTAATCCGGGATCCGAGATTACAATTCCAACAATGGAAACAAAGCCCAATGCGAATGCTATCGGAACACGTAAAATAATTAATATGAACAAAAATAGGACTAGCCAGATCATGAAAACACCTTCTTAACGTGGAAATAAAGCATAAATGCCGCACTGATAGGGATAGCAAGGTAAACATAGGCCTGTTTAATTGGTAAAATACCTATAATTTGACCAGATTGAAAATTATCAATTACAAGAATGAAACCATAGTAAAGTAGAACTACTATGACCACCCCCACAACAAAGAATTCAATCGTTTTTAATAATATGGAATATAGTTTTGAGAGATTATCATACAGATCAACCGTTAAATGTTCACCATTTTTTATAGCCAGTGCGGAACCAAACAACACACTATACACAAAACTGATCATTAATACTTCCTGCGACCAGCTTAGTGGCTGTTGCAGAACATAACGAAATACAACTTGAAGTAGTGTTACAATAACTGTAGCGGATAAACATAAAGTTGTTATAATTTCCAATAGTTTTCCAAGGAATGAATCTATTTTATTTAAAACCAAATTGGTTCACCCTTTCTTTTATAAAATTGTCCCACAAGGCTCGAACCCTTGTGGGACAACCACTACTTATTTTCTTTAATTCTGTTGATAAGATCTGCTGGAACTTGTTCACTTACTGCATCTTTTACATTCTTTGTTGCTTCACGGAACGCATCACGATCTGGTTCAGTAATGGTGACTCCATTTTCTTTTAGTTTATCTTTGATTTTCTGTTCCTTATCAGCCAGGAATTGGCGTTGATATTCCGTTGTTTCATCTACAGCACTTTGAACTGCTTTCTGATTTTCCTCACTTATTCCTTCCCATACACCATTATTGATTAATACTACTGCAGGTGTATACGTATGCGCTGTTAAGGCGACATATTTTTGAACTTCATAGAATTTCATAGAATCAATGGTTGGTAGTGGGTTTTCCTGCCCATCTACAACACCTTGGTCAAGCGCTGAGTACAGTTCATTAAATGCTACAGGTGTCGGACTTGCTCCCAAGGCTTTCATATGCGCTTCCCATACAGGTGCTGGCTGTACACGGATCTTTAATCCTTTAACATCATCAGGTTTCATAATTTTTCTTTTATTGTTGGTTAAGTGTCGAAAACCAACTTCCCAGTAACCTAGACCCTTCATGTTTTTATCAGTAGCTAATCCTAATAATTCATTGCCTATTTCACCATCAAGAACGCTATAAACATGGTCTCTATCTTCAAATAAATATGGGATTCCAAATACATTCATTTCCGGAATAGTGTTAGCCAAAGCACTATCAGCAGCTACGGCAGTCATATCAACTGATCCACCCATAACCTGCTCAATAACTTCACTTTCACTACCTAGAGTTGCATTTGGATGGATTTCTATAGTAACTTCCCCGTTAGTTTTTTCATTTACCAGTTCTTTAAACTTCTTAGCAGCAATATGGTATTGGTGTGTTTTAGATCCGGAATGGGCTAATTTTAGTGTTGTAGTATCACCATCTCCTCCACTTGAGCCCGAACCAGATCCACAAGCTGCCATCACCAAAAGTAATGCAGATATAAACCCGTATAGTAACGTCTTTTTAAATTTCATTTTATTTACCCCTTTCTATAATCCTTTTTTATATAGGTGTGGTACTCTACTTTTGAAAATAGGTACATCATTCCTTACTTGCAAAACTTTATCCAATTCAAGTCCGACTAATAAAGTCTCCTCATCACCTTCAGATCCTTCTTTCAAAACATCTCCCCATGGGTCAATGACCATCGAGGTTCCACAAAATTCAACCCCCTCATACTCCCCAACACGGTTTGAAGAAATAACATACATTTGATTCTCAATTGCTCTTGCTAACAGAAGATTTCTCCAATGTCCCGTTCTGGCACTTGGCCACTCTGCAACAACGTGTAATACTTGAGCACCTTCTAGTGCCAAAGTTCGGATAATTTCAGGGAAACGTAAATCGTAACAAATAATCAATCCCATTTTTATACCCTCAAGCTCAAAAACCTCAGGCACATGTTGTCCACCAGTTAAATATTTAGGCTCATTTAACATCGGTACGAGGTGAACCTTGTTGTACTCGTAAACTAAATTACCTTTCCGATCAAACACATATGAGGAATTGTAAAACTTACCGTCAACCTTGTTGGCAACTGACCCTCCTATAATATTGACATTTAATCCCTTAGATAACTCCTGCAAAAAACTCTTAGTCGGCTCACCATTGATATCTGCGTATAAATCTAAAGCATCCAGTGTGTACGCGGTTGTCCACATTTCAGGCAAAACAATTGTATCTGGGTGGTTAGCTGCTACTTCCTTTGTTATCCACTCTCTTACTTTACTTCTATTTTTTTCTGGATCACCTGGAATAATATCCATTTGATAGATTGAATAATCCATCTTATTCCTCCTAACCAGCTATATTTATAACTTCATATGTTGACGTAATAGATTCGCCGTTTATCGGGTCCCTAAGAGTCATCCTGAATTTCTTTCCATATTTAAATCCATCCAGTAACGGTACAGTACCTGAGAACACAATACTATTATTTAATGGAACATCTTTCTTCTTTAGATAATCCCTTATTTCATCTAGTGAAATAATCGATGATATAGAGTTTTTTTGATAGGTCTCCCACTTGCCGTTCAGGAAAATCTCTGAGGATAATTCCAATTCATCCCAGTGTTCAATAACCTTTTCGATCTCCCACACTTTTTGAGCAAATGGTTTGTCACAAACTTGCTTAGATTTATTAATATCTACTGTTTCCAGAGCGCGATCTGTATGGTCACTTCCTACACCTAGATAGACTTCTTCTGCTGAATTTCCAAAAATAAGAACAATTTCAGCTTCTCCGCTGGTTTGATCGCCAATAGTCTCTAATTTTCCTGTCTGATTTAAAGTACTTACACTTACTGGAAATAACGTAGGTACTTCCTGTGGCTCTGGTACGCCAATTTTTGCAAGTTCTTTAATATGAGCTAATGTTTTCTCTTTATTTCTTCCTGTGTAGCCAATACAATATGCTTGGTTAATGGTTAACTCCTTACTTTTACCATCTAGTTCAATTTCAAAAATATTTTGGTTTATAACGGATTGCTTCATATATATCTCCTTTTCTGTTAACGCTTTCTTAAGTTGGAATAATAAAATTACTACTCTTTTAATGACCTTACATTTGCATTTGTTATTTTCAAATGCTTCATCATCGAATTAGTTGCCTCAGATTTATCATTACCTTTTAGGGCGGATATAATAGCATTATGTTCCTGAATCACTTCCGACATTCTGCCTTTCTTCATAAGGGCATTATGGCCAATTAAACGCGTAAGGTTGTAAACTTCTTGAAAGATTTGCTCCAAAAGATTTTGATTGGCAAATCCCAGAATTTTTCTGTGAAATACCTGATCCAATTCAATATATTGCACACGGTCATCCTTAAGCATTGCTCTTTCCTGGCCTGAAATAATATCTTCGAGTTCCTGAATTTGTTCCTCCGTAATAATAGGAGCAAGCTTTCGCAGACCTTCTGACTCGATAGACTGTCTTAAAAACAAAATTTGTTCTTTTTCACCCTCTGACACTTCCCGTACATGAAATCCTTTTCTTGGTATCTGCACGAGTAAACCTTGCCGCATTAAATCAGCAACAGCCTCTCGAATCGGAGTACGCGAAGTATTTAGTGTCTCAGACAGTGTCGTTTCGGTAAGAATTTCCCGGGTTCCTATAGACCCGTTTAAGATAGCTTTTTTCAACTCATCGTAGACTATATCTTTTGTTGTTTTCCTCCTTGAAATCGGTTTCATTAACATCTCATCCTTTACACATTAAATACAATGTATTATGTATACATCATACATTGTACATATCTGAATTGTCAATATGTTTATAGAATCTCGCATGAATAACGAAACTTTTATATACTAAAAACCCCAGTTATGCCAAATACCTTAGGGTTAACTAACTCTCTTCCTGATGTAACCTCTTCAGCCGTTTCAATTCCTTTGTAGCCTATAGCAAACATAAACCCTTACTTAACATAGAATCACCTGTGGTACATAACTTACAAGGTAGATACTCCAATTAATTTTCCTCAAAAAAAAACAGAAAAGCTATCCTAAGGGGCAAGCCTTTCCATCTTAAATATCCTATAACCTATAATCATAAACCCTCTAGCTGACTCGCATCCAAAATCCCCATCGCATAAACTAAGATCACAGCAAGCACTATAGCCAAAGCTAAATAGAGAGCGAGTGACTTAACCTTTGTTCCGAACGAGGTTTGGTAGTATGCTTTAACACGCTTGACTTCTTTTCTAATCTCCATAAGTCTACTTTCATTTTTGTGATAAATACTTTCTACTATTGAGTCGAGATGAATAGCCGCGTTTACTTCCAACGTGTCCTCTCTAATGTTCATCTCGTTTAAAATTCTTCTTAAAATGTGTTTCTCTGCCTTGTTCTTTTTAATTTCTGTCCGCTTCTTTTCCTGTATAACCGGAAATGTGAAGCCTTCATTATTTTGCAAATAACGATTAACGTTGTCTTTTCGTTCTTTTATTTTACTAAATAAAGAAATAAATTGATTTGCAGTGATTTCGGAATGACCAAAATCGCCTGACTGATCAGCCAATAAGCGAAACTCCTTGTTTATTTCAGTCAAAACATGCTCTTCATGCTTCATGATTTCCATGTCTGTATTCTTCTTGAATTGTTTCCACCATGTTACAAGACCAAAGATAAATATTAGTATTAGTATAGGGTCTGGCGAGATAAAAAGAATTGGAATGAGAACCAGGAGCCCCACTAACCATATGTTCGGTGACAATACACTCACGATCCGCCCACCATCAAGTGGGGATACCGGAAATAGGTTGAATAAATTAATAAGAGCACCGAGCTGAATGACAAGAGCCCAATAAGGATCCCCTGTTGTCGTATATAAAGCAAATGCTGGAATTATAGATATTAACCCAGCTAAAGGACCTCCATAGGCCACAAAAAACTCTGTTTTAGCATTGGCGATTTTTTTAGGATCTATCCCAATCGCAGCTCCTAAAAATGGAATGAAAACTGCAGGACTTGTTGGGATATTTTTCAGCTTAGCTGCAATAAGGTGCCCCATCTCGTGAATAAATATCAAATAAACAAGTGCGATTGCAAATTTCCACCCAAAAAATATCGCATATGCCCAAAGTGATACAAACATCGAGGCTAATGTAGCGAACTTTCCAACTTTCAATAAAACTAACAGCCATTTTGCTTTGGTTAATAGGAAGACTCCAATTACGGCTAGCCATCCCCAGTAACTTTTTTTCGTATTTTGTTTAGCAGTTGTTGCCATCATAAATCCCCTCTATCCATTGTTGCTTCTTCTATTGCAAGTTTAACATAAACCGAGGGACAAGAGGGACAGGTTTAACGTCCCCCGTATTCTATATAAATGCGGCATTTCATACGCGACATCTCACCTAATTTCGGTGCTTCGCGTTCTATCATTTTCGTGCATATATGTGTAATACGCCGCCCCTCCTTTTCAACCATCGTATTTACCTCAACTGTATCCGCCGTTGTTCCTCATCTATTGAGTGCTGGCATGTAGAAACGTTTAGCATCAGTGGCAATAGCTTCGTTAAAATGGTTTTCTAATGCCCCATTTTAAATTTGTCATCATGGTTACTGACAAAAGGACCTTTTAATTAGATTGAAGATGGCCATGTAACCGTTTTATTATAGAGATACAGAAATAATAATCATAACAATAGATTATATTTTGAAAGGGGAATTTTTATGGCACAGCAAGGGGTTCGTGCAAAAATACAAAAGTTTGGCAGTTATTTAAGTGGCATGATTATGCCAAATATTGCAGCATTTATTGCATGGGGTATTATCACTGCATTATTTATAGAAACAGGCTGGACGCCTAACGAGGACTTCGCAGCAATGGTTGGTCCGATGATCAATTACCTGCTCCCATTATTGATTGGTTTTACTGGTGGTAAATTGGTCTATGGTATCCGCGGTGGTGTTGTAGGTGCAACAGCAACGATGGGTGTTATCGTAGGTGCTGACATCCCAATGTTCTTGGGTGCGATGCTTATGGGTCCTCTTGGCGGTTATTTAATTAAGAAAATTGATGATGTACTTCTTCCTAAGATCCGTTCAGGTTTCGAGATGCTTTACAATAACTTTTCTGCAGGTATTTTGGCTGCACTTCTAGCTATGATTGGTTTGAAAGTAGTTGGTCCAATCGTTGAAGCATTAAACAATGCGTTAGGTGCCGGAGTAGAAATCATCGTCAATGCGGGCTTATTACCGTTAGCTAGTATCTTTATTGAACCAGCGAAAGTATTATTCTTAAACAATGTAATTAATCACGGAATTCTAAGTCCATTAGGCGTAGAGCAAGCAGCCGAAACTGGTAAGTCTATTTTATTCTTACTCGAAACAAATCCAGGACCTGGCCTTGGTATCTTACTTGCATTTATCGTATTTGGAAAAGGAATGTCAAAAAACTCAGCTTACGGTGCATCGGTCATCCATTTCTTAGGCGGGATTCATGAAATCTACTTCCCATACATCCTGATGAAGCCAACGCTCATTTTAGCAGCAATCGGTGGTGGTGCTAGTGGTGTTCTGACATTCTCCATTTTTAATGTTGGGTTATCTGCAACACCTTCACCAGGAAGTATTTTTGCTTTAATTGCCATGACACCTAAAGGGAATCACATTGGTGTGTTATTAGGGGTGATTGTAGCAACAGCTGTGTCTTTCCTAATTGCCTCCTTGATTATTAAAACAAGCAAAACAGAAGATGAAGATATTGATAATGCGGCAAGCAAACTGGAAGACCTTAAAGGGAAAAAGAGCTCCGTTTCTGATTCATTTAACAACAAAGCAACACAGCAGGACTTATCTGAAAACAACGTAGAAAAGATAGTATTCGCATGTGACGCAGGTATGGGATCCAGTGCAATGGGTGCTTCGCTATTAAGAGACAAATTTAAAAAAGCAGGTATTGATATTGATGTGACTAACAAAGCAATCAATGAATTACCAAACGATGCGGATATTGTGATTACACACAAAGATTTAACCGATCGTGCAAAAAATAAATTACCAGATTCTCACCATATTTCCGTCGAGAACTTCTTAAATAGTCCTAAATATGCTGAATTAATTGAGCAATTAAAGAAATAATAGACAGGGACACCCTCAAATTGGAAATCCTATTTTGAGGGTGTTTTTCCATTCTAAAAGTAACGCTTTATTAAATAATGGCAACAAGTAATGAGACGAAATCACGAATTGTTGGCATTGAGCATGCGATTCTTTCAGTTTATTATAGAAATATAGATCCGTTCATTAATCATTTTTGGCAGTTACACGAGCTCGTCTAGAATAGGTTTACACTAACTGGGAGGTGAGTTTCTGTATATATCAGGGCGCGAAAGAAAAATTGTTGAGTCACTTTTGAAGAAAGAAGATGTCGTCACAATCAAGGAATTAGCAGATTATCTGGAGGTTAGCCCTCGTACGATCCATCGTGATTTAAAAAGTCTCGAGGATACACTTGAGAAGTATCAACTGTCGTTAAGTAAAAAATCAGGAATCGGTATTCAGCTAGAGGGATTACCAGAAAATAAACAAGACCTGGAGCTTGCCCTATTTAGTGTCAGTCATACGGATTATACACCTGAAGAGCGGCAGGCCATCATTTTGTCGACACTGTTAGAAACCAGCCAACCAATTAAACTGTTTACCTTAGCCAGTGAGTTAAGTGTCACTATTGCCACCGTGAGTAATGATTTAGAAAAACTAGATGAACGATTAACTGAGTTTGATTTAGACCTTTTACGGAAACGTGGTTATGGGGTTCAAGTGGAAGGTTCAGAATCAAATAAACGGTCCGCATTAAGTCATTTAATCTCACAATATATTGATGAATTTGATTTTATTTCGATTATACAAGACAGTATTACAAAGAAGTCGCAACAGCAGCTGGATACGGTATCAAATCGGTTGTTGGGTCTAGTCGATAGAGAAAAGCTTCTCATCATTGAAAGAAGCGTTGATCGTGTCAAGAAAGACCTGACGTATGATCTGGCTGATAGTTCCTATATAGGCCTTGTTGTCCATCTGGCACTCGCATTAGAAAGGCTTAAAAAGGGAGACAATATCAAATTCGATCCGGGTTACTTAGAGGAGCTTAAGGGCACAAAGGAATTTGGTATCGCTAGTAAAATGATTGAAGATCTGGAGAAAGTCTTCCAAATGACCATCCCAAAAGATGAAATTGGTTATATTACGATGCATTTGATGGGCGCAAAGCTAAGGTATGATCGCGATTATATGATTGAAGAGTCCTCAATTGATATAGCTTATAAAGCAAGAGAATTGACCGCTTTTGTTAGTGGGAAAATGAACACGGACCTATTAGGATCTACGAAATTACTGAGTGATTTAGTTGCCCATTTAAAACCCACCATCTACAGAATTAAACAGGGAATGAAAATAAAAAACCCTTTAAGCAAGGATATAGAGGATGATTATCCAGACTTATTTTCTGTCATTGAACAAGGGGTAACAGAAGTCTTTCAGGATATCAAATTCCCAAGAGAGGAGATCGCCTATCTCGTGCTGCATTTTGCCTCAACTTTATTAAATGAGGAAAATGAACTGGAACTTAAGGCATTGGTTGTTTGTTCAAGTGGTATCGGCACATCTAAAATGTTGGCTTCTAGTCTAACTCAGCTAGTACCAGAGATTAAAGAAGTGGAAAACCAATCATTTTTTAAATTAAACGATATCGACCTGTCGGATTACCAATTGATAGTTTCTACCATTCCTTTACAAGATGCAATCACAGATTACATCCTCGTTTCTCCAATACTGACTAAGGAAGAAATACAAAAAGTTAGACGTCATGCCCGAAAAAATAAGTTGAAGATGTCACCAAAAAAACAAGTTGAAAGGAATACACCAAAGACTGGCACCATGTCAAAGGAAGCAGCCATGTCCCGTCTGGAAATGATCCAGCAATACTCTAACGTTGCCTTACGTTTACTAGATACCTTTGGTGTGAACTACGTGGATAAAAAATTACCGGTAAAAGACGTGTTATCTCTTGCCTGTCATCAATTATCTAATGATCAATACATGGATGAACCAGAAGTAGTCCTTCAACACCTCTTAGAACGGGAAAAGTTAAATGGACTAGGCATTCCAAATACATCACTAGCACTGTATCATACTAGAAGTGAGTCTGTTAAAAAACCAATATTCACGATTTACGCCCTAACACATCCAATAGAAGTTATGGGTATGGATGGTCAGCACATCACGATTGATACGGTTCTATTGATGTTCTCACCTATCGACGCTGATGAGGTTACGTTAGACATTTTAAGTTATATAAGTGGCTTAATTATTAGAGATGAAGATACCATTCATGTGTTTCAGTCCAAGAATGAAGCTCAAATCAGTCAATTTTTATCCAATCAATTAAATGAATTCATAAACGAAAAATTATAAGGAGTGCATCCAGATGTCAAATCAGATTTTGCGAAAAGAAAACATTGTACTAAACGCTTCATTAGCTGCAAAAGAGGAAGCAATTCGTTTTACTGGAGATATTCTAGTCAAACAAGGGTATGTTGAATCGTCTTATGTGGAAAAAATGCTAGAAAGAGAGCAAATAACCAGCACGTATATCGGGAACAATGTTGCAATCCCTCACGGAACAGAAGATGCAAAAAGCGCCGTTAAAGAAACAGGCCTATCTGTTGTAACGGTTCCTGAAGGCGTAGACTTTGGTGGAAATGAAGTGAAAATTCTGATCGGTATTGCGGGAAAAGGTGACGAGCATTTAGAGATCCTTTCTAAAATAGCAATCGTATGTTCAGAAGAAGAAAACATTGAAAAGCTTGTAAATGCAACATCTGAAGAAGACATTCTTACCATTCTTAATGAGGTGAACTAACATGATGAAGGCCGTGCACTTTGGAGCGGGCAACATCGGGAGAGGATTTATTGGTGCTTTATTAGATAAATCCGATTATCATACAACCTTTGTTGATGTAAATAAACAAGTGATTGATGCGATTAATGACAAAAAGCAATACAACGTTATCTTAGCTGATGAGAATAAAGATGAGTTAATTGTAAAAAACATCTCTGGTATTAACAGTATCGAAAATCCAGATCAAGTCACCCAGTCAATTGCCGACGCTGATATAATTACAACTGCTGTCGGCCCTAATATCCTACCAATCATTGCTGGTGCTATTGCCAAGGGCCTTAGGTTGAGAACAGAAACAAAGGAGAATACGCCACTCACAATTATTGCTTGTGAAAACATGATTGGCGGTAGTCAATTACTCAAAGAAAAAGTGTATGAACTCATTTCTGCGGATGAAAAAGAACAATTCGAGCGTTTATTCAGCTTCCCTAATGCTGCAGTGGATCGAATCGTTCCAAACCAAACAAATCCCGATCCTTTAACCGTTTCAGTAGAACCATACTATGAATGGGTGGTGGAAGGTAAGGACATTATTGGTGAAAAACCTCCTGTGGAAGGCATCCATTACGTTGATGATTTAACACCCTATATCGAAAGAAAGTTGTTTACAGTAAATACAGGACACGCGGTTGCAGCATACCTTGGCCATTACTTAGGGTATGCTACCATCAAGGAAGCCATGGACACGGAACAAATTCAGCAGATAGTTAAAGGAGCACTACACGAATCTGGCGAAGTACTAATAAAAAAATATAATTTTGATCGAAGCGAGCATCAAAATTATATCGGGAAAATAATGAACCGTTTTATGAACCCACATATTTCTGACGAGGTCACACGAGTAGGCCGAGGCCCCATACGAAAACTGGGTAAAAACGATCGCTTAATCCGACCAGCAACTGCTTATATTGATTTAATTAACGAAGAGCCAGTCTATCTAGCCAAGACCATTGCTGCTGCACTAAACTATACAAGTGAGCACGACGAAGAAGCAGTAAACCTGCAGGCAAAGGTAAAAGAATTAGGTTTCGTAAAAGCACTTCAGGAAGTTTCCGAATTAGAAAACGACCACCCACTTTTCCAGCTTGTGTTGGATCAACTGGATGAAATTAAAAAACTAAAATGACCGAATAGGTGCCTGTCACTAAAAACAATTTAGAATTGTCTTAGGTGCCAGGCACTTTTTAACTGAACATTATATTCAAGTTAATTCTAAAAGATGGATTGGTCCTGGAATTAGGGCTCATGCTATTCTCGCAGGAGTCGCTACCCTCCGTTCCAATCAACTATAATTGTACGTTGAATTCACGAGCGGTAAACATTGGTTCGGATTTAAGTTGTTAAATAATCTCTACCTTAGCATTGCTGAATTTATTCACTAATGTATACTACAATCAAACCTCGAGTGAAAGAGTGTCTCTAGGACTTAAAAACTATTTTTTTATATCAATGACATTTTTTAGCTTTAGGATACGATCGTAATTAAAAAAAAGGGGTATTCTGCTTAATCAAAAGGGTTTTGGATAGGCTGAAAATCATAGTTAAATGACCTTACCTCGACTTTCCTATGTTGCAGTTTCCAAGTTCTTGCACCTATCTCTTTTGTCGGCTCATGGCATCTGAAATTGGAAAAGAAGGATTCTGCATATTTTTGTCGAATTTATAATTTATAGTGTAGTTTCATTTTAAGTTTGTTACTAGTAGTCTATTTATTCTACAAAATCTTATAAGACTCGATGTAAGGAACCCACTAGATTTTCAATATCGACAATTAAAAGGGGAAGAATAAATGTCAGATACGCCAAATTATCATGCATTCTTACATAGAATTGCTCCAGAGATGGACAATGTATTAGAAAAATTTAGAACTCAAGAGGCCAGAGAAAACATTGCACCTCACTGGATTCTACAAACATTATTGCTTCTATTAATTGATTTAAAATCCTTTTATAGACCACTCTACAAGATACAGGGATTAACAGTAACAAACCTAACTTCTTTACCAATTTTAGGAGGTATATTAACAGGTTCTTATTCCTATTTTCAGGGATTAAATTTGTATTTGATAATTCTACTAGTTCTATGTTCGTTTATAGTTCTAACAACAATTACTTTTATTTTTTATTTAAAACGAATGGTTAATATTCAACACCCCTTTTTCCATCTACCAGCTTATAAAAAATTTAGACAAACAGAATTTGACCTATTAAATCATTCCGTTATTGATAAAAATTTTTCATACACAGGCCTTGCAGCATTTGTAAATGGACTAGTGACAAAACAGAAAGATGAAGCATTAGTAGTCACAACTGTCACAGGTCAATATAACCTGGAAAAAGAACAATTAAAAAAAGACATCGCAGAATTACGTGCTAAAGAGGAGGATGTGATTCAAACATATACTGATATAATCGATGATTTAAATGAAGAAGTCGAGTGGTATGAAGTTGTTATAGGCTACTTGGTAGAATTATTACATGACCTATATATAATTCTTCATCGAATTGGAAATGGCAATTATGGCTTTTCTGATTTAAAACTCATTTCTGGTTTTACTTTATACGAGAAGCAAAATAGGAAATTAGTATTAATAGCCGATGAGAGTACTACGGGGCAAAACCCTAATACTGTAGACTTGGACAGAAAAAGACACAATCCTTGGGTTCAGTCTATTGTAGCTGCAAGTGAGAGACATGGAAATTTATATCATACTGAACCAAAAGAAGGTTACTTTGTGGTTTCATACAGAATGAGTATAGGGTATGCTCATAGCAAGACTTGGATTATATCCTTACAAATTACTCCATCTATTAATGAAAAGGCTTTTCTATTAGCCCTATCAAATGATATAATAGACCAAAGAGTAATTTATAATATGTTACATGGGCTTTGCCAAATTATAAACAATCAACAGCATAACAAATCATTGAAAGGTGGTGGATCATATGGTCCGTAAAAACTCAGCAGTATCAGTTACTACTGTTCGTGGACAAGGTAAAATAATAGCCGAACGGCGAAAAAGAAGAAGACATAAAATCACCTCTGTACATGCGGAAGTAAGAGATATCTTGCATAGCAATCCACCTACTAGAGAGAATTCGATTAATCATAGTAAAGTTGTAGCTAAGAATAGATAGAATAACAAATTGTGAAAGAAGCGTTTTAGTGTAAAAACTAAAACGCTTCTTTTATATGTCCCTTAGTATAAGATTTTATACAGATGGAAAGGATGTTGATAGACTTTTAGTTTAATTGAGGGAGATGTATTTTGATGGGAAGTAAAAAAGTTATTTCTTTAGAAAATAAGGCGAAAGCACTAAAGACTCGAAACCAATCTGACATAATCGATGAAAGACGTAAAAATAGAAAGAAAAAAATTAAGTCTGCCTTAACAAAAAGGAATAAATAATAGCCAAGTCAATACAATAATACATTTACTAACAAATTCAGATAACATTAAAGCTATACATCGTACTTTGCACTTCATAGGCACGGTCTATAAATTACTTTCCTTTTTCAAAGCGGAAAAAATAAATAGAAATGATTCGGCAAGACAATTGGGCGTCTGACTTCTGGTAATGCATGCAAGTAACTGAAAATTACTTCACTATGGCAAATGATTCAAATTCCGTCCCATTATAATTTGGGATTTCTCTTCATCACTTACAATTTTAAAATTGAATTTTTCATAAAACGTAACCAATCTTTCAATACCCTCTTTTTTCCTATCCTCATCTTCTTCAAATGGTGATGGAGAAAGTGCTAAATAATCAAACGACAATATATCCAGGTATTTTATTATTTCTTCAAAGCATGCTTTGCCATACCCTTTTCCCCTTTACTCTTTATCTATATGTATACGATCAAGGATAGCTAATAGTCCAAAAAATTCAGCCTCTTCTTCTATAACATCTGTTAGACCCTCAACAACATAGTATAAATCTCCAGAAATCCCATCTGCACCATATACTATATCAGACCAATTACCATTAAGAAATACATTAATAAAATAAAGAGAACCACTACCAATCTCAGTCTCTTTATCCGTGACTATATCAACTAAGCTATCAACTAAGCGAAATTCTGCATAGCAAGAAATGAATTCTGTTTCTACATCTATTGATGAGTTGAAGTTAACAGATAGATATATATCGTCCATAGAATCCTCCTATCATTTTTACACTTTCCAATTAAGCCCCTCCGTCTTTTCCTTAAAAGTCTGCAGTTCGCTCATCCTACTAACAAACCATTCCTTTATAGCTGATTTTCAGCCGGCAAAAAATCAGACAATAGTTTTTCATACCAACCCTATACCGAATCACTTTTATATTGGGATCAGACCCCCAAACTGAGTTAATGTAATACATCTTCATACGGTTCTGATTTATGAAATTAAAATTCTCCATCTTCTTTAATCATCGTATGTTTCGTTAATGAAACGTTATCGTTAAAATCGACTCCAGCTATCGGATCTGTAGCTTTGTTTGATTGTCTGCTGTAAAAATCACTTCCCATTTTGTCGAATTCCAATTTCATCTCACCTTCTCTGGATAACAATTTGCTAAAAATGCTCGCCTTTCAGTCATAGTATCAATCTCCCTACTATTGCACAACTCTATCTTCTTCAAATAACTTCCCTGGAAACGAGTTATGATGGACTACATTCTGTAATCTCCCCTCGTCTCCTTGTACGTGCATGGACCCACCTTCTGGAACATCAACTGCTATACTTTGTCTGGTATCTGCATCGATATCGATAAGGCCAGAAAACTCTTCATTATTAAGTGCACAAATTGTTTCTTGGCCACATACCAAACATAAATAAACATTGTGGGTTAATTTTAAATCTGCTCGGATTGCCTGAAGTTCCTTTACACTAAATTGGAACGACCAAGCTGTAGTAGGCCTGTTTAAGTATTTCACAATTATCCTTGTGTCATGATTTACTAGATAGTGGCCATATAACGGTTCTACTTTATTAAGTGCCTTAAATGCCGGATGTTCGGTAATTTGGGTTAATACAGCACCATGGTACAAATGCATTGTTTGTATTTTCATTCATGTATCCTCCTTTAGTCCTTAGTTGCTGGATCACTTTACTATTTCTTTCAACAAATAAGTTGGAAATTCCTGCAAATTTAACAATTTTCCGCAAATAATTTGATTTAATAGAATATAGTGCTTAAATTAAAAGTTGATTTTCGCCTTTCCACATGAATACCTTTAGAAACGCTTGCCACCCTAGTACAATAAAAAACTGCTAAACCCATCGTGTTATCAAAAACACATTAGATTTAACAGCTTGTATATATTTCTACACTTCAACACTCTCGCGTTATGTGGTGCTGATACCATTTCGTATATTTAGGCAGTTTCCTGAAAGATAAAACTATCCAAGTTATAACGGTTTTCACTACCTATATATTCCAGTTCAATAGTTGCAGATAGATCTACCCGTACCCACCACTGGGGAGAGAAGTTTGGACGGAGTTGCTTCACCGTCAATTTTAAGTCGGCATCCTGTTTTATTAATGAATAAACAGCTTGAGCATATATGCCAGGAATATAACCGAGATCTATTCCATTTTCAGATAAAATCTTCACTGCATACTGATCATATTTATTGTCTTCATCAAGTTCAGCAACTAATGTTTCACCTTCTTTGATAAAATCATTCCAGTTCTCCGGCAGATAATCAAGATGGCGCATTCCATTTATATAAAAACTCGAACTCAGGTTATTCTCGTGTAGCCTTAAAGGTTCTTCAAACGTATAGGGGTCTCCAGCCAAAGCACCTCGCGTCTCGCGTAATACGTCCATACGGTCTGCATCAGGTGATAATACGAATTCATTTAAAATTTGTTGGTATCCCACCCTAGATTTATCAGGAATCCGTCGGTTGAAGGCTGTAAATAACTCCTTTGCCTGATATGTTTTCTGAAGTTCAGGAAAGCCCGGATGTAAACTATAACCATTTTGTTGTGCTTCTAACACATTACGTGCTGATTTACTGCGATAAGTATACTCAAACGTATATACTTCACCATCATAATTCAGCGTGCCAATGTGGTAATATAAACTATCTTTAGTGTTTTGCCAAATTACTAAAAGTGATTTAATAGCATCCATCTATATACCGTCCTTCCTGAATGTTTCCATCATTATTTTAATACGTCGAAACCTAACTAATTCAACTATAAATTGTTTCCTAGTTTCTGATTTATTGATAAGACACCAACCTTTGGCCCGTTATATGATAATGGTGCTTCCTTGGGGTGGCAGTTTTTTAAATTCAATTGTCACCTTTTTCCTTTTCAAATACAACGTAGCGTTCAGTTTTCTTTGTCCATTGAAAACTAATCATTAAACCCCTTACGTTCATTATACATTAACTTCGTTTGACAGCACCCTCATTATCTATTTCATTTGATATTTAACGGCACCTCGCCCAATCGAGGAGAACCCGTAATTAATACCACTGCCATCCAGCAGGTTCTCCCCTCAAATCCCCTCCCAACCTATGAGGGCCCATACAAATCCTCCACCCCTTCCCCCTTCAATTTCTTCCTCACTTCTCTCCCCCAGCTTTTAACCGCATCAGTTGATACACCTTCCTGCTGGGCGATTTCTTGTATGGACATGCCTTCGATGATGAAGAATTGCACCCATTTCCATTGATTTTCGCTTAGCTTGGACTTTACGCTTTGCCAGAAGGTATTTTCCTCGATGGTGATACCAGCCGGGTCGATTATTGGAAGTTTCAATGTCCCGCAGCTGTTGCCGTTATCTGCTTTGCATAATTCGTGTTTATTAATTTTTTGTTGATTGTTGTCTTCTCTCGCCTTTGCTCGAATTATGTCGATTAGGCGGTTGCGAATTGTGTAGTTAAAGTAGGTGGCAAGCGGGCCTTTGTCCGGGTCGTATTTCTTGTAAGCCATCCACATTGCATACAGTCCTTCCACGTAGAATTCCCGATGTGGGTCGTTAATTCCCAGCTTGAGCATATGGTAATGGATCCTTTTTTCATTTTGCTCAAAGATTTCTTCAAGCGTCATACTTACCTCTTTAGTCATTTTATTCTCCCCCTAGTGACTATTGAATAGAGTAAGTCCACTAAATCTCATTCTATGTATCCCTTTATTTTCCGTAATTAAATCGGAGAATCCCCCTTTTGAATGATGATATTCAGATTACTTCTCTATTCATTTGTACTATCGAAAGAACTTTGCAAAAGGTGGCATTTAACTGAAAAAAATACGTATGAAATTTAAGTTGCCAGATTATGTAATCTTCAGAAGTAAACAAAACTGCCAGATCAACTAGCAACAATCACTAAGACCTAACAGTTCCAATGTTTTTATACTGCTTCAGCATATCTCACACCCACACATCAAAAGCTAAAGGGTGATGGAATTTGACTCCAATTTCCCGGCTTTTCACTGTCTCTGTGGTTACGCTTTCATTTTTGCAACTTCCTTTAGTGGGATTCCTCATTGAAGCTCTCTCATTTCCATTGGTATTCTTTTTGCTTGGCCCTTATTGCTCTACCAGAACATATGTGTGATTCCTGATTGATCTACCATCGGAAATTTTGTTAATCCATGCTCCCTTCTATGTTGTTACCTTCTCTTGTTTGTTCTCCATATCAATGAGACGTTTATGAATGGTGCAGTTAAAGTAAGTTGCCAGTAGTCCTTTGTTGGGCTCGTACTTTTTGTATGCCATCCACAATTCATATAATCCTTCCACATAAAACTCCCGTTGCGGATTGCAGCTACCAAGCTTATGCATATGGTAGTGGATTCTTTTTTCATTTTGCTTAAAGAATTCTTCAAACGTTACATTTTCTTTGTCACTCATCCATTGGCCTCCTTTTTTATACTCTTATATAATAGAGTATGTTCACCAATTCGTCATCTATTTTTTTCCATTTTTGACTAAATATTTAGCATTTATTGAAAAAATGTCGAAAATTTGTAATATTTAATCGATAAAATCGGCTTAACTTTGAAAAATAACCACATACAACTCCGAAATAATTCAGGAAGTAACAGGCACTAAAAAAAGCCCACTCCCTCAAAAGGAAATGGGCTAATACATTATTCCTACTTCTTCAAGTTATCCAATTCCAGAGCTTTCATTGTTGACGATTTAATTTCAGCAATAAGTTCTGGTTTGTCAGATAACGCTTCACCATATGAAGGAATCATTTCTTGTAATTTTGGTTTCCACTCATCAAGTTTTTCTGGGAAGCATTTTTCCAGTAATCCAAGCATGTCCGAAACAGACGTTGATGCACCTGGAGAGCCACCAAGTAACGCAGCCAATGTTTTATCATGACTATGAACAATTTCGGTATCACTAAATTGAATGGTTCCTTTACCAGCTGGCGTATCTTTAATCACTTGCACACGCTGTCCAGCAATTTTAAGTTCCCAATCCTCATCTTTTGCATTAGGAAAAAATTCTCGTAATTCATTCATTCTCTCTTTCTTTGATAATTTCAATTGTTGAATCAAGTATTTCAGTAGCGATATGTTTTTGACGCCTGCTGCTAACATGGTAATCATATTGTTTGCTTTGACTGAAGCAAACAAGTCCATATTTGAACCTGATTTAAGAAACTTAGGTAAAAAGCCTGCAAATGGACCAAAAATTAATGTTCTTTTACCATCGATAAATCGCGTATCCAAATGTGGAACAACCATTAGTGGGGCTCCAGGTGGATTTTTACCATATACCTTTGCGTAGTGTTGTTCGATCACCTCAGGATTATTACATTCCAGATATTGTCCGCTGATAGGAAAACCGCCAATATGTTTCCCTTCAGGAATTCCGGTTTTCTGTAATAAAAGCAAGCTGCCACCGCCTGCTCCTATAAAAACAAACTTCGTAGTATGCGTTCCAATTGCACCGTTTTTGTCCCGAACCTTCAATTTCCACAACCCATCTGTGGTTTGCTTTATATCTAGCACATTATGATTATAGTTAATAGTTACGTTTTCTTTTTCCAGGTAATCGTACATTGTGCGGGTCAATTCCCCGTAGTTAACATCTGTACCATCATCAATTTTCGATCCGGCAACAGATTCATTTGCTGACCTATCATTCATAATCAGCGGGAACCATTCTTTTAATCGTTCTGGGTCTTCGGAAAACTCTATTTCCTGAAATAAAGGATGCCCAGATAATGCTTCAAAGCGCTTTTTCAAAAATTCTACATTTTCCTCACCTTTAACAAAACTCATATGAGGTAAACTAGTGATAAAGTTACGTGGGTTCTCGATTAAATTACGATTTGCCAAATAAGCCCAGAGTTGCCTCGACAAATGAAAACGTTCATTGATTCTAACTGCTGCATTGATATCGATGGAACCGTCAGATTGTTCGTTTGTATAATTCAACTCGCATAATGCGGCATGTCCTGTTCCTGAATTATTTTTTTCGTTCGAGCTTTCCCCACCAGCAACGCCAAGCTGTTCGAAAGCCGTAATTTTCCAATCGGGTTCTAATTCTTTAAACAATACGCCCAAAGTTCCACTCATAATCCCGGCACCTATTAAAACAACGTCTGATGTGGATGATTGATTACTCATTTTGGTTCACTCCCGTTTATCTAGTAATTATACAACTGAGACTTCACGATTCGATTTCAAATAACAGTCTGAAGCTTCCTAAAACCGGGAAACAAAACTGTATCCCCGTCTCATCTTAACGTTTTTCTGCCCCATTAGTGTTCTTTGAAGGCATTATTTCATTTCACGTGTATCCTTACCTCTCGTTATGTAATGGGGAGTTCATGCAAAAAAAGATATTTCAGGTTTTCAAATCTATACAGAATATGGATAATATTATTTAGGTCTACACTTTAATCAAATGTAAGTTCCTTTCTTCTAACTGCTGGATAATTCTGCTGTCTACTTTACTGTCTGTAATAATATGATTAATCATCTCCAGACCACCAAGATTAGAAAAGGCTTGTATTCCAAATTTGGTGTGGTCAATCATGATATAGACTGTATCAGCACTCTCAATCATTTTTTTCTTTATTAAAGCCTGTTGTTCGTTTGATTCGCTAATGCCGTGCTGTAAATGAAGACCTTTACATGAAATAAATGCTTTATTTACATGATACGTGTCCAAAGATGAATCTGCTAAAGGACCAACAAAAGACAACGACTTCGTTAACAAAGTACCACCTGTTGAAATAACAGTAATTTGTTGTTTTGAACTCAATTCCATTGCTACTTTAATGGAGTTCGTTAATACAGTTAATGGTTTATCTGGAAGTGATTTAGCCATATACCAAGCAGTGGTACTTGCATCCAGGATCACTTTGTCCCCTTCCACAATTTGCTTAGCTGCTTCGGTAGCTATTTCTTTTTTTTCATTCACGTTCATTACTTCTCGTTCAAAATAAGGAACTTCTAAGGATTCAGAAGGGCTAGTACTTATTGCACCACCATGACTGCGGGAAAGCTTCTTCTCTTTTTCCAACTTTTCCAGATCCCTGCGTATAGTCTCCTCCGTAACAGAGAAAATTTGGCTTAATTCTGTAACACGAACACTTTTTCGTTCATTCACTAAATCGATAATTTTATGTTGTCTTTCAGCGACAAGCATTGACTTAACCTTCCTTCATTAACATATATTATTCTTACTTAAAATAAATTCCCTGTAAAAAGACAGGGAATCTATTACATAACACTTTATCTGGTAAATGCGGCTGCTACTCCTCCATCAACTGTCACCATACATCCTGTTGTTTTAGCTGCTTTTGATGATGACAAGAATGCAATGGATTCTGCAATATCCTCAGGTAAAATATTGACATTTAAAATGGTACGTTTGCGGTAATGTTCTTCTAACTCGTCTGCTTCAATTCCATATGAGGATGCTCGTTCCTCTTTCCAATTAGAATCCCAGATTTTTGATCCCCGAATAACCGCATCAGGTAATACAGAGTTTACTCGGATACCATATTGTCCACCATCAGCAGCAATTGTTCGAGCAAGATGTACTTCTGCCGCTTTGGCTGTACTGTATGCCGCTGCATTTTTACCAGCGACTACTGAGTTTTTCGAACCGACAAATACCATGCTGCCGCCAATCTCCTGTTCCTTCATCAATTTAAATGCTTCTCTTCCAACAAGGAAATACCCAGTTACTAACACATTCATGTTTAAATTCCATTTTTCCATCGTCGTTTCCTCAAATGGACTGGAACTTGCCAGACCAGCATTATTTACAATAATATCAAGTCCACCATATTTCAGAACAGATGCTTGAATGGCTGATTTTACTTCTTCTTCTATTGTAACATCCATTTTGACAGCTAATGCACGGTTTTCTCCGAAGCGTTCATTAATTTCAGCTGCAAGGTCTTGTGCTCCATTAAAATCAATGTCAGCTACAACAACATGTGCACCTTCAGATAATAAACGTTTACATGATGCACTACCGATACCGCCAGCGCCACCAGTAATAAATGCAACCTGTCGTGAGAATTCAGCTTCTGGTGGAGCTAAACTCAACTTGTAAAGTTCTAATGGCCAGTATTCAATTGCAAAAGATTCAGATTCACTTAGAGATACAAACTTTCCAAGTACAGTAGATCCTCTCATAACCGATACAGCACGGTGATACAGTGATTCACTTACATTAGCAGCAGACCAGCTTTTACCTGTATTCACCATACCAATTCCCGGAATCAGCAAGACACGTGGAGCTGTTTCAACAATTTTATCACCTTCTGATTTGTTCCGCTCAAAATAAGCAACATATTCCTCTTTGAATGAAGCAATACCGGCCTTAACGCTTTTTATTAAACTATTAATATCTTTAGTTGCTGGATCCCAATCAATATACAAGGGGGCCCGCTTCGTATGAACAAGGTGATCCGGACAAGCAGCGCCAATTTGTGATAATTCCTTTGCATCCTGGCTATTTATAAATTCAAGGATTGCTTCACTCGAATCATTTGTTACAATCATCTTTTTCTCTGCACTAACTTGACCACGAATCAACGGCAAGACCTGCGCAAGAATATCTTCTCGTTCTTCCTCATTTAATGATTCATATTTCTGACCACCGAATAGTATTTTTCCTTCTGCTTTTGCCTCAATATAATCTTCAGCCTCTTGAATAATCGAAATTGTTTTATCATAGCTTTCCTTGGATGTGTCTCCCCAAGTAACAAGTCCATGTTTTTCCATAATTACAAGTTCTGCATCCGGATTACTTTGAACTCCTTCAGCAATCATTTTAGAGAGCTTAAATCCTGGACGTATATACGGAACCCAAACAAAACGATTACCATAGATTTCTTTAGCGATTTCCTGTCCATTGTCAGCACACGCAACACTAATGATGGCATCAGGATGAGTATGGTCAACATGTTTAAACGGCAAAAATGCATGTAGTAATGTTTCAATGGAAGAACGAGGATGTTTAGCATCAATCATGCAATGTGCTAAATAAGCTACCATTTCTTCATCCGTCATATCTCCTTTTTCCATTAGTGGTTTAATATCCTCAAGCTTTAACCCTGTAAAATTCCCAGCTTTCATCGTTGCTAGGTCAGAGCCGCTCCCTTTTACCCACATTACATCTATTTCGTTGCCTTTAAAGTCCGTTTCTGTTGTTTTTGTGGAAGTATTACCACCGCCCCAGTTCGCAACAGAACGATCTTGACCTAATAAATTTGAACGATATACAAGTTCATCTAAACCTGCCTTTAAGCTATTATCAGTATTTTCCCAACGACTTTGTACCAATTGAACAACCTCCTGTGTCAGTATCTAAAACTAGTTTATCATGTTTTTGTTTATTTTTGAACATGTTTGTTTACTTTTATTTTACTGCAATTCAGTTTGCTAGTTTCTATTAGACAAAACCGTTTCCTCGTATTCTTTAATTTCTTCCATCCAGGTTTCTTTTACGGGTACACCCATTTGTTCACAATAATAATCCCACACAGCTCCAAAAGGGTAGGTTTTAAATTCCTCCATTAATGCAAGTCTCTCCGTGAAATTTCCCTCTTCCTGTAGTTGTTTCATATATTCATTCGGTGTAAGCATCGCATATAACAACGCTTTTATCATATTCCGCGTTCCAATTGTCCATGCAGCGACGCGATTAATGCTTGCGTCAAAGAAATCAAGTCCGATAGACACTTTATCCAGTGCATCATTACGGACAATCTCCAATCCAATTTCACGCAATTCATCATCCAATATAACAACATGATCACTATCCCACCTAACCGGGCGCGATACATGTAATGCCAATTTTTCATTATATAAAAGCATAGCTGAAATCTTGTTCGATACTACCTCAGTTGGGTGATAATGCCCCGTATCCAACAAACATAATTTATTATTCTTTAGTGCATATGCCATATAAAATTCATGAGATCCGACGACATAAGCCTCTGAGCCAATTCCGAATAATTTGCTTTCCATCGCATCCAGATTGTATTTTTCATCAATTTCCTCATTGAAAATTTCATCCAAAGATTCTTTTAATCGCTTTCTTGGAGTCAGACGGTCACTCGGGATATCCTTATACCCATCTGGCACCCAAATATTTGTTAATGCCGGCGTTCCCAATTCTTTACCAAAGTATTCACCTATTTTGCGGCTTGCAATACAGTGACGAATCCAGAAATCCCTAATATCTTTATCCGGATGTGCTAATGTTAAACCGTCATCCGCTTTTGGATGCGAGAAAAACGTTGGATTGAAATCTAGTCCTAAATCATGTTTCTTCGCCCAATTAACCCAATTTTCGAAGTGCTGTGGCTTCAACTCGTCTCTGTCAACGACTTCTCCATTTGTTTCCCCATAAATCGCATGTAAGTTTATTCGGTGTTTCCCAGGAATGAGTGAAAGTGCTTTTTCTAAATCACTTCTTAATTCTTCCGGTGTAGTAGCTTTTCCAGGATAATTTCCGGTTACGTCAATTCCTCCGGATAATTCTTGTTGGTTTACTTCATAGCCGCCAATATCGTCACCTTGCCAGCAATGAATGGAGATGGGTACTTCTTTTAATTGCTCTAAAACCTTATCAACGTTAATGCCCCATTTTTCATATTGCTTTTTAGCATTTTCGTAGTTTTCTTTAACAGTCATATTTGCCCCTCCGCTTTTTGATTTTGTGTATATGTCTTTAAATTAAAAGATTCTTTAATCAGGCCCCTTGCTTCCTGAATGTCATTAATTTTTCCTAAAGCCATCAATTGTACTGCCATATTACCGATCGCTGTTGCTTCGGATGGGCCAGCAATAACTTCCTTGCCTGTTATATCTGCAATCAACTGATTAAGCATTTCGTTATTGGAACCCCCGCCAATGACATTGATTTTTGAAAATTCCTTTTCATAAATTTCTTCAATTTGCGCAATTGCATTTTGATAACTAATCGCCAAACTATCAAAAACGCATTTGGCAATTTCTCCAGGCGTTTGTGGAACTGACTGATTGGTGTCTTCGCAATATGACCTTATTTCCTCAATCATATTCGCAGGTTTCAAGAATCTGTCATCATCCACGTTAACTTTTGATTTTACATTTCCTGGCTGCTCCGCCATATCTACAAATTCCTCAAATGAATACTGATCATCAAAATTGCGCTTCACTTCCTGAATCATCCAAAGCCCCATGATGTTTTTTAGAAAACGGAAATTAAAATCTACACCGCCTTCATTGGTAAAGTTATAATCAAATGCCTTTGTCACACAAATAGGAAAGCTATTTTCCACACCGATAAGTGACCATGTTCCTGAACTAATAAAAATGGTATCATCAAGTTCTGGAACTGCAAGAACAGCAGAGCCAGTATCATGTGTTGCGGGAAGGATAACCTCTATATCGAATCCAAATTCTTCTGCCAGCTCTGATCTCAAATTACCCAACGAGGATTTTGGAGGAAAAATCTCTTGAAACACTTCAGTCTTTATACCGAGTTTTTCCAGCAACCCCTTATCCCATTTTTTTGTAAATGCATTAACTAGTTGGGTGGTAGTAGCATTGGTGTATTCGTTCACTTTTTTACCTGTAAGCAGATAATTCAGGTAATCTGGAATCATCAAGAATGTTTTTGCTTTTTCTAAAACTTCCGGATTATTTTTCTTTAAGTACTGTAATTGATAAATCGTATTAAACTTCTGGAATTGGATCCCTGTTTCCAAATACAGACGTTCTTTACTTATAATCGAGAGAACTTCTTCCATCATCCCATCTGTTCTAGGATCCCGATATGAAACAGCATCGGTGAGTAATTCGTTATTTTCGTCTAATAAAACAAAGTCGACAGCCCAAGTATCTATGCCAATGCTTTGTGGGTTAAACCCCCACTTCCGGCATTCGTGTATACCTGCAATTATTTCAGCGAATAATGCATGCAAATCCCAGCAGAAGTGGTTATTTTTTTCGATCATCCCATTTTCGAAGCGATGAACTTCCTTATACTTTATTTTCCCGTCTTCCATATAACCAGCAATCATCTTTCCACCCGATGCTCCAATGTCCACCGCTAAGCTACACTCAGTCATATTGACCCTCCACTAGTACCATCTAAATAACGTTTCTATTACTTCTATTTTTATTA
This sequence comes from Virgibacillus sp., assembly GCA_041689365.1. GTDB lineage: Bacteria > Bacillota > Bacilli > Bacillales > Amphibacillaceae > Lentibacillus. Next base: position 29,143 of record JBDNGJ010000221.1, read on the forward strand.
AAATTGAAAATAGTCCATTGGCAGTGTTTTATAAGTAGTTGCCTACGAATATAATCTAAGTCACATTAATCCATATGGAATACTTCTTTTAATTCCTTTGACACCGGACTATTATCTAGATGTGTTTCCATAAGAGGTTCCATAAAGTCCCACCATTTTTGGTTTATCTTAGTTGAAACCATTTTTTCCCAAGTTTCTTCATCTTCTATTTCGATATAACCAAACAACTTGCTTGATTCTTTGTCTAAAAAAATAGAATAGTTCCTTGCCCCATGCCTGCGTAATTCATCTTCCATTTCAGGCCATATTTCGTTATGCTTTTTCTCATATTCATCATGTTTATCCGGATAGACTGTCATTAAAAAAGCTTTCCTTAACATTATTCTATCGCCTCCCTTTCCGATTTTGAAACGATTAATTTACAAATATTGATAAAACATTATTATAATAATTGATTTACTTGTGATAATTCTGTTTCTTTCATTTATCATGAGCTTGACTGCAAACTATTCAGTAACTGCAATATTGTAGTCGGTTTCCATATACTATACTAAATTTTCACAAGTAGAATTAAGTGAATATATAGAGATTAGTACTCAATTTGAATAGCTTGTTCTTGGGCCTCTATGGCCAAAGTTGCTGCTTTGAACGCGTGTTCCTGTGTCATTGCATTTTCTGTACCATTCAGGCAATCCAGAATGAACTCACCAAAAAAAGGATATCCAACATTTCCTGCTAGTCCAAAGTACTTTTCTCCATAATCGTTAACCAAAAACAAATGATCGGAGGCAGTACTACGCGCAATATCAATGTACTTTCTCATTTCGATGTAGCCTTCTGTCCCGAGTATAACCACGCGTCCATCACCCCAAGTACCTAATCCATCCGGGGTAAGCCAATCTACCCGGAAGTAAAAAGTTGCACCACTGTCGGCTAGAAGCGTTGCGTCACCAAAATCTTGAAAATTAGGGTGTTCCTTTAAAGTATAGTTACCCACTTTGCTATGTAGCACTCTTGCATCACTAGCCTCGGCATAATGTAGAAATTGTTCAATTTGATGGCTTCCTATATCACAAAGAATTCCACCCGAAAATTCAGGCTCGAAAAACCAATCAGGTCTGCTATTTGCATTTGCACGGTGTGGGCCAGTCCCAATCACCTGAACAACTTTCCCAATTGCTCCTTCATTGATAAGTTGTCCTGCAAACACAGCCGCCTCTGAATGGATTCTTTCACTATAATAAATTCCCCATTTCAGGCCTGTAGCTTCGGTTTTTGCTTTTGCCTTTTTTACTTGCTCCTTATTAGTAAAAGCTGGTTTATCTACGAAGTAATGTTTACCATTATCCAAAACTTTTATGCCAAGCGGACCTCGGAATGAAGGCACACTTGCACTGGCAACTAGTTTTATTTCATGACTTTCAAGTATCTCTTGTTCAGATGAAGCTACCTTAACACTTGAATAAGTCTCACAAAAAGCCTTCACCTTATCTGGATCCAAGTCATACACGTAGGTTAGTTCCCCTCCTGCCTCTATCAATCCATCACACATCCCATAAATATGTCCATGGTCTAAACCGATGACGGCAAATGGAAATTCCCTCGATTCCACTACCTTGCCAGGATATTCTTTAGGGATATAATTCATTTGACAATGCTTATCTTCCATCAATAAATACCTTCCCTTCGTTGATACTACACTACCGGAATTTCTTACCTTCCATCTGTAGGATCACGTCGTTATTACATTATTATCTATTGTAGTATAATCCGCAGATTCCAGATTGACATTTTCTAATTATCTCTCTTATTCTAGTATAATGTTGTTAGCGATTACATAACTGATATATTAAAATAGTATCATCACAGCTAAATCAACGCAAACAAAAATAAATAAAAATAAAATTGTTTATTTATGTTGACTATGTGTTTTTATGCCCCTATAATTAATGTCAGATTATTTTTCATTTACTAAATTGTAAGGGCTTACCTAAAGCCCGAATATGAAATGGAGGCAATAAAATGAAACGAAGACTCTTAGTACTTCTTGTTTGTACTTTTATCGTTGTAGTATTTTCCGGATGTGCCGCTCAAACACAAGCAAAAGATAAAGTTGTGCTGCGGTTTGCTTATGCAAGTAATGCTCAGCCAGTTAAAGACGCCATGGCGAAGTTTGGTGAACTGGTAGAAGAAAAAACAAATGGGGAAGTTACTGTAAAATACTTCCCCGATGGACAATTGGGAGGTGAGCGAGAACTAATCGAATTAACACAAACCGGTGCTATTGATATTACAAAAGTAAGCGGTTCCGCACTAGAGAGTTTTTCAGAAAAATATTCCATCTTTGGTATTCCATACTTATTTGATAATGAAGAGCATTTCTTTAATGTCATGGAAAGTAATGAGATAATGCAGCCCATCTATCAATCTACTAAAGATTTGGGGTTTGTTGGATTAACTTATTATAACTCAGGCCAAAGAAGTTTTTATATGACTGACGGACCTGTTAAAACACCAGAGGATATAAAAGGTAAAAAGATTCGTGTTATGCAAAGTGAAACAGCAATAAAAATGATTGACTTACTTGGTGGAACAGCAGTCCCTTTGGGTAGTGGTGAAGTGTATACTTCCCTGCAACAAGGAATTATTGATGGGGCAGAGAATAATGAATTTGTTTTAGTTACAGCTGGACATGGTGATGTTGCTAAGTATTATTCGTATGATGAACACACAAGAGTTCCCGATATTGTTGTTATGAATAAAGAAACACTAAATAACTTAACTGAAGCACAAAGAGAAGCTGTTCATGCAGCAGCAAAAGAATCGACAGAATATGAAAAGAAAGTTTGGAAGGAAGCTGTTGAAGCTGAAAAAGAAAAAGCAGTTAAAAAATATGGTGTCGAATTTAACCAGGTTGATAAAAAGCCTTTCTTGAAGGCAGTACAACCCATTCATCAAGAGTTTAAAAACGATGAGAATTTAGGTGAAATTTATAAAGCCATTCGCAGTTTAAGCGAAAATGACAAATAGGAGCGTAATTATGAATAAGAAATTAAGAAAATATCTCAATCGAACAATTGAATTTATAACTTGCACGTTAATTATGGTCATGGTGTTTATGATGCTCTGGCAGGTTGTAACCCGTTATGTATTCAATGACCCTAGTGACGTTACAGGGGAATTTCTTAGATTTAGTTTGGTTTGGTTCTCCCTGCTGGCTGGAGCTTATGTTGTGGGGAAGAAAAGTCATATTGCAATCACCTTTCTTAGTGAACGGCTTAAAGGTAATAAAAAACTGATACTTGAGATTACAATTCAAGCTAGTTTCATAGTTTTTGCCTTCATTATGTTGTTCGGTGGAATAAAAGCTGTTTCCCTTACAATGACACAAATATCCCCTTCCTTAAGTATACCTATGGGGTATGTATATCTATCACTACCAGTGTCAGGGGTATTAATCCTTTTATATTGTCTTTTCAATTTATTAGATTTGTTTGATTCTAGTAACGATTACTTAAATGAAAACTCATAGAGAGCAGGTGAATTTATATGGTTTTGGAAGCCAGTTTAATCTTAGTTATTGTTTTTGCAGTTTTACTTGCAGTTGGAATACCAATAGTTATTTGTATTGCCATCGCATCCTTATCAACTGTATTGCTGATGTTACCGTTGGACATAGCCGTTTTTACGTCGGGACAGAATATGGTTGCCAGTCTTGATAGCTTTTCATTAATAGCAGTACCTTTCTTTATATTATCCGGAGTCATAATGAATACCGGAGGAATTGCCAACAAGTTAGTTGATTTGGCCAAGATAATAGTAGGAAGAGTGCCTGGCTCTTTAGCACATACCAATATAGTAGGTAATGCACTTTTCGGATCCATTTCCAGTTCAGCTATTGCAGCTTCAACCGCTATAGGTGGAGTTATGGTCCCACTCCAAGAAAAAGAAGGCTATGACAGAAAATTTGCAGCAGCCGTCAATATAGCCTCAGCACCAACAGGAATGGTCATTCCGCCAAGTACTGCGTTCATTATATTTTCATTAATTAGTGGTGGTACCTCTATCGCTGCATTGTTTATGGGTGGATTTGTCATTGGGATATTATGGGCATTAACTATAATGATAGTTGGTTACATAATTGCTAAGAAAAGAAACTACCCAATCGTGCAAAAGTCCACAGACGTTAATAAAAAGAAGATTTTTCTAGATGCAATACCAGCCGTATTACTAATATTTATTATTATTGGCGGCATACTAACCGGTATCTTTACGGCAATTGAGGCATCGGCCATCTGTGTGGTATACTCATTGTTTTTAGCACTGGTTTACAACCGAACACTTTCTATTAAACAGTTGCCTAAAGTACTTATTGAAGCAGTTGAGATGTCAGGTATTGTCATGTTATTGATTGCTGCCTCTTCTTTAATGTCTTTTGCAATGGCGTTCACCGGCATCCCAGGGGCACTAAGCAATTTCATTTTGGATTTATCCTCTAATCCAATTGTAATCCTGCTACTCATAAACTTATTGCTGTTGCTTATTGGCATGTTCATGGATATTGCACCGGCTATACTAATTTTCACACCGATATTTTTACCAATTGCTGAAGGCTTAGGTATAGATCCAGTACACTTTGGGATATTTTTCATCCTTAACTTGTGTGTAGGTACGATTACACCACCAGTTGGGACTGGTTTATTTGTAGGCTCCATGGTCGGTAAAGAAAAAGTAGAAAATTTAATCAAACCACTTATTCCTTTTTATGTAGCCATATTTGTTTTATTAATGATTGTTACCTATATTCCGCAAATTAGTTTGTTCCTTCCTAATTTGTTAGATTTATAGACACTTAATACTTTACACATCCCAGAAGATAAAGGAGACTACATATAATGGACCAAAAAGTATCTATTGTTCTAGTTGGAATTAGCGGTTATGGAAACATCTATCTACATGAATTACTTAACAATGATGAAAGAACATTTATTCAAGGTGTTATTGATATCAATCCGGAAAAATCCGATTATTATAACCAGATTGTTGAAAGACGAATACCAATATATAACACGCTGGAAGATTTCTATAGTCATACAACTGCTGACTTAGCGATTATTGCTACACCCATTCACTTTCACAAACAACAGTCTTGTTACGCAATGCGGCATAGAAGTAATGTACTTTGTGAAAAGCCAGTCAGCGGGGACCCGGATGACATAGATGAAATGATTAAAATACGTAACCAGACAGGGAAATTTTTAAGTATTGGATTTAATTGGTCCTTTACCGATGCGGTTCAAAGGCTTAAACAGGATATTTTAGACGGCCTGTTTGGACAAGCCATACGTATGAAGTCACTTGTTCTATGGCCACGAAATGATGATTATTATGCGCGTTCCTCGTGGGTTGGAAAAAAATACAACACAAATGGTGACATGATTTTTGACAGTATTGCCAATAACGCTACTGCACACTTTTTACACCATATGTTTTATTTATTAGGAGCAGCTGCAGACAGCAGCTGCCAACTAAAAGACGTGACAGCTGAGCTTTATCGTGCAAATACAATTGAAACATTTGATACGTGTGCTGTTCGGTTACATTCTGCGGACTCAACAGAAATCCTGTTTTATGCATCCCATGCGGTTCAAGAGGAATTAAATCCACGATTTACGCTTGATTTTGAATCGGCCACGATCATCTATAACTCTGACAACGGCACAGATAACATGGTGGCCCAGTTTAAGGATGGCTCCACTAAAGTTTACGAGAATCCTGAAAATGACCATTTAGCTAAACTACGAGTTAGTGTTGATGCTATCTTCAATCAGCACAATAATATTTTGTGTGGGCCTGAAGCTGCTTCAGCCCATGCAAAATGTATTAAGGGGATGCACAACTCAGTTCCGGATATCCAGGATTTCAGGGAGGATGTCAGGGAATACGATAGGGCTACAAATCAGTGGCATGTATCCGGATTGGAAAGGGTACTAACGGACTGCTACGATGAGTGGATTCTCCCTATTGAACGTGGGGTTACTTGGGCACAAAAAGGAAAACAGGTATCGTTCGGTTAACGCTTGAACGTAAAAGGCCAGGCAATCGATTAACGATGCCTGGTCCTTTTTATGCTTAAATGAATTATCTACTAAACATACTTCAAATAGCGATCTTTCATCGTTGAAAGTGTTATATCGCCGGGTTGATCCCAGATTGCTTGATTAATAATTTCCACCTCAACCGGACCATCATATCCGGCTTTTTCCACTGCTTTTCGAATACGTGGGATTTCAATAACACCATCACCCATCATACCTCTTCCTTTAAACATATCCGGAACAGGGACAATCCAATCAGATACATGAAAACCAAGAATGTGATCAGAAGCACGTTCAATTTGATTATACAAATCCGGATCCCACCAAACATGGTAGACATCCACAATAACTCCTACCTGATTCGGGTTATACTTTTTAGCCATCGTATTAGCCTGGTCTAAAGTTACAACAACTGAACGATCAGCAGCAAACATCGGGTGCAATGGTTCAATACCTAATTTAATACCATGCGATTCAGCGAAGGGGGCAAGTTGTTCAATCCCTTCTTCAACCCACTTTCTGGAAGTGTCAATATCCTTATCCGGGCCAGGACCGCACACCAATACCAAAACATCGGTTCCAATTTCTGCTGCTTCTTCTACAGCTCGGCGATTATCGTCCAAATTTTTTTGTCTTTGTTCAGGAGTCGATGCCGGAAACATTCCACCCCGGCATAGACTGGATACTTTTAGCCCTGAATCCTGAATAATTCGTTTACTTTCCGTAAGTCCAATTTCATGAATTTTATGACGCCAAACAGAAATCCATGGCACTTCAGCTTTAACGCAACCATTAACAGCTTCTTTTAAACTCCAATTATTAGTTGTGATTTGGTTAAGACTCAATTTTTCCATAAGTGGTGACTCATTTGCCATAATAACAGATCCCCTCTTCAATTATTCAATCCCTGATTGGGCTAAAAGGACCTTCATCCTTTCAACTGCCAGCTCGGGATTTTGTAAAAGTCCCGCATCGTCGGCAAGCACAAATAACTCAGATAGATGGACAATGGAGCGCCAGCTTTCCGCTCCGCCTATCATTCTGAAATGCGGCTGATGCCCATTCAAATAAGCCATAAATACGACACCTGTTTTGTAGGCATAGGTAGGTGCCTGAAAAATATGACGGGAAAGTGGCACCGTTTTTTCCAGTGCCGAATGATAGGTCTCCAGGTTATTATTGTCCAATGCCTGTAACGCCTTGGATGCTGCCGGTGCAATAGCATCAAAGATCCCTAATAAGGCATGACTGTATCCTTGATCATCGCCAAGTATTAAATCGGGATAATTAAAGTCGTCACCAGTATACATCTTAACGCTTTCAGGAAGCAGCCGTCTCATTTGTATTTCGCGCTGTTTATCTAATAAGGAAATTTTAATTCCGTCAATTTTGTCTTCATTGTCTTTAATCACCCGAAGACAAACGTCCATTGCCTTATTAATATCCTCATTTCCCCAGTAGCCTTTTAGGGCAGGGTCAAACATATCGCCGAGCCAATGTAAAATGACTGGCTGGGAAACCTGGTTTAGTATCTTCTCATACACTTTTTCATAGTCTTCAGGCGTTTTAGCACAAGCAACCAATGCGCGGCTGGCCATTAAAATTATTTGACTTCCCTGACTCTCAACAAATTCACATTGTTCCAAATAAGCATTCAGTACGTCATCCAGTTTAATGTTTGGCCCGGCTTCTAAATGATCTGTGCCTGCACCACTCGCAATCATACCATTAACAGATTTAGCTTCCTTAACAGATCGGCTGATCAATTCCTTGGCCGTTTCCCATTTAAGACCCATTCCACGCTGCGCAGTATCCATCGCTTCAGCAACACCAAATCCATGTTTCCATAAATAGTGGCGATATTGCATTGTTGCTTCCCAGTCCACTTGGCTATTTTTAAGCGGGTCCGTTCCAGAAAAAGGATCCGCTACAACGTGGGCTGCGGAAAAGGCAATTCGCTTGTCAAAATGTATATCTTCGATAACAGGAAAGGTGATATTTTGTTTGGTTGTATACGTATACAATTCTCCGCCTTTTTTTGGAAGTTTCAATTTGTTAGTCAATAAAATTACCCCCTTATATTTCTAATTCAGGAACATTAACCCAGCAGCGTTTTTCCCATGATTCCAGTGCCAGGTCCGAAATCTGTGTCCCTTTTGCGCCTTCGAGTAAATCAAGATCATAAGCTTCATCTGTAACGATGTGTTTCAAGAACATTTCCCACTGTACCTTAAATGCGTTGTCAAACTCACGATTCGCCGGTACATCCTCCCATTGAGCCTGAAAATCAAATGGGTTTGGAATATCTGGGTTCCAGACAGGTTTTGGCGTATTGACCCGATGCTGTGTCTTACAATCCCGAAGTCCTGCTACTGCACTTCCTTCCGTTCCATCAACCTGAATCGTTAAAAGATCATCACGATCCACTCGTACTGCCCAAGATGAATTAGCTTGGATGATGATACCATTTTCAAGTTCAAAGGTGGCATAAGCTGCATCATCTGCAGTAGCTTTATATGTTTCTCCTTTTTCATCTACTCTTTCGTTAATATGCGTCTTACCGATACATGATAAGGAGTCAATTGATCCAAAAAGATGAGAAATCACATAACGCCAATGAGCAAACATATCAGAAATGATCCCACCTCCATCTTCTTTTCGGTAGTTCCAAGATGGGCGCTGGCCTTCCTGCCAATCTCCTTCAAATACCCAATAACCAAATTCCATTCGTACAGATAAGATTTCACCAAAAAATCCAGAGTCAATTAATCGTTTTAATTTAAGTAATCCTGGCAAGAAAAGTTTATCCTGTACGACGCCATTTTTAACACCGGCATCTTTGGCCAGTTTTGCCAATTCAAGGGCTTCTTCCGTACTTTCAGCTGTTGGTTTTTCACAATAAATATTCTTACCTGCCTTAATTGCTTGACGAATACTTTCCGCACGACGTACAGTCGTTTGTGAATCAAAATAAATTTGGTTGTAATCATCAGATAAAGCTTCCTCTAAATTTGTTGTCCAGCGAGAAAGTTTATACTGCTCTGCAAGTTCTTTTAATCGGTTCTCACGTCTTCCCACCAATATTGGATCGGGCATTATTTTATCCCCATTGGCTAGTTCGACGCCACCTTGTTCTCTAATTCCAACAATTGAACGAATTAGGTGCTGATTCGTTCCCATTCTTCCTGTTACACCGTTCATAATAATTCCAATTTTGTGTATTGACATATAATCTATCTCCTTCCAAAGTCATTCTGAATTATTTATAATGATAATATGAAATCGCTTTAAGTTCTTACAATATCAAGTCATTTTTCCCAATTTCGGAAGTGAATTACCTTTCAAACAAAAAAATCATAGCCCCTCTTAAAAGGTGCTATGATCCTGTATATAGTTATACCTAAACTTTTTTGGTGATATTTGTGTATAGTTACTAAACATTCGATAAAAAGTCGAAAGCGATTCAAATCCGACTTCAAAACAAATTGAGATAATATCTTTATTTGTTTCTACCAGCAATTTTTTAGCTCTTTCCAATCGTACTTCTGTTAAATACTGTAATGGTGTCATGCTGTATCGTTCCTTAAAAATTGTATTGACATAACGCGTGCTAACTCCCAGTTTGGCAGATAAGTCGCTCGCATTTATGACATTAAAGTAATTGGAATCAATGTATTTCTTCAGTTTTTCTGCTCTTAATGTATTAGTATCTGTAAAAGATGGTGCCTGCTGAGTTCGGGCAAAAAGGTATAAAAGTTCCATCAGATATACCTCCATCCCCATAATTTCAAGTGGATTACCTAGCGATTGCTGATATAGCATTTTCCGTAATAACTGTCTTATTTCCATTGCCTCAAATTCGTTTAATTTTATTATTTTAGATTCCTTGAAATAATCATTTATTAACTTTCTTTGAATTGTTGAGTCGAAAATGTCTGGCTCGAACTCAAGAACCAGGATCGCTAGTTTTGTATGAGCCACAATGGAATGTCTGGAATAAGGCGTAATGAAGGCCAGATGATCACGATCAAACGAATTACTATTTCCATCCAGGCTTATTTCACCTTCATCCTCCATCACATAGAGAATTTGATAGGTCTGGTGAAAATGCTCTTTCACTGTGTCCTTTTCAGAATGTATACTTTCACTTAAACGTATTGGATTTTTTTTAACTTCTTTGCTCATGAATATCACCTGTTATTCTTGCCTGATATTATCGACCAAATTAATAACTTGTTTTGTCTGCTCGTAAAGGAGTTCGTCAGCTTTTTCGAGGCATTCTTGTAATAACAAAGGCCTGCTAATTATGGAAAAACAACCTGAAAACATTTTTCTTAATTCATCTAAATTTCCACTTAAACTACCAGAAATCAGAATTACAGGTACTCTATATTTTTTTGCAATTGAGGCAATAAAACCGGGTGCCTTACCATAAAGTGTTTGCTCATCACTTTGACCCTCACCAGTAATAACCAAGTCAGCTTCCTTAATGGCACTTTCGATTTCCATTGACCCACCAATTTATTTGGCACCTGAAACCAAATGACCATTCAGTGCTAAGAGGGCAAAACCCAGTCCCCCTGCCGCACCTGCTCCAGGTGTTTTACTAAAATCATTATGTAATTCAGCTTCAACCAGATGACTTAAATGCTTTAATGCAATATCATATTGCTCAGCCTGCTGATGAGTTATACCTTTTTGCGGACCAAAGACATATGTAGCACCGGTTTTCCCATATAATGAATTTTCAACATCACTCGCAATATTAATTTGCACATTTTTAATTCTCGGATCTAATTTGTCAAATTGAACCTTATTTACGCGAAGCACATCACGTCCATACCCGGATAGTTGATTTCCAGTTTCATCCCATGCATTCATTCCTAAAGCCAAAAGCATTCCCAGGCCACCATCATTTGTAGAACTTCCCCCCAATCCAATTATAATGGACGTACAGCCTCTATTAATGGCATCTATCATAACCTCGCCAATACCATATGTTGTTGTATAATCCGGATTTCGCTTGTCGTCCGAAACTTGTGTTAGTCCAGCAATATTTGCACATTCAATAACAGCCGTATTTGAATTGATCATCCCGTATGAGGCAGTAATTTTGATTCCGAGTGCACCCGTACATTCTACAACAATACGTTCCCCGTTTTTCGCCTTAAGTATAGAATCCAATGTCCCTTCTCCGCCATCAGCCATCGGTTTCATTGTAACTGTTGACTCTGGGTTTACATCCATAATAGCCGACTTCATAATTCTTGAAACATCAACTGAAGATAAACTTCCTTTAAAGGAGTCTGGCGCAACCACAATATTCATAATAATCACCTTAACCATTTATATTTACTCTTACACAATTAAACACTATTTTACCAGTATTAGCAATAAATGAAGGGGAGTTGATGTTCAAAGTAATGCAACACTGCGACCTGTTTAAAATGATTGAAATGATGATACCCGAATTCATTAATACCATGTAAAAATATAAAATAGGTAGCAAATATCGAGATAGCCTTCGAGTCTTCTGCTCAGCAGGAGATCAATAAATCCTAATCATCAACCCCAAAATAAAAAGGCTGCCAGTTCATTCAAACCAGCAGCCCTATCAATAATTCTATTCAACATATTACGACAGATTCGGGAAGTGACAGGCACCCCCTATTCCACTATATCCACCCATTTATAGTTTTCGGCACTGACCTTATAGGTGATCAAGTCTTTCACATTACTGTTTTGCAGATAGGCTGTGCCAGTTTGGTAGAGTGGAACCAGCACGGCACTTTCTCCAATTAAGAGCTGTTCCGCTTTCAGTAATGCATTCCAGCGCTTCATCGGTTTATCTCCCAGAGAAGATTTCGATGCAAGAACCAATTCATCATACTTTTCGTTTGAATATCCTGTGTGATTGCCTGGACTGTCTGTAATAAACAGATTCAAGTATGTCATCGGATCTTGGTAATCACCGCCCCAGCCGGTCAAAATAAGCTCGTATTCCTGATTAACGTTCGCATCGACACTTTGTTCTGGCGGAACGTTTTTAATGGTAATCGTCAGGCCGGGAAGATTGGATTCCCATTGATGTTTAAGATTCTCAGCAATAGTTATCGACGCACTGGAATCCGATGTCGTTAATTTAAATTCCAGTTCATCCTTATTTAATTCCTTTAGTCCCTGCTGCCAATGCTCTTTAGCCTTATCCACATCATAATGCGTCAGCTTTCCATTTTCCGCGCGAAAGTCCTTACCGGTTTCTGGATTCTCCGAAACGCCCCATGGTACCGTTCCATAAAGAATCTTGGAGCCGTTATTGAGAATTTCATTGACAATTCCTTCTCTCTCCAATGCCATATTCAAGGCTTTTCGGATGTGTAAATTGGCAAGATTTGTTTTGTTGCCATCCTTTCCTTGGTTCATTTTCAAAAATCGTACCCCACCTGATAAAAAGGTATGATATTCTTCGTCTGATGAAAATTTATCAACAAAATCACCTGTCAGCCCTACTCGGTCAAGCTGACCGTTCGAGTAAAGATCAACTGCAGTTTGCGTTTCCTTCACAACATCAACCTTAATCTTGTCAACATTCACAGCATCCTTATCCCAATACTGCCCATTTTTCGCATATGTCCATGAGCTCCCTGTTCCATCCCAGTCTTCCAGGACAAATGGGCCATTAAATAAGGTATGTTCACTATCTGTCGCATACTGATCTCCCTGCTCCTCAATGAATTCCTGAGGCTGCGGGAAAAAGATCGCAGTAGTCAATAATTCTTTAAAATATGGAATCGGTGCCTCGAGCGTTACTTTTAATGTCCGATCATCCAAGGCTTCGACCCCAAGCTCATCGACTGGCTTATCACCTTTTAAGATTTCTGAAGCCCCTTTGACGATTTCCTCAAACTGTGGCCCGTATGCTGCACCAGTCGCAGGATCAACTGCCTTTTTCCAGGCATACTCAAAATCATGTGCTGTAACAGGGGAACCATTCGACCATACGGCATCTTTCCGTATTTTAAATGTATAAACCCGATTGTCTGCACTGACTTTTGGTTCGCCTGCTGCCACAGCCGGCTGGGGATCCCCGTCTTTATCCAACCGGTATAATCCTTCAAATACCTGGTTAATGATTCTAAAACTAAAATCGTTATCAGCCATAGTTGGGTTCAATCCGGGAATTTGACCGGGAGCACTCAGGTGAAGCACTTTTTCTTCTTCACCGCCAGTATCTTCTTCGCTTGTCGTTTCATCCTTCGTCTCCCCGCTGCAAGCAGTCAAGACAAGTAATAATAGCAGTGAAACGAATGAAATAGTTCGTATGTAATTCATCTCTTTTGCCTCCTTTTTCTCTTTTGCAAAAATAAACACAGCATATGAGAATACTGTAAAAAAGCCTGTACAGCCCCGCTCACATACCTCCTTTACCATAAACAACCATTTGAAACCATAAAAAACATCCCAGGCCATTACCCAGAATGTTCGGAAATACATACAAAACAGCATCAGACTATTTGTTGTGTTTCCTCCACTGGTTTAAGCCAGAGCAGGTTCCAAGGATCTGCATCTTATTGGATGCACTCTCAACCAGCAACACCAGTTCCCCTACAACGATTGTTATGAATTTAATTAATTATTTTACTATTACATATCTTGATAAAATATTCAATCTTAAAGTTTTTATACAGCTCAGTTTCTTTAGAAGCACAGGAATGGGCCTGCCGTTTCCAAAATAAGAGAAACTTCCCCACGCCTTGTAACACATCAAACTTATATATTAAAAAAAAGGAAGAACAGATATCCCCTTACTCTATTCCACGTAAAAACCCCCCTCTAACCTATAGAAGGGGGTGAAATCAGTATTCAATTATCTATTTAGTGAACTTCGAGTCCGCCATCAATATTAATTGCTTGTCCAGTCATATAGTCAGAGTCCTTGGATGCTAAGTAGGAAACAAGGTTTGCGACGTCTTCTGGAGTTTGAGAACGTTCTAGAGGGATTTGATCAACCTGCTGCTGCCATGCTTCTCCTGGCTTCATCCCTTTATGTTCTACCATCTTGGCGTCAATCCGATCCCACATACTAGTTCCAACGATGCCTGGGCAATAAGCGTTAACTTTGATTTTATCCTGAGCTAATTCTTTTGCTGCTGCCTGTGTTAATCCATGAACAGCAAATTTAGTTGATGAATAAGCACCTAATAATTCAAAGGCTGTTTTCCCGGCGATACTGCACGCATTAATTATTTTACCGCCATCCTCTTGTTTTTTCATTTGTTTTGCTGCTGCTTGAATACCATATAAAGTACCGAACACGTTAACATTGTAAATCTTTTCTAAGTCGTTTGGTTCCACGTCTACAAGTGCTTCTACCTGGTCTATCCCGGCATTATTAACAAAAACATCTACGGAACCAAACTTTTCAACTGCCTCAGAGACTACTGAAAATTGATCGTCCTGTTTAGAAACATCGCCTTTAACAGCTGCCGTATCAATGTCTTTACTTTTAAATTCTCCAACTGTTTTATTAGCCAGATCAATGTCCATATCACTTATTACAATCTTAAATCCATCTGACCCTAAGCGTTCAGCAATTCCTTTCCCAATACCTTGTGCTCCTCCAGTAATTACAGCTACTTTACTCATTGTTAACCACCTCTCTAATATGTCTTATATTAGAAATCTACCCTGCAATTATTTTAAAAAAACATAGGGATGGATTATGTGCATCCTAAAATTTCCACATTAGGTGGGTTAAACTCCTTTTTTGAAATGTTCTTAGCCACACTTGTACAAATGCTTGCCTTAAGTCTTCAACGCAAATGAACAATTCTCATATACATGAAAACTCCTTTGTAATAGGACAATCAGCCTACAGAATATCTTTTAAAAAAAGTGGGTGAAAAAAACATGAGAATACAAAAGATAAAATTAACAGATATTTTGATTGAAGAGCCATTTAGAAAAAAGACATTGAACTTGGAATTGGTTTACGATATAAAATCTAGCAGGTTAAAAAGTCCCTTAAAAGTTGAGAAGACAGATGAAAGTAAGTTTGTTCTTGTAGAAGGATATAGAAGATATTTTGCCCTCCAGTACATCAATGAGATTCATGCAGACTGTATCGTTGAGAAGAGGACTTCAGAGTTAACACGCGTAATAAAACGTTTGAGCGCAGAATTTCATCAAAAAAAGCGTTCAAGTTATGAATTACAACGCATGGTGGAATACCTTTATGCCAATGGTCTGAATGATCATGAAATAGCTGAACAGTGCAGTGTTACACCAGCAACCGTTGATAAATATTTGGAGGGTCTTGAGGTGAACCGAGAATGGTTAATTGGTGGTGAGAAAACTGGTGCCGGGAAACATGGTTTTACGGTAATCCATAAGATGAAATACCTTAAAGGCAACAATAAGGAATACATCAAAGATATTTATACAGACCGGCAAATCAATGGTGAAGACCTTAAGAAGCTTAATAAAGCAATTAAAACAGGACCATTCCAACAGTCATCAACAGAGTCACAAAAGGAAATAATTAAAACCATCAGCCACCTAAAAAGTTCGGATGAGGAAGTGAAAGAAATTGTTTATGGGCAAAGTCTAAAGGAAAAATACTCTCTATCAGCACATCAATTTGTATACCGGATTATAATAAAGTTATTAACTAGAGTACATAAGTACTTTGATACAAATTTCACCAATAATTTATCGACGCCTCAAAAAAATCAATTGTATAATCATCATATTACACCCTTAGTAGATAAACTGGGGAATGCCAAAAAAATGGTCCGAATTTCCACCTAATCAATATAATAGTTTTGATATTGAGGATAATAATGATGATTTAGAGCATTAAGTACATTATAATACGCTGGAAGGAGCATTAATCTCTTAACTTATGCTATTAGGTAACTCGTTCTATCTCCTTAGTTTCTTTGCATCTCTAATCAAGTTAACTCTCTCTTCATGAGATTCTTTTAATGATTTTATTGTTTTTTCCACTATGAACGGAGCATCTTTTGCTAAGGAGGGAATCTTTTCAGTTAAATATCCATACAGCGCTTCTTTTTCTTTTTGTAAAGGTATTACAGGAGCCATTGGAATTGTTAAGGGGGCTTCGCTTTCAGCCAACTCTCCGGGGGAAGTAAATGCAAAATTGATAAAGTTATACATCGCTTTATCCTCATCGTCATCATTAAGTTCATAAACACCTTCAGAATCAAGAACAATTCGATTAAACTGTGTCAACATAAGGTTGTAAGGCTTCCTGTTTTTTGTTTCATAATGTAACATAACTTTCAATACTTCTTGTCCTGCAAGTTCTTTTATTGCTTTAAATCTCCAATTTTTAGGATTGGGCACTTTATAAACATCCATATCAAATATATATAACCATCTTACACCACTCAAATATTTCAACCCCTCACTAAACAGTATTATTCAGTAAATCATTAAAATGGGATCTGCCCTCAGTTATGCACAGCGCACTTATACAATCTTTTAATAAGACACTTTGAGAATGCATAAACTCGTTACGCTTTATTTTCATTACTCCCTCGAAGTAAAACAACTACAGCTAACGTCAAAGCAGCGCCACCTAGGTATTTTATAGCATTAATTATTTTTCCGATTATCTCTTTACTGTTATTACCTTTAATATATTGGCTTAGTATTTGTGCTTTAGTATTATCGTCCTTGATACCACTTATGGCATTAACCACATTATTTGCGTGCTCTTTTTCATTTGTTGAAATAGTTTTATCAACATCGGCAAAATACTTCAGAAAATTCATGCCTTCTATACCTGACTTTAACTCTCCAATTATTTTTCTAGGCTTGTTTTGCTTGTCATTTATTTTCACAACATTATCTTTCTTCTCATTCATGTAATAACCTCCAGATTTGTTTATTACTATCTACTACGAACAAAACGAATGGACGTTTCATTTTGTTCGTAGTGTGGACCCTAAGTCCATGATTCTAACTAGTTTTTACAGCCGTTTCTATCACAAGTTATTTTAGAACTAGTATTTACCCAATGACTAGGTTTTTTATTGGTATTATCTCCGCAACCAGTTGTTCCACCTTTTGTTCCACTATGAACAATTCCAGTTTGTAAATGTTTTACTGGCATTTCTTTCACCTCTTTTTAATTCTCATAGATTCTCGGCATTCGACGAGCTATTTGGCTCAAAATTTCTTGTACCATTATTTTTACTTCCTTTACTTATGTTAGGGGGTTTTTCAAATTTGAGTACCTGTCATTCAACTCAAGGGCACAGGATTTTGCATAATATCCAATTGCCCCCGTCTCCCCTAAAAACACACTCTACATTTAACTATTCTATGTTGACTTTAATCATGTTTCTCTCTGCATTGTCCTTACAAGCTGATCGGCTAACGTAACCCTCACTTGAAGCCCCAACTATTAATCCATTTGAAGCTTTCCGGGTCCACCGCCAATTACCTTTAACATCTTTATAGAGAGTTACGATATCTGAATATGCTGACATTATTTCACCACCCTTCTGTTAAATGTTAATACGCTCTAAATCGACAAAAGGTTCAAAATTATTAAAAATATATGGTAATTAACAAAAAAGTTGGCGCCCAGAATGCTCTAAATCCATCAAAGGGGAATTAAACAGTAATCTGGAAGCATAACACCCATCCCCATGCTTCCACATTTCTAAAAAAGGAAAATAATACGCTATTTTTTGCCATTAAAAAAACGCCAAAGACACTGCCCCTACAATGTCTTTGGCGTTTTAAGGTGTCAAACTCTATCTAACGGTTAATGGGCGGGTCACCTGGTCTGAATACCAAAAGCCTCATCCGAATGTCATCATCCCCTCTCACCAGCCTGCTTCTCCCTTTCTAAAAACAGAGAAAGAAGCAGTCCTGTAACAGCAAACAAAAATGCGACGAAAAAGGCGGTTTTTACGCCGGTTAGGTAATTAGCTGGCTGTACGACTGCCTCAGAGCCGGATCCAACATTGCTGATAAACGAAATAATAAACGTCAGTCCCAATGATCCCCCGAATTGGCGGGCCGTATTGATTACCGCTGTCCCATGTGGAATCAGCTTATCAGGCAAAGAATTGATGCCAGCGGTCATGATGGGCATATTGATCAATGCCACCCCGCCCATGGCAACCATGAATAATCCCATCGTAATAATGAATGATGTATGAAGGCCAAGAATTAAATGAAAGCCGAGTGTGCTTAGACTTAGCATCACAAAGCCGATAATCGCAATCGTTTTGCCACCGTATTTATCAAACAATCTTCCTGCCAAAAGCGACATAGCAGCAAGCGTCAGCGCCCCGGGCATCACAATCAGGCCTCCGTAATAAGCTGAGAACTGCTGAGCGTTCTGCACATACATCGGCAAAATTGTTTCGATTGAGATGAGGAGACTGAACGAAAGGATGGATACAAACGCAATAAGCGCAAAGACAGGCACCTTAAGCACACGAATTTCCAGGATAGGTGTCGTGAGCCGCAACTGCCGAACCACAAATAACCCCAGTGCCAGGGCTCCCGCAATTAGACTGGTAAGTGTAACTGGATCAGTTATGCCACCCTCCTGTATGTTATTGAAACCATAAAGCAAGCCGCCAAAGCCAAGCGTAGACAGTATAATGGATAAAATATCGATGTCTGTTTCTCGCTGCTTGGTAATATTGCGCATATACAAGAAAGTAAAAAGCAGAATACAGGCTGCAATCGGCAGGGTTATCAGAAACAGCGAACGCCAATCGAAATAGCTAATCACAACACCGGAGATAGGTGGGCCAACCGCGGGCGCAACGTTAATCACAAGCCCGGCCAATCCCATTGCGTAGCCTCTTTTTTCCTTTGGATACAGAAGGAACAACAGTGTCTGCATTAACGGTATCATTATGCCAGACCCTATTCCCTGAATAACACGTCCAATTATCAGGATGGGAAACGAAGGTGCAACCAAACAGATCAATGTCCCTGCAAAAAACAAGAACATAGCACCCATCATTAATGTTCTTGTTTTAAATTTATCAATAAAATAAGCCGTTATTGGGATTAGAACGGCAATGGTTAACATGTAGCTGGTTGTCAGCCATTGGACTTCCGTTGAGTTAATCTCGAACTCACTCATGATTTTGGGAAAAGCTGTAATGAGCAGAAATTGTGTCAAAACTGATAAAAAAGCTGCCGACAATACAATCGCCACAATTAGGCGTCGTTGAATTCGTGATAGATTCACCGAAGTCATCCCGCTCCCCTCCCTCTCTAGTCAAACTCTTCCTATGTAACTACAACCATATTACATGCCACACAAAGTTTCAGCAATTAACTAACAAACGAGAAGCATTTCTGATTACGAGATCTTACCCGAGACCCAATGCAGTGTATCCAAAAGGTTTAATCGTGCCATCCAATGATAATGCGCCCAGAAAAGCAGCATCATTCGGAATAGCATCCTAAATCTCACCCACTCCTTTCCTAATGCCAACCACCATCCCCCCCAAAACAAAAAAAAGCCGCTAGTTCCAACCAAACCAGCAGCCATAGCCAAAAATATCGTTAAATATAATTCGACAAATTCAGGAAGTGACAGGCACCTACCTAAATCCCCGCTTCATACTCCTTCCCATCACGAAGTTTATCGAATTCTTCTTTTGCTTTATCAAGGATATTACCTTTATTGTTAAGCAAGTCATATGCAGTTAGCGCCATTGTACTGGCTGCTAAATGCATTCCTTTATATCCAATTTCCGTTCCAAATGAAGCTGTTGCTTGCCAAGAGTGCAGTGCCGTTCCGACTGGTGCACAGGTTGTTGTGACCATGCCTGTTGGTGCAATCCAACTCGCATCTCCAACATCGGAAGAACCGGGCATAGAAACTCCAGGTTTATACGTATCATAGGAAATGGAAGTAGGTAGTAGTTCCTCGAAAGGTTTACCTGCCGATGGTAATGATTTTGCCAAACTTTCTACAAACGCCTGCTCCTCGTCTGTATACTCAAGTGGTGCGCTTTCAAGCATGTTATCGTACATTAACTCATTTAACGGATCATTTGGTAACGTATCATATGGAAAGCCTAGGATTTCTGATTCAACTTCTGTTTCATTCATCAGTGCAGCACCTTTTGCAATGTTTTTAACCCTGTGCAGGATTCCTTCTACTTCATCCTTGGAACCTGCTCTTAGAAAATACCAAACCGTTGCAGACTCGGGAACGATATTCGGTGCTAGTCCACCATCTGTAATCGTGTAATGCATACGCGTGCCATCTGGAACATGCTCACGTAAATAGTTGACACCGATATTCATCATTTCCACACTATCGAGTGCACTTCTACCTGCTTCAGGTGAAGCGGCAGCATGAGCGGGTTTACCTTTAAAGTGAAATTTGATGGATACCATAGACTGCATACTTTTATTCATTGGCGCATTTCGCGTCATTGGATGCCAGGTTAGTGCAGTATCAAGGTCATTGAACACGCCTGCTTTGGCCATATGTGTTTTACCGTTTAGAACCTCTTCAGCTGGGCAGCCGTAATAACGAATAGTGCCAGTGATCCCGTCCTTTTCCATCTTATTCTTTAATGCAACCACCGCTTCTACTCCTGCTGTCCCAAGTAAGTTGTGACCACAGCCATGACCTGGTCCGCCTGCCGTCACTTCTTCTTTCGTCGGTGTCGTTGTTTGCGAAAGACCAGGAAGAGCGTCAAATTCACCAAGGATACCAATGGTAGGTTTACCTTGTCCATATTCAGCTACAAATGCTGTTTCCATTTCGCCTATTGGCTGTTTAATTATAAATCCTTCAGCCTCCAGCGCCTTCTGCTGCAGCCCGCTCGCATATTCTTCTTCATAAGCTATTTGTGGGTGATCCCAGATATCCTGGGCCATCTTTGTGTACGTGTGTTTATTTTCCTCGAACCATTCCAGAATAGTTGCATTACTCATTTATTTATCCTCCTATTGTTGTGGCTGTTTTTTCTCTTTCATTTTCTCTAGTTGAACGCAAATTAAGACAACTAAAACAATGCAAATTAGACTCCTTATGTAAACAGGCATTGAAATTAAATTGACACCAAGCCCAATTAACAAAGCAATAACACCATATGCCGGTTTTTTCATGGCAAATTGTATCAGTACTGCCCCAAATATAGCTGGTAAGACTAACGGAAATATCCCTTCAAGCTGTTTAGGCATGTTGGCTATTACGACAGAACCTCCGATGATAATAGGAATAAGAAATAATTTATTAACAAGTGATGCTGCACCTATTCCAAGTGTAGCTGTAAGCTCTCCCTTTTCTGTGCCTGGTTCAGCACCAACGGCATTTTGAGCGGCTGCCGCAGCTGGAAGGCACATATTACTAATATTTCCAGTAACGAAGGAAATATATGTTCCGGAAACACCTAGAATAGGAAAATACATAATCGGTTCCAATACCCATACAACCGCAATAACGCCTGAATATGCTGCAAGAGCATTTAAAATTATTGTCCATCCTGGGTGGTAGCCAAGACCAAATGAAAGATAAATAGGGAGAAACATGGTCAAGGCAATAACAGTCCAAATGGTTAGTCGTCCCCAGAAATGTGCTTTTGTATGGAATGCATCCATTGAAGCATTCTTGTTTAATGATGGTCCGTTACTGCTCTCTACTATGTTGGATTCACGTTTTTGTTCAGCATTCATAGGAATACCCCCTTTGTTTTAGACGAAAAAGTAACCAATGCATAAACTTATCAGAATAGATAGACCGAGTGACCACTCGCGTAACCAAGCCAATTTCGGCTTCACGGAGAGTTTGGTTGCTATAACCATTGTAGTACCAGCTGCAACAGCCACAACGAATGGAGCAAGACCTTGTATTATTTCAGCACTGACAAGGTTCCCAAAAGCGGCAATAATCGCTGCCGTTGAAATAATACCCATTGCTTTCTTGCTTTTTTCACTTTTGTTAGTCAGTTTCTTTTCCGTATTGCCAAGTGATTTAGTGAATAAAGCAGTAAATAAGAGCCAGCCCATACCCCCAATACATAAGGTCCAGACAATGGCAGTGAATACCATTTGGTCGTAGCTCGCTCCTCCGATACTTGCCCCGGATGCTTCTACTGCAAAGCTTGCTCCAACCGATTCAATGGGTGCTGAACCAATAACACCAATCCGAAGTAATGTAAGTGGGTTTCCAAGAAAGGCGATCAGCGAAATAGCTACAATTACAATTGCGACGGAAGGTCCAATAGCTGCGATTGCCCCAGTTTTTAAAGCACTATTCACCTCCTTTTTGCTCATTCCCTGCTCTAGCCCTGTTTTTGAAGCGAGTTGAATAAATTTTAAACTTTGAAAAATAACGATACCAATAACGATTGAGGCGATCAGCCACATGACGTTGCTGTTCGCGAGTTCCATTACCTGCTGCATTTGTTTCTCCCCTTTATGGTTTAGAAATTTTTTTTAAACCTTCATTTTATCCATCTGGAAGATTCACATCAACCCCCAGCACTCAGTAAAACAAAATTCGTAAACATCGACTCGATACGTTTAGAAAAAGGCCAACTACTATAACCGGGCTTTAGCCCCAATGTCGGCAAACCTTTTCCTTTTCCCGCTACTTCTTCTCTAGTTTTTAGAAATAGGACGTTTTTTCAATCAACAGACTTTTCAAATAATTAATCTTAGTATATATTAGAGTGAAAAGCGATTACAATGTGTATTCATACATAGTTTTAATTTGTTTTATAGATAATTGTACATTAAAAGGATGAAAAGTTATGAATCTCTTAGATTATATTACTCGTTACATAGAAAAGGAGTTTGGTGAAGTTAAATACCAGATTTGGAATTATAATGGGTTGGGACAGCAGGCTGAAATACTATCAAGATTTGAGGGTAACGAACAAGAAGTCTCTCCAGCGTGTGACCCAGATAGAGCAGACTATTATGTGAATAAAGGAGCTGCTTACACGGAACTTCACTTTTATTACTCGGGAAATAGGGGAGTCGTTCTGCGTATATTTGAGAAGATAAAGGCAGTAGATGAATCGGTCATGGAACACTTATATTATAGTTTATATTCCATTGTACTGGAGGAATATTTAAGCACGAAGAAACAAGAGCAGGATACGATAATCGAAAGTATGCATTCGATTTCTTCCAGCCTGAATCTCAATCATGTATTAGAACAAATCATCCGCCATGCGTTGAATGTGATTCCAGCTGCTGATGCTGGTTACTTAATGCTTTATGACTCAACAAAACAAAAACTGATTCCAAAAGCACCTGTAGGATTTAATGATGAAATTTATCGATTTGAAACTAAAATTGGTGAATCAATCACAGGGAAAGTGTTTGAAGATGGAAAAAGCAGATTTTACAACTCTCATGATGAATTAATTGCAGCTATGCATTCATTCAATGTTTTACCTGAAAACATCACTAACATTTTACAATCATCTGGTTTTGTTGACGGCGCCATCTGTGTGCCGGTTTCCATCGATGATAAACGAATCGGAGTCATGATTATCCACCAGTGGAGAATTAAGAAGTATCTTGGCGAAGAAGATATTACCCTACTTGAAGCGTTTGCCAGGCAGGCTGCAATTGCGATTGAAAATGCCCAATATCATTCGGAAACAATAAATCGTCTGGAGCAAATTACCGACTTAAGTGCACAATTGAAAACGCGAAATAATCAATTGCAAAAGCGGCAAAAAGTCCACGATACACTCATTAAGCTTTCCCTCCAAAATAAAGGTATTAATGTATTGGTGGACGGCTTACAAAAAATGTTTGAAATGAATTTTGTGTTTTTTAATGGACTGGAAAATGAATTTTACTCACCGAGAGATACTAACGGGGTTAATTACAGCGTATTTGAAATCAAAACACTGTGTAAGGAACGGCGCAGGGGTTTTTATGTGACTACAGATAATGAGGATACCTACTACCTTTACCCAATATATAACGGGCAAATTTTTGTAGGTTGCCTGATCGTTTCCCTCCATAGATCCATTTCGGAATTCGACCAAATTACGCTGGAGCAGGGGGCTACCTTTTTAGCATTGGAATTAGTTAACCGCCAAACGACAACAAAAATTTATCACCGCAGAGTATATGAGCAATTCAATGAATTACTTGCCTGTGATGAAAAAGATCAATTAATTAAATATGGTAAGGAATTAAATTTGGACGTAAACGGAAACTGGATGGTTGCAGTTCTGGAGATTTCCAAGGAAAGAATAGATTTCCAATATTTAGACATATATGTGCACCAGCTAGCTTCCCGGCTTAACAGAGAATTAGGTGATCAAGTGAAATTGGTGTACGGATTTTATAATAAAATTAACCTGCTTCTATCCCCCTCCAATACAGAGGAAGTCTATCAATTAAAAGCTCATTTGAATCAAATCCGTGTTCAAG